>NZ_JAYKYV010000003.1:0-314433 GCF_035818535.1 Flagellimonas halotolerans | reverse complement strand
GCTTTTTTTGCCAAGGTAACACTTCACGATTCATTCTCTTTTCTTGTCTTTATTTTTATAGAATACAAACTAACGATAGATCGTAAGGAACTGGTTTAAAATTATGCCCCAGTTCCTGATGGGCATGGACCATTTCTTGGTGGCCTCCCTTGTTGCCAAATATACGGATTTCATCACCGCATCGTCGGTGGGGAAGGAAAGCTTGTTCTTGGTGTACTTCCTGATCTTCCCGTTCAGGTTCTCTATAAGGTTGGTGGTATAGATGATCTTTCGTATCTCGAGGGGGAACTCGAAGAACACGGTGAGTTCGTCCCAGTTGTCCCTCCAGCTCCTTATGGCATAGGAGTACTTGCCCTCCCATTTTTGGGCGAAGTCCTCCAGAGCGGCCCTTGCGGCCTTCTCGTTGGGTGCGTTGTAGATGCCCTTCATGTCGGCGGTGAACGCTTTTTTGTCCTTCCATACCACGTAGCGGCAGGCATTGCGTATCTGGTGCACCACGCATATCTGGGTTCTGGACTCGGGGAAGACGTTCCTGATGGTATCGGTAAATCCGTTCAGGTTGTCGGTGGCAGTGATCAGGATGTCCTCGGTGCCACGGGCCTTGATATCGGTGAGCACCGACATCCAGAAGGCCGCCGATTCGTTCTTGCCCAGCCAAAGGCCGAGCACTTCCTTTTTTCCGTCCCTGCGCAGGCCCACGGCCACGTACACGGTCTTGTTGATCACCTTGGAGGATTCCCTGACCTTGAAGACGATCCCGTCCATCCATACGATAAGATAGACCGGCTCCAAGGGTCGGTTCTGCCAGGCAACGATGTCCTCCGCCACCTTTTCGGTTATCCTAGATATGGTGGAAGTGGAGATGTCAAAATTATAGACCTCGCGTATCTGCTCCTCGATATCGCTGTTGCTCATCCCCTTGGCATATAGCGATACGATGACATTTTCGATGCCGTCCACCATGTTGCCCCGCTTGGGGACGACCATGGGGTTGAAACTGGCATCCCTGTCCCTGGGGACGGATATCTCGGACTCCCCGAAGGAGGTACGCACCTTCTTTTTGGAGTGCCCGTTACGGGAGTTGCCGTCCTTGGACCTCTGGTGCCTTTCGTAATCCAGATGGCCGTCCAGTTCCCCTTCCAGCATCTTCTCGATGCCGCGTTTCTGGAGTTCCTTGAGAAAACCGTTGAGCTCGTCTCCCGATTTGAACTGCTTCAGGAAATCGTCGTTGAACAATTCTTCTTTCTTCATAATGTGCAAATATTTAAAATTAGACAAAAAAATTAGCGGGGGCATGCCCCCGCTAATTTTCTATTTACACACTTTATGAGATAGTCCTTCTCCATTGGGCAAGGTCACTTTGACTTTTTTGCCTCCAAGGATACTTTCTGTCAAACCTGCCAACTCACCTATCTCTTTTATATAATCATTAAACTTTTGGTCACTAATCTTTTTTGGAAAATTGCCGCCTCTTTTGTCAAGTATGGTTTGGACATCTGGGTGAATAGGAATAACTACCTTATCACTAACCTTTTCGGTCATGATTTGAAATCTTCCAGTTTGGATTTGCAAACTATTCAACTCTAAAATATCTGATATTCTAAGACCTGTCCAAACACCAATTAACAACCAATCACGTGCATTATCTAATCTTGGGTTATCTGAGAAATCCAATGAACTAATGTTCTTTATTTCCTGAATGTTCAAATAAGGGTCATAAGTTTTATCCCTAGGCAAGGAAAACTTATTATTGGCTGCATACGGATTGAGTTCAATCCCTTTTGATTTCGCATAGGAGCATACCTGATTAATAATTGAAAGGTGCTTACTTGCATTGGTTCTATTGTATAGTAAATCATTGGTCATGTAATCCAAAAAAGACTTATGAAATTCACTGTCTAACTCACGCCACCTTAAATTAACGTCCCTCTCAGATTCGAATGCTTTAACAACATTCAGAGTTCCTTTGTACTTTTTTATTGTTCTATCTGACAACTTTTTCCCAGTTTTTATACTTACCTCATTCTCTTTGTCATCCACAAAAACTTCAAAAAAGGGCGTAAAGTAAAATTTTTCATTCTCCTCATCTTTTAAAGGCTGAGAGTGAAAACTCATAACAGTTGAATCCAACCACTTTTTATTAATTATCTTACCTTGATTATAAGATTCGTTAAACGTATTGATGATATGCTCCTTTAATCTCGGTAGCTTCTCATTTAAGAAACGAGAGGATTGGCTGTCAACCATATTTTTCACATAACCTTTTTTATGCCAAAACTTAGGGTTGATTAAAAAACCTGATTTAGAAGTTATATCCAATTCTTTGCCCCTGTAGAATCTTACATATATTTCGGATGGGTTTTTAGTACTTTTTACTATTAATTTCACATTGGCCATTTATCCCGATATTTTCCCGAAATCTACGAAAATCATAGAAATACAACGAAACAAATAGAAATAAAATTTTATTTAATTTACTGATAAACTGATATTTAATATAAATAATTAGTTTATAGAAGTTTCCAAAGGTTCAAGGTGTTAGTACAGTCCCCGCTACTAGAAGTAAAAAAGCCGAGAAGATTTTCTCGGCTTTTTTTGTATTCTCACCTCAGTCCCTCAGTTTATATAGCTTTCTAGGGGGTAAACTTTTATCGGGGTTTACCTGCTTTAATAGTTTCTTAACAATTTTAACAGCTTATTTTCATAAATTGTTAATGCCTAATTCATCATCAATCAAAAATGAGACAATCTACCAACTATATTGTCTTACTGTTTCTATGGCTAAACCATGCGTTTGCCTATGGCGTTACCACAACTAGCGGTTATGTCAGTTTTCCCACACCTACTGCCGAAACACTTAAAGATTCCCTGGATTGGGCAGACTACTATTTTAATATTCACAGGTACAAGGAAGCAATTCCTCTTTATCAAAAAAACCTTGGGCTAAATGATAAACAACAAAGAGTCCATGTTTTAAAAAAGCTAGCGCTTAGTCAGGCGGCATTGGGGAACCCCGATGAGTCCATTTCATACATCTACGATTATTTTAAAATAGATTTTCAACCTACCTTTCTTTTACACGAAGATTTTGATAGTATTCGAGACGAAGAAAATTTTGCGAAACTATCTGGAACCGTATTACCAAAGTTCACAGGTTGGTCAATTTTTTACTTTTTTGTTTCCCTAATTGGATTTTACGTCACCTTTGTTTTATTGATTAACAAAAAAATTGACAAACAAGCCAGAATTCTAATTGCCACTTTTGTCTTTATTCATTCACTATTCATTTTAAATATATGCATAAACCAGACCAATTATGTGTTCGAGTTTCCACACACCTACCTCATGTCAACTTGGTCTTCCTTCCTATATGGACCTCTGCTCTTTCTTTATTTTAAACGAGTTACAAAATCAACCGACCTAAACAAAAGCGACATATTGCATTTTTTACCCACCTTGGTTTTAACCATCTATCTAATTTTTACGGTTTATGGTTTTTCAGGATCAGAAAAAGTGAACCAAATGCTGCAAAGGTTGCAAGAAGGTTTAAATCCAGGGGATTCCACTAAATTATTTTTGATGGTGACCCTTAAAGCAATTTCGCTAGGCTTATATGCTTTTTTGGTCCATCTAATATTGGTCAAGAACAAAATAGGCTTGAGCAAAAAAACCAGAACCTGGCAAAAAAACATCTATCTTATACATATAAGTTATGTAATGGTTTATATGATTTATGGTATATATATTAATGTAGGGGTAAATAGTGGTCTATTCTATCATGCTCCCATTGTTTTGATGAGCACCATGGTCCTGTATGTTGGATATGCCGCTAATGTACAGCCCGACGTATTTAGCGGTTTATACGCCTACACCAACAGGCTTTTCCCAAAATATGTAAAATCCGGTTTAACGGACAGTCTTTCACAAGAGCTCAAAAAGAACCTGAACGACCTATTTCTAAAAGATAAGCTATACCGCAAAAATGACATCAATCTTGACATGGTGGCCGAAAAACTCGATACTACCCGACACAATGCCTCGCAACTGATCAACGAACATTTTAAAATGAGCTTTAGGGAGTTTGTAAATTCTTACCGTATACAAGAAGCCAAAGAACTCCTTGAAAAAGAAAATGAACTCAATATTATAGACATCGCCTACGAGGTGGGTTACAACAATAAGGTATCCTTCAACAAAGCTTTTAAAAAAGATACCCATCTTACTCCCAGCGAATACCTCAATCACTTAAAACAGGGGTAAACTCTTATCGGGAACACCTAAAAACAGGGGTTTTATTGCTAACTAGTGGTCATCAATCAAAAATCATCAATCCTATGAAACGACTACTAAAGCAACTCGTTTTTAAGTACATTGGGCAGAAGGAACTGACCTCCGACCCATTAAACAGTCATGAAAAGTACAAGAAATCCGGACTTACGGAAGAAGAAGCCCTTGCTATTCGAGGGAAAATTAAAAAGGCCTTTGAGGAGGACAGGATTTACCGGAACAACACCATTTGTCTTGACGAACTTTCGGAACACATTCAAGACAATAGGTACAAGGTGTCCCAAGTAATCAATACGTACTTCTCCAAAAACTTTTATTCCTTTTTGAACGAATACAGAATAAAGGAGGCAAAACATCTTCTGGTATCGGACCCCACTTTAAGTGTAAAGGCCGTTATGTACGAAGTAGGTTTTAACAGCAAGAACAGCTTTTACGGTGCCTTTAAAAAAGTAACAGGGCTCAGCCCCAACGATTACAGATCTGTTGCCGCTACTGTGGATTTCAATCAAAACAACATGCAGATGGCGTAGCAGAACCCATTAAATCGTTCAGAGTTATTCGCAAAAACCTCTTGGAAATCCAAGAGGTTTTTTCACATCCCATTATCAAATTGTTATCAAATCCATTTTTATGTGTTAAAAACGGTACTTCCCCATGGGCACCCTTGTTTTTCAGGTTCTTGCCGTTTAAAAAGTACCTGCTCCACGACACTTATAAGTTGATTTGTTATGCAATTGTAAAGGTAGGGCGGTGAGAGGCTCTGCTTCTTAAAAAGACAAAATCCATTAAGTTTTGTTCACTTCCCAGAAGTATTATTTGAATTAGCTATCATTTTCCTAGCGCCGTCCTCCTTTCTCAGTTGCTCTAACTCATTTCAAATTACTAACAAAACTTTATTCGTATGAAAGTAAAGAAACTGTTTGGAGCACTGGTGGCCATATGTCTATCGATAGCATTTGCCCATGCTCAAGAAAAAACGGTCACCGGAACGGTCACCGACCAAGAAGGGGTACCCTTGCCTGGTGTTAACATTGTTGTTAAGGGAACCGTTCGAGGCACACAGTCCGATTTTGATGGCAATTATGCTATTGAAGCCAGTGAAGGAGATATTCTTGTATTCTCCTATTTGGGACAAAGAACGCAAGAAAGAAGTATTGGCACAGGGAATACCATTAACGTACAAATGGCCGAAGATGCATCCCAACTTGAAGAAGTAGTGGTAACCGCTCAAGGTATTGTTCGAGAGAAACGATCCCTAGGATACTCCGTAACCACTGTGGAATCCGACAAAGTGGAATCCAGACCGGAGGCCGACGTTGCCCGTGTATTGAACGGAAAAGTCGCCGGGGTCAACATTACATCCAATAATGGAATGTCCGGTTCAGGCACCAACATTATTATCCGTGGATATTCCTCAGCAACACAATCCAACCAACCGTTGTTTATTGTGGACGGCATCCCTTTTGATTCTGGCACCAACACACAGACCAACTTTTTGGATGGAAACACCGAATCCAGTCGATTTTTGGATCTTGATCCTAACAATATAGAAAGTGTAAGTGTATTAAAAGGGTTGAGTGCAACCGTATTGTACGGTAACCGAGGTAGAAATGGTGTGATTTTAATTACCACCAAAGGTGCCGCCACGGGTGACACCCCCTCAAAAACCGAAGTTTCCGTTACACAGTCGGTATTTATGTCGAATGCAGTACTCCCAAAATTCCAAGATAACTACGGAAGTGGGTTTCATCAAGGTTTCGGATTTTTCTTCAGTAACTGGGGACCACGTTTTGATCGTACAGATGATGATGGCATAGCCACGGCAGCACAATATATTCGTACGGGACCCAATGGTGTAGCACTTACCCGACATCCATTCAACTATATTGCCGACCCGACTCTGATTGCAGGTTACGAAGACCTTTTGGACGACGAATATCCTTATAAACCCTATAATGGCGTCGAGGAATTCTTCAGGACCGGTTATGTGTACAGTACATCCGTTAATGTTCGCGGTGGTTCGGAAAAAGTAAACTTTAATGCCAATTATGGCCGCACGGAAGATATTGGGGTTACTCCCGGGAACAGATTATTGCGCAACAACTTTAGTTTGGGAGGTAATGCTACTTTGTCCAACAACTTTACCGTTTCGGGTGTGTTCAATTTTGCAAGGACAGGATATAAATCACCTCCAAATGCAGTAAGTACCGGTAGTGGGGCCGCCTTTAACGGTTCTGCCATTTTTGGGGATGTGCTTTATACCCCAAGGAGTGTCGATTTAACCAACATTCCGTTCCAAGCAGCAGATGGCAGAAGTTTATACTATCGTTCAGGAAACGATATCCAAAACCCATATTGGACCGTGGCCAACTCAAAAACCTCTCAGGAAACCGACCGTTTTACAGGAAATGTTTCCATGAGCTACGCCATCAACGATTGGATGAACCTCACCTATCGTGTTGGTTTGGATACCTACACCGAGTTAAACTCCTATGGACAAAACAAAGGTGGAGTAGATGGGCCAACCTTGGGTATTTTAAGGACAACATCAGTAAGGAACTCCATTTGGAACCATGATTTGATTCTAAGTGCTGAAAAAAGTCTTTCCGAAGATGTAAACCTTACCGCAACTTTGGGTGCCAATAGCCGTAGGGATACCTATGCACAAGATGGTATTGAAAGTCAGGGACAATTGGTGTTTGGAGTGCTCGAACACTACAACTTTACCACCCCATCATCTGTTAACTCTTTCTCTGGAGCTAATTTGAATCAAAATTTTGAGGAAAACCTAGTTGGAGTCTATTTAGATGCAACCCTCTCATATAACGATTTGCTCTACCTCAATGTGGTAGGAAGAAACGATTGGTCCTCAACATTGGAAAGGGAAAACAACTCCTTGTTCTATCCAGGAGCCAGTTTATCCTTTATTCCAACAACCGCATTCCCTGCACTGCAAGGAAACGTACTGAACTATGCCAAACTTAGAGTGGGCTATGGTTCCTCCGCAGGTTTCCCTACCCCATTTAATACACGGGATGTCCTCACCTTGGGCGCAAGGACCTTTGTAGATTTCAATGGCAATGTAGTATCAGGAAACACAGTTTCGGATGTTTTGGGGAACAGGGATTTATCACCAGAGAGAGTTCAAGAACTGGAAATAGGTTTGGACACTCGGTTGTTCAACAGCCTCAATTTTAATGTGAGCTTGTACCAAAAATCAACAACCGACCTGATTACCAACCGTACTTTGGACAGTTCCACAGGTTTCCGTTCCACTTTTGTTAACATTGGTGAGGTAGAGACCAAAGGTGTCGAGATTGATTACGACCTTAATCTATTAAGGGAAAGTGAAGCTGGAATAGGATTTAATCTAGCTGGAAACTTTACTGCCAACGAAACCATTGTTACCGATTTGGCCGAAGGCACCAACAACATCCTATTGACGTTTGCCGTAGCCGGCGAAGCAGCCAACTACGCCGTGGAAGGCAGACCCTTTGGTGTTTTGCTCGGAAGCACCATTCTAAAAGATGACAATGGCAACAAAGTTGTAGGCCCAAATGGTCGCTATTTGGTGAACAACAATATTACTGAAATAGGTGATCCCAATCCAGATTGGACCACTGCGTTGATTCCAACAATAACCTTCAAAAACTTCACCCTATCGGCCAACTTACAGTATCGTCATGGCGGTGATGTTTACTCTGTAACCACTGCAGGGTTGATCGGTCGTGGTGTGGTTGATCTGGATGATCCGATCCACAGGGAATCCAATTATATTTTGCCAGGAGTTTTTGCTGACGGCACACCCAATAATGTTGCCATTTCGTCCACAGAATTCGGATTCAACACCCTTTTTGCTGGTGGTATCAACGAAGCAAATATTTTTGATGGCACCACTATCCGTGTCCAGGAAGCTTCATTGGGGTATTCCATTCCTAAGAAAATGTTGGATAAAACTCCTTTTGGCAGTTTATCCTTTACACTCTCTGGTTCCAATCTATGGTACAAAGCGGTAAACTTCCCGGATAATGTTCGTTACGACACCAATTCTTCCAGTACCGGTGTGGGCAACGGGCAAGGAATCGATTTCTTTACCGGGCCATCTACCAGAAGGTATGGCCTTACCGTAAGGGCATCATTTTAAAAGCAGCTAACTAGAATCAAAAAATATATTATGAAAAAAATATCAAATATACTAAGTCTCATAATCGCTGCACTGACAGTTTTGTTGGGCTGTGAGACCACATCCTTGGATGTTGTGGAGAGTCCAAATGCATTAAACCCTTCGCAGGCAAGTGTTGATTTCTTTCTGAATCAAATACAACTCATGACCGCGCAAATCCATTCCGGTGAAGAGGGGCGCGCCGAAAACGGCCTCAGTCAATTTGGAATGGAACCGGTAAGAATGCAACACGGGTTTGGCCCAACGTATCGTGAAAGTTATGACCCATCTGATTTTGATAGGGTCTGGGACAATGTTTACGCAAGGGCATTGATCGATATCAGAACCATGAACCCCTTGGCCGAAGAAGCTGGCCAGTACACCCATCTTGCCATTGGGCAAATTTTAGAAGCCTATATCATGATGTCCATGGTGGATTTCTTCGGAGATGTACCCTATTCAGAGGCAGTATCTGGCGGTGAAGGTATTCTAAACCCAACCGTGGATTCAGGAGCTTCCATTTATCAAGCAGCAGACCAACTTTTAGTCGATGCCATTGCCAACCTGAATAAAGATGAGACCTCTTTGCCTTCCAATGACCTTTTTTACGACGGCAACGAAAGTCAATGGAAAAAAGTTGCCAATACCATGCGATTGAAGCTATACCTGCAAACACGTTTGGCCAGTGCCGATGGGTTTGGGGCATCTGTTTCCACCTCGCGCATCAACGAGTTGATCAGTGGAAACCAGTTGATTTTAGATCCTTCCGATGATTTCTTGTTCCAATGGGGCACCAACAATGCCTCCCCAGATAGTAGACATCCTTATTTTGATGCCAACTACGATGGCGCAGGGCCAAGTTCGGATTTTTATACCTGTAACTATTATATGGATCTGATGGCCAATCAGTATAGTGACCCAGACCCAAGAATACGGTACTACTTTTACCGACAACAGTCGGATTATTCAGGCGCCGATGTTGTTACCAAAGAATGTGTTACGGAAATATCCTTGCCCGCTTGGTGGGATCCTTCACAACCCTATTGCTTAGTGCCCGCAACCAATGGTTTAAGCGGATATTGGGGAAGAAACCACTTGGATGATGACGGAATTCCACCAGATGACGCCTTTAGAACATTGCATGGTACATACCCTGTTGGCGGACCGTTTGATGATGACTCATTTAGAAATGTATCCGGTTCCGGAGCTATAAATGAAGGTTTGGTAGGAGCCGGTATTTCACCCATTCTAATGTCCTCCTACACCTATTTTATGTTGGCCGAAGCAGCGTTGACATTGAACACGACTGGAAATGCTCGGGACTACTTGGAAACAGGAATTAGACAGTCCATAGGCACCGTGGTCGATTTTGGAGCATCTTTGGCAAGTGGCACGGAATACGAACCCACCTCAACGGCCATCGACGATCATGTAGCGGAAATATTGGCCAATTATGATGCCGGGGATGATACGGACAAGCTTCGCATTATTGTAGAACAATACTTTATAGCATTGTGGTGCAACGGAATAGAGGCTTATAACACCTACAGAAGAACCGGTCAGCCGGACAACCTCACTCCTGCTTTTACCACCAACGACCCGGGGCCGTTCCTAAGATCTATGTGGTATTCGCAAACCGCAGCGGACAGCAATACGAACATTACACAGAAAAGCGCTCCTAGCACTCCTGTGTTTTGGGACACCAACCCGGACGGATTCGTTGATTGATTTAAAACTAAAAAACAATACAGATGAAAAGTAATTTTAAATACATATTAGGTCTTATTCTCCTAATTTTGGGAATTGTAGCTTGCGAGGACAACGACAAAAATCCGATCAATGTTTTTGAACTGGAAGATTCAGCAGCTCCTTATGTTAGGATTTTGTTGGATGAAACCATTGTTGCGAAAGGCGATTTGGCCAATTCCACCTTTTCTGGTACCGTTGACGACCCTAGCGACAATGTAGCTTCGTGGGATTTAAGCGTAACCCTGGAATCGGGCGGAGTCTCCACCGATACAGTACCTCTGGCAACAATAACGGAATTTCCAAGTGATATTTCCATTCCCTATACCGATATCGCTAGTGCCCTGGGCATAACCGTTGATGATATTTCGGGAGGTGACTTTATCCGGTTTTTAGGAAAATCCACTGGAGTTGATGGTACAGAAACCACTGCGGAAAACTATAGTGCCACCGTAACCGGACAGCCAGAACAGTTACAGGCCTTTAATTTTATAGTACTGGTCAAATGTTCCCCAATTTCCGGAACCACGGTTCCCGGGACTTGGGTAATCGATATGCAGGACCTTTATGGCGATGGATGGGACGGTGCCTTTGTTACTTTTGAAATTGATGGCGTAACTACCGACTATACTTTTACCGGAGGTGATGCAGCAACATTCAATGTGGACGTACCAGAAGGAACAAGCTCGTTAGTAATTTCCTATACCAGCGGTGCTTTCGAAGAAGAGCATGTTTACACTATTGAAACACCGAATGGCGAAGTACTGGGACCTTTTGGGCCCAACCCGTCACCCTGTATCAATTGATCTTGACATATTGTTCCAAAAACAAAGTCCCGACCTAAATGGATCGGGACTTTGTTTTTGGAACAAATAGGTTCTACTAAATCGGGAATGGTACTTGTAGTTGAGGATTTCCGCAAAAAATAATCCATCCACGTATTTTTGGCGTATATAAAAAGTAATCCTCATAACAGCCTTGAACCCAAAATATCTTTTCAAAAGTATTTGTTTCATTTTTTGAATGTATTTGAATTAGTCCAATCCTCAAGGCTGTTTTTAATTCTTCCCCAGATCATTCAAAATAGAATTAAGTAAAAATCCTTGCAACTTCTTCCTGCAATAGGACTTACCTTTGCGCTTTAAGAAAATAAGCTTGGACAACACTTCTCGATCAACCAACAAAAAAGCACTTTTATCTCTTGCCATAGGCGGTTTTGGTATAGGCCTAACGGAATTCGTGATTATGGGAATTCTTCCCAACATTGCTGAATCCATGGAAATTTCCATACCTAAAGCAGGACATTTTATCGCCATCTACGCCTTGGGCGTGGTAATCGGTGCCCCTGTAATGGCTCGGATCACAAACAACTTAAACCCTAAAAAGACTTTGTTGTTCTTGATGTTGTGGTTTACGGTTTTCAATACCTTATCCGCATTTTCCGGCAACTATTGGGTTATGATGCTCTTTCGGTTTTTATCCGGAATGCCGCATGGTGCTTTTTTTGGTATAGGTGCCGTAGTATCGGGATATTTGGCCAAACCGGGCAAAGCGGCCCAAGCCATGGCCATTATGTTTTCCGGATTGACCATTGCCAACATTTTAGGAGTTCCTTTGGGTACCTATATTGGACAGGAATTACATTGGAGCTATTCGTTTATGCTGGTGGGCATTGCAGGTATTGCCACTATATCCAGCCTTTATTTTTGGATGCCCAAAGAGGACTTGGAAGAAAAGGTTGGTGACCAACACGCCAAAAGCGCATCACCGGGTTTAAAAAACAAAAAACTATGGGCCTTGATTGCTTTGACCACTGTGGGAACCGGCGGTTTTTTTGCTTGGTACAGCTACATTGCCCCGTTGGTGATCTCCGTAACAAAACTGCCCGAAGCAAACGTAGGATACGTGATGATCGTGGCTGGGCTGGGAATGCTTTTTGGCAATTTTTTGGGAGCAAGGATGGTAGAAACATTCAACCCCGTAAAATCGGTGGTCATTAGCATGCTGTCCATGACGATCATCTTGATCCTCAACGCACTTTTTGCCAGTAATGGCATTGCCATATTTGTCTTAAGCTTTTTTGTTGGGGTCATTACGTTTACCATTGCAGCACCTATCCAAATTGCAATAATAAAAGCCGCGAAGGGTGCAGAAAAATTAGGCTCTTCCATGAACCAAAGCGCATTTAACATGGGAAATGCCTCGGGCGCCTATCTTGGTGGTCTGCCCATGGTTTTTGGTCTTGGGGTTAACTATGCCAGTGTTGTGGGGGGTATTTTGGCTTGCATTGGAGCCTGTATCGGAATTGCAATCCTTTATTTGGAGAAACTATCCAAAAAGAATAAAGGATAAAAAAGTTCTTGCTGAAATAACACTTTGGAACAAAACCATTAAGCATCTAAAAAGAGGTCTAGTTTTATACTTAACTTTATCTTTATAAGTTTCGATGCATATTTAAAATAGTTCGGTTTGAGGCCCCACATTTTTTATTTTCTATTGTTCTTTTGCTTCACCCTGGTGGGTCAAGAACTGCCGCCTATCCGAAATTATACCCCAAAAGAATACAGCGGGGAGTTTCAGAATTGGGGAATAACGCAATCCCCTTCAAAAAACATCTACGTGGCCAACCACACCAGTCTTATGGAGTTTGATGGGAGCAAATGGCATCAATATAAACTGCCAACCTCCCCCATAATTAGGTCGGTAAAGGCAGTTGGGGATAAAATCTATACCGGCTCCTACCGTGAATTCGGCTTTTGGACAAAAAAGGCAAACGGCGAACTGACGTACACCTCATTATCCCAAAAAATGGAAATACCCATGGCCGAAGACGAAGAGTTCTGGGATATTTTGGTCGTGGACCAATGGATTCTTTTTCAATCCTTGGATAGAATCTATATTTATGACAGTGCAGAGGATACTTTTAAAGTTATAAATGCAAATTCGGAAAAAGCGAACCTTAGCATTGTAAACGGTGATGTTTATTTCCAAATAGCCCGGAAAGGGCTGTTTACCATTCAAAATGGGAAGCCCAAATTGGTAAGTCACAACCAAGTTTTTATGGACCAACCCATTATTGGGCTCTACACGATGGGCAATGATCTTTTGGTAATTACCGAAGGTTCCCGTTTTTATAAATATAACTCTGAAGCCATCATACCGTGGAAAACAGCTATGGATTCCATCAATGTAAAACTCTACAGCAGTATTCAACTTAAGGATGGTTCTTTTGTGCTGGGCAGCATTTCCAATGGTTTTTATCATCTTTCGCCAAACGGACAGACCATCATCCGGAACATTGACCAAGAAAAAGGGCTAAACAACAATACGGTATTAACGCTTTTTGAGGATTCGGAAAATAATTTGTGGTTGGGGTTGGACAATGGTATTAGTGTCGTAAACCTCTACTCTCCCTTTAACGAGTACGTGGACAAACTTGGGAACCTAGGTTTGGTTTATGCGGCCTTAAGCCATAAAGGGTACTTGTATTTGGGCACCAACCAAGGTCTGTTCTACCGCAAAACCGGTTCTGAGGATGCTTTTCGCATAATCGATGGCACGGAAGGCCAAGTGTGGAACATTCAGCTTGTGGATTCCACTATTTTTTGTGGACACAATAATGGTACGTTCGTTGTGGAAAATAACTTGGCTGAACTTATTTCTGATTTTCCGGGCACTTGGGGCGTAAAACCTATTCAAAATCGTAAAAACTTACTTCTTCAAGGAAATTACAATGGGTTGAGTATACTCGAAAAGGTGCAAGGCTCATGGAGATTCCGAAATACCATTGATGGTTATACAATTTCCAGTCGTTTTTTTGAAATGGATTCGCTTGAGGTAGTCGTGGACCACGAAAAAAAAGGGCTATATTTTATTGAGTTGGAGCCAAACCTGAGAGAAGTTAAACAAGTTACCAATAAGGAGCGAATCGGCCACAGTTCCAATATTTTCAGTTTTCAGGATAAACTCTATTACAAGACCAATACAGGAATCTATAATATTGATGGCGAAAACAACATCGTCCTGGACAGTACTTTGACCCAGTTGATTTTAGATGAAAATGATGGACAGGTCAGCATCATAATTCCTGAAAGTTCGGAACAACGGTTGTGGTTCTTTACCAACGATGGCATCCAGTACGTTACCCAAAGTACACTTAGCAACAAACTGAGTGCCTCCCATATTTCCATACCCAAGGACATTAGGGCCAATTTGGGAGTTTCAGGTTTTGAAAATATTTCAAAAATATCCGATTACACATACTTGATAGGAAGTTCCAACGGCTACGTGTCCTTGGACCTTACCAGAGTGGAGCCCACGAACCAGCAAGTGCACATCAATTCGGTTTATTATGGGGATTACCAAGAAGTATCCTCCAAGGCATCTATTGACACAACAGGTACTTTTAAATACTCCAACAACAACGTTAGGTTGGAATTTAGCGTACCGGAATTCGATAAATATACCGAGGTAAAGTACCAGTATAAGATGGACAACGTATACGATGATTGGAGCGAATGGTCCGAAAATACAGATGCCACATTTAAAAACCTGTCTTTTGGTGATTATACCTTTACTGTAAGGGCCATGATAGGCAGTACCATGAGCGAGAATACCTCTTCGTACAGTTTTAGCATATCCCGGCCATGGTACCTTTCCAATCTTGCACTTATCCTTTATATGTTGTCCATTGCATTGCTGTTTGTACTTGTACACAGACTTTACAACAACTATTATCAAAAAAAACAAGAGTCCCTCATAAAAAGGAATAAAAAAGAATTGGAGCGGAGGGAACTGGAAGAAAAAGAACGAATTGCCAAAATACAGACGGAAAAACTCCAAAACGAAATTGACAGTAAAAACCGCGAGTTGGCCATTTCCACGATGAGCCTGGTAAAGAAAAATAAATTCCTCTCTGCCCTAAAAGCGCAACTCAGGGAAGTTCCCAGCAAGGATAAGAACATAAAATACGTAATCAAGGAAATAGATAGGAACATTAACAGCGAAGACGATTGGAAATTTTTCGAAGACGCATTCAATAATGCCGACAAAGACTTTTTAAAAAGAATAAAAACAAAACACGACAGCCTTACCAACAACGATCTTCGCCTGTGCGCTTATTTAAGGTTAAATCTTTCCTCCAAAGAAATTGCACCATTGCTTAACATTTCTGTAAAAAGTGTGGAAATGAAACGTTATAGGCTCCGTAAAAAGTTTAACCTACCACACCACGACAACCTTATAGATTACATTTTAAACTTTTAATAAGCTCTACTTTTGCACATCATTGCTCTACAAACCTTAAAATCACCTCTACAATAACTCTACATATCCTCACTTTGTTCCGTTTTACCGTATTGTTCAGGATGATTGCAAAAACGCTAAATATTTTAAAATCCTCATATTTTACAGGGTTTGAGTGATAAAAAATCAATTTTACCCCTTTCAAATTAACAATGTAGGTTTTTTATAGAGGTACATCATTTGTTAACAAGACGTTAAGCCATATACCTTTAACTCAAATTAAATTCACTCAAAAATGAGATATGGCATTTTAACCTTAATGGTACTTTTATGTACTGCTTATGGATATTCACAAACAAAAACTGTTACCGGCACCGTTTCTGATAATATTGGGCCCATGCCGGGTGTTAACGTACTTGTTAAGGGAACAACCAATGGGGTTGTCACCGATTTTGATGGTGAATTTACCATTGACGATGTTTCCAATGAAGATATCTTAATTTTCAGCTACATTGGTTTTGTGACCCAGGAGGTTCCTGTCGGGACCCAGGAGGAAATCAACATTGTATTGAATGAAGACACCCAAGCCCTCGACGAAGTAGTTGTTGTGGGATATGGTACCCAAAAGAAAAGTAATGTAATCGGATCTGTGGCCAGTGTTGAAGTAGAGGAAGCCACCAATGTACCCACAACAAACGTATCCGAAATGTTAAGAGGTAGAGCGGCAGGGGTTCAAGTAAACTTGGGCGATGCACGGCCAGGAGGTAATTCCAATATCGTAATCAGGGGTAATGTATCCGTTGCACCCGGCGGAAACTCTCCGCTGATCATCGTAGATGGACTTCCTTTTGACAACCTAAATGATGTGGCTCCCGATGACATTGCCAACATTGAAATATTGAAAGATGCATCCTCAACAGCCATTTACGGTTCCAGAGCATCCAACGGTGTAATCTTGGTGACTACAAAATCAGGAAAAGTAGGCAAGGCAACCATAGATTACCATGGATATACCACCGTACAAACCTTGACCAAAAACTTCAACCAATATACTGGACAGCAATTTATCGACCTAAGAAGAGAAGCTAACAGAAATAGGTTCACCGGGGATTACCTGAACGATGAGAACATCTTCTCGCCATTTGAGTTGGAGGCCATAGAAAACCAAAACTTTGTGGATTGGGAAGACTTGGTGCTTCAAGATGCCATTATCCAGAGCCATTCGCTTAGTTTTTCGGCAGGTAGCGAAAAAACGAAGGTCTTTTCAAGTGTAAATTACTTTTCGCAAGAAGGTATTATTCCCAATTCAGGTTTTGACAGAGGCACATTTAAACTAAACTTAGAACAAAAAATATCCGATAAGTTATTGTTCCGTGGAATAATCAACTATCAAAATGCAAAACAGGACAGGGAAACAGGTGGAATCAACTTTACCACAATTACTCCACTGGCACAACCTTATACAGCAGATGGCGAGCTCCAGAAATTCTACTTGGGGCCATCCAACACAGCAGTCAACCCATTGTGGGACCAAAGAGAGTCTGTGGATGAGACCAAAATCAACCTTACGGATATAAACCTGAGCCTTATTTATGACATTGCACCAAACCTGAGCTATACCCTAAAAACGTTTTTAAGGAACCGTAACTCCAACCAAGGTGTTTACAGGTCTTCTCTTCACTCCGCTGGGGATGAAGGAATTGATGGAATCGGAGTATTATCCAACACCCTGTTCAAACAGGTGCTGGTAGAAAATATTTTGAACTATACACCACAAATCAATGATGATCATAGTTTGGACTTAACGGCTGTTCACGCATTTGATGAACGCCGTACCGAGTACACCCAATTGGACAAATCCGGCTTTACCAACGATGCCTTGCGCTTTAACGGAAATGCCACCAACCTGCTAAACAACGTAAGGGATGTTTCCCAACGTAGGCTTTTGTCCTTCTTGGGCAGGGTACGATATGGTTATCTGGACAGATATCTTTTGGAGGCCACCGCTCGTGCCGATGGTGCTTCGGTATTTGCCGAAAACAACAAATGGGGTTTTTTCCCGGCAGTGTCCGTAGCATGGAAAATGCACATGGAACCTTTTATGGCTGATGTAGATGCCATCAACGAAATGAAGTTTAGGGTAAGCTACGGTGCCACGGGTAACCAGGGAATCAACCCTTTGGAATCTTTGGGCGTTGCGGACGACCTACCTTATGTTTTTGGAGATGAAACAGTGGCCGGCGCCACAGCATCGTCTCGTTTGCCCAACCCAAACCTAAAATGGGAGACCACAACAACTTTGAATGCAGGTGTGGATTTCAGGTTGTTCAACAATTTTTTCCAAGGAACTTTTGAATACTACAAAGCCAACACCAACGACCTATTATTGGATAGATCCATAGCAGGAACCACCGGATTCAATGTAATCCGGTTTAATTCCGGTGAATTGCAAAACCAAGGTATCGAAGCCTCTTTGACCTCGAACATTATTCGTAAAGAGAACTTTAGTTGGTCTTTGGGGATGGTTTTCTCCAGAAACAGAAACAAAGTAATCTCATTGACAGGAGAACTGGATGATAATGGCAACCCCATCGACATAACCGATATTGCATCTGGAAGGCGTTTATCGGTAGGGCAGTCCATCAACAACATTTGGCTCCCCAAATATGATGGTATATACCAAGAAGGTGATGATATTGCAGGGTCAGGAAACCCATTGGCCCAGCCCGGTGATGTCCGCGTGGTGGACCAGGATGGAAATGGTCAGATAGACAATCGCGATAACGTATTCACAAATACCGATCCCGATTGGTATGGTTCCATTACCAACACCATTACCTACAAGAACTTTGACTTGTTTGCCGATATTTATATTGTTCAAGGAGCAACAAACCTAAACCCTGTTCTTGCCAATGGAGAACTTTGGAAGGGTGCCATAAACGGGATCAGAACCAAATATTACACACCGGAATATCCATCTACCGAATACCCAAGACCAAAGCCGGATACACACTTGCACCTGTTCCCTTTTGCTGTAAGGGATGCATCTTATGTGAGGTTAAGAACCCTTACTTTGGGATACAACATACCCAAAGATGCCTTCTCCAAGCTTGGGTTGCAACGGGCCAAAGTATACCTCACGGGGACCAACCTGTTCACTTTTACCGATTTTAAATCGTACAGCCCGGAACAAACCCCACTGAACAATGACCAAAGTGGCTCTGCATTCCCTGAGACCAGAAACATAACCCTAGGGGTAAAATTAGGATTCTAAAAAAATTGTCATGAAAACCATATTTCAATATTTAACATCAAAAAGAATATGTGCAATACTACTTGCTATTGCAACATTCACATCATGCGAAAAGGATTTGTTGGAGGATGAACTGTTATCCAATACCTCGGTCGATTTTCTATACTCCACGCCCGAAGGTTTGGAGAACGCCGTTGTAGGCCTTTACACCCTCAACAGAAACTTATACCAAGACTTAAGCCTAAATGGCACTTATCCTCTAATTCCACAAGCCAAAAGTGATCTTGGGGTTGGGATTACAGGAGAGGTTTCTTTATACAGCCGTTTGCTTTGGGGGGCTAGTCTAGGGGATTTCGGTACTACCTCGGGAATTAATGCGTACTGGGTCAACTACTATAAAATAGTGGATAGGGCCAATGCTGTGATTCAGGGAGCAGAGAATTTGGAAGATATCGAGGAAGGCAGAAAAAATCAGATTCTTGCTGAGGCCAAATGCATGAGGGCCCATGCCTACTTTACCTTGTACCGCCTTTTTAACAACATCTTCATCACCACGGAGCCCACTACCCCAGAAAATGCCTTTGATGTACCACAGGACAAATCTTCGGAAGAAGAAATCTTTTCGCTATTGCGTTCCGATTTGGATTTTGCCATAGACAATTTGGATTATTCCACGGCACAATTTGGACGTTGGGGACAAGGAGCCGCAAGACATCTCAGAGCAAAAGTGGCCATGTGGGAAAACGATTGGACAGAAGCCGCTGCCCAAACCGATGCCTTGATCACTAGTGGAAGTCATAGTTTGACCACTACCACGGCAGAAGTATTTGTCGGTGAACTTAATCATCCTGAGACTCTCTTTGCAATCAACTTTGAAAGAGAAACCATTGGTGGCGGGAGTCCACATATCTTGAACTGGAACATGGTCTCCTCCTATGCCGATGCACCAGGCCTTGTTCAATCCGTAGAGAATGGCGGTGCGGGAGCGGGATTCATTTCATTAAACCAATACACCATCGACCTGCTCAATGAGGATCCGAACGATGACCGAAAAAACAACACCTATTACATTTTTGAGTATGCCTACAACGACGAAACTGCTTTGCCGGAAGGGAAAGAGCTAGGCGACCCATTGGATTTGTACGAAAACAGTGAAACGGACCAAAACGAGTTTATGCTCTATTACAGAAGGCAGAACCCGGGCATCCTTAAATTTTTTGATGAAACCGTGGAACCTACGGACAGAAATCATTTTAAAAATATTATGATCTACAGGTTGGCAGAAACCTATTTGATCGGTGCCGAGGCCCACATGATGCTGAACAACACCACCAAAGCCCTTGAGTACCTAAATACAGTGCGAACAAGGGCAAATGCAGCTCCTGTAAACAGTATCGACCTTGAAATTATTCTGGAAGAGAGAGCAAGAGAGTTAGCCTTTGAGGGGCAGCGCTGGTTTACCTTAAAACGTACCGGATTGTTGTACGAGTATCTTTTGGACCATATGAACAATGATAACATGAACGAGTCCTATCCCGAAGGAAATCCAAAGGATATTCTAAGGGAATACATGCAAAACTGGCCCATTCCACAACAACAAATGGATCTTTTGGGACCAAACTACCCACAGAACGACGGGTATAACTAAATCGGCACTAACTAGAATTAACTTATAACGTTGAAAAATGAAAAAGCATAACAACAAGAAGAACCTCAACAGCACAAGATTACCCATCTTGTTCCTGTTGACGGCCATAGGTATTTTGGGCACTATCATTTCTTGCGAAACCGAGGACGATTTGCCCCCACCCTCTGCCTATGTTCCACCAGAACCGGAACCAGAACCAGAACCAGGCGAGGATTGTACATTCTCCACTATAGTTCCAGAATTGGCAGATGGAATGGATTTTGAGTGTGGAGGACCGGAAGTGACCTTCTTTGGGGAAAAAGACGGTTCCTTTACCCTTGATTATGTTGAAAATCCGGATCCATCCGGCATCAACACCTCTGAAACCGTTGTTGAATATACCCAAACAGCCGATATTGAACCTTGGGCAGGCTTCTTTTTTGATTTGGCCAGTAAAGTGGATTTTAACGAGATGCAGACGGTCAAAATTAAAGTGTACTCCCCTGCCGCAGATCAAATTGTACTGATGAAGTTTGAGGACAAGACCGATAATTCCATTGCAAAAGAAGTTCAGGCAACCACAACTGTGGCCAACGAATGGGAAGAACTGTCCTTTGTTTTTTCACCCAGTGATTCCGATAAGTTTGATCGAATGATTTTGTTCTTTGACTTTAACGGAGAAAAGAGTGCCGAGACCACGCACTATTTTGATGACATCGAGATGAGTGAAGGTGGCGAAGTAGAAGAACCTGTTGAAACTGGCGAACCCACCGCCACCGCACCCGACCCCACTATTGATCCATTGGAAGTGGTTTCGTTGTTTAGCGACGTCTATACCAACGTTGCCGTGGATACCTGGAGAACCGATTGGTCCGATGCCACATTGGAAGACATAGAAATTGAAGGCGATGCCGTTAAAAAATACAGCGAACTTAGTTTTGTGGGCGTAGAAGCGGTGTCCAGCACTATTGATGCTACCAACATGACCCATTTTAGAACTGATATCTGGACCGGTGACGCTACAGAATTCAGAATAAAGTTAGTTGACTTCGGTGCTGATGGCGCTTTTGATGGCGGTGATGATGTGGAGCACGAAATAGTGATTGAAGCACCCACGCAGCAAGAATGGGTAACGCTGGATATACCGCTTTCAGATTTTACAGGACTGACCACTAGGGGTAATATCGCCCAATTGATATTCGTGGGAGCACCATCAGGCGCAAATACGGTATTTGTGGACAATGTGTTCTTTTACAACGAAGCAGGTGTTTCCAACGCGCCCACATCGGGTGCCCCTGCACCTACACTAGCGGAAGCAAACGTGATCTCCGTGTTCAGTGATGCCTATACCGATGTCGCAGGAACGGATTACAATCCAAATTGGGGGCAGGCCACTATGGTTACACAAGAGGAGATTGCAGGGAACAACACCTTAAAATATGAAAACCTCAACTATCAAGGAACGCAGTTTGCAGCTCCATTGGACGTTTCTGGAACTACTATGGTGCACGTGGATTATTGGACACCCGATTCCTCAGAGCTCAATTTATCCTTGATCAGTCCAGGACCTGCAGAAATTCCATATTCTTTTGATATTACCAATGGTGAATGGGTAAGTGAGGATATTCCATTAACAGCGTTTTCGGATGTAGTGGATCTTACCGATGTGATACAATTAAAATTTGATGGTAACGGAACCATTTATTTGGATAACATCTACTTTTATTCACCACCTGCAACGGAACCAACAGCCGCAGCGCCAACTCCAACTGTTGCAGAAGCGGATGTGATATCATTGTTTAGCAATGCATACACCAATGTTTCCATTGACACTTGGAGAACAGATTGGTCGGTTGCTACACTTGAGGATATTATGATTGATGGTAACGATGTAAAAAAGTATAGCGACTTAAATTTTGTGGGGATAGAATCCGTAGCCACTCCAATCGATGCAACGGAAATGACACATTTTCATACCGATGTATGGACAGCGGATGCCACAGAAATTAGAATAAAACTTGTTGATTTTGGTGCCGACGGTGCTTTTGATGGAGGAGATGATGTGGAACACGAAATTACCATCGCCAACCCAGAACAAAACACTTGGATTTCATTGGATATCCCGTTATCAGAGTTTGTTGGACTTACCACAAAAGCAAACATTGCACAACTTATCTATGTAGGCCAGCCCGCTGGTTCAACCACAGTATTTGTTGACAACGTATATTTTCACAAATAATGGATAAAAAACAAATCGTAATTTGAGTTAGTTAATTAAGGGAAAGGTTCCACTCTTTAAAAAGAGTGGAACTTTAATCCAAGCAATGTTTTCTATGAAAAACAAAACATACGTTTATCAAAAATTAAAAATGAGCATTTTAAACATATCCTTATTATCCCTGGTATTTGCGCTTTCGTGCAGCTCTGGGGATTCCGACTCCACCGATGTTCCCACCAATTTAAACGTGGACATTTCCATCATTGGTTCAAACGACAATAACCCGAATGGCGATGGTTCTGGGACTGTACAGGTATCCGCATCGGCCAACAATGCGGTACGTTATGCCTTCCGGTTTAAAAATGGCGACCAAATTGGCAGTGAAATGGGATCCATCGAACATACCTTTACCCAAAATGGCACAAATACATACAACATAACTGTATGGGCTTATTCACGATCCGGTGAGTTCATCAACCAAAGTTATAGTGTGGATGTTTACAAATCCGATGAAGCTTTTGCCACTTTGGTCTTTTCTGATGAATTTGATAATGAAGGGCGTCCTGATGACCAAAAATGGCATCATCAGGTCATTCCCCCGAACAATGGAAGTTGGCACAATGATGAACTTCAACACTATACGGACAGGCCAGAAAACTCCTTTGTGAGCGATGGTTCCTTAAAAATCAAGGCCATCAAAGAACAATATTCGTATAACGGAAGCACCAAAGAATATACTTCTGCTAGATTGAATACAAAATTTGCCTTTACCTACGGCCGGGTAGAAGTACGAGCCAAACTTCCAAGCAATGCAGGTACTTGGCCCGCTATTTGGACCTTGGGCGCCAATGTAAACGAAACCGGAAATTATTTCGGGTACCAATACGGCAGCGTTGGCTGGCCGCTTTGTGGAGAGATTGACATTATGGAGCAAACGGGATGGGACAAGAGCAATACCATATCCCACTTTCATTGGGGCGACCTAAATACCGAGGAATATATGGATACCGGTGGTGAAACTACTGTTGCCAATACATCCTCCGAATATCATATCTATGCTATGGAATGGGATAGTGAAAGTATTAAGACCTATGTTGATGATACCTTGGTTTTTGAATTGCCCAACACCAATAACAAACCTTATAATCACGAACATTATTTGATTCTGAACATTGCCATAGGCGGAAATTTAGGTGGTGATGTACCAAGCGATTTTACAGAAGATACCTTTGAAATTGATTATGTAAGGATATATCAGTAGTACCTGAGAAATTGGCAAGAGGTGGATTACTGTTTACGATCAACTTCAAGATTCTTGAAAAGGGTTCCATCAACTTATTCCAATCAACCCAAAGCCGGAGTTAGACCTTCGGCTTTTTTTATTACCCAAGTTCCTTAACATCAAAAAAAACAAGTTCCCGATTATTGAATTTTGCTGTGGCCTCTATTGGGTTGCAGCATACTTCACAATCTTCCACATAGGTTTGATGCGGCACAGAACTATCCAAAAGAAAGGATATTTCCTCCCAACAGTATGGACATTGGAAGAAATGCTCGTACATCTTCTAAAAATCTACATTGAGCAACTGACCGCTAACTTGAAGCATTTGAAGTTCCGCCAATTTTGCATTGTATTTGGCCTGACTTTTGGCCAGTTCCGCATTTAACAAGTTCAACTGGGCCTGCCTAAATTCTATTGAGGTTATTTGCCCCAGTTTATAGCGCTCATCGGTACGCTTAAAGTTGTTTTGGTTGGTCTGTAGGTTTTTCTCCTGAACCTCCAGTACGTACAGTGCATTGGTATAGCTGTCCCAAGCATTGCGAATATCCCTTTCCACCTCCAATTGTATCTGCTTTTTCGCTATCTCTTGGTTTTTATAGGCGATTTTGGCATTCTTTATCCCAGTTATGGTAGTTCCGCCATCAAACAAATTCCACGTTAAGTTTATAGTTCCCGTAACCCCTGTAGAGGTATTTTGTAAAACAAAAGCCAGTGGGCTGTTGTTGTTGGACTCGTTCCAACCGTAAGTTCCTGTCAATCCAATGGTAGGCAAATAACCGCTTTTGGCTACCCGAATGTCGTTAAGGCCCATATTGATGTCCTTTTCCACAATTTGAAGCCTTACATTGTTCATTTGGGCCTCATTGTACATATTTTCCATTTGAAGTCCAGGAACAAAGGTCACCGTGGTATCCGCAGCAAATTGGGCAGATAGATCACGATTCAATATCAAATTCAAATCCCTCATGGTATTTCTGAGCTGTTGCTTGGAGTTCAATAAATTAATGCTATCCGTGTTGATGTCCACTTCGGCATTCAATACATCCAATCCTGTATTTTGTCCGTATTCAAATTGATATTGCGCCCTTTTTAATCTATCCTTGGAAATTTCCAGCGCCTGCTCCAATGTTGCGGTATTTTCGGTAAGGCGGGCCGCTTCATAATACACCGTAAAGAGCTGTAAAATGGTGTTTTCAATGGTCTGCCTAACCTCAAGTTCGGATTGTTCAGACCGTTCTTGAAAACTTTTGTAATTATAATACCTCCCCAATCCATCGAACAAAGTATAGTTTACATTGACCGCAGCACTATACCTTCTGGTTTCGGCCCCTTCTGCTGTACGGGTATCTCCATTGCCCAGAACCCCTTCGGAATTTTGCTTGTCTATGCTTCCACTAGCATTTCCTGTTACCGATGGCAAATAGCCAGAGTTAAGGATATCGGCATTATTGTCATCTATTAATTTGGTATTACGGGCCACTTTGATATCCAGATTGTTTTCCAAAATCAAGTCAATGGCTTCCTGTTTGGTAAGTATTTGATCTTGGGCGTTTGCCATTGGACCAAAAAACAACAAAATCAGGGATACGGTATAAAAAATGCTTTTCATTATGTGGTCTCTTCTACAACTTTTGAGGTTTCTTCTCCATTCTGAGAAACGTTTTTACTATCGGTTCCGTTTAAGGTAACGCCATCTGCTTCCATCTCCTCCTCTTCATGCTGTTCGCGAATGGCTCGCTCCACTTCTTCGGACGTAACCTCTTCCCCTGTCCACAACTTTTTGGCCGCAACCTTTATATTGTTTCCAAAGGAGAGCAGTAAGGGTAGCATCAACAAAGTCAAAATAGTGGCAAAACCAATTCCGTAGGCAATGGAAATAGCCATTGGCTTTAAAAATTGGGCTTGACGGCTTTTCTCCAAAAGCAATGGTGCAAGACCTGCAATTGTAGTAATCGAGGTCAAGAATATGGCCCTAAAACGGGAACGGCCTGCTTGGTACAAGGCATCATCGAAATTCATCCCACTACGAAGATTGGTATTGAACTTGCCTATTAGTACCAGTCCATCGTTTACCATAATCCCAATTAATGCAATAATCCCCAACATGGATAGGACGTTGATAGGAAAACCGTGCAACCAATGTCCCCACGCCACGGCAGTCAAGCTAAAGGGCACCATAAAAATCAATAATAAGGGTTGACTTATGCTCCTAAAGGTGAAGGCTATGACAATAAAAATCAGAAACAATACAATTGGCCCTACAAACCCTAAGGAACCGATCAATTTATTGGCCTCTCTGTTCTGTCCTTCATAAGATGGGCTTATTGATGGGTATTTGGCCAGAATTTCCGGCATTACCTCATTTCGTATCCACAGCATGGCATCGGTTCCACTTGTAGTTTCCGGGTCGGTCAAATCTGAAGAAACCTGTATTTCCCTTCTACCTTCTAGGTGGTTGATGGCCACATCTCCCCTTTCAATGGTATAGCTTGCAATCTCTTTTAGAGGGATACGGTCTCCGCTGGGTGCCAAAATCCGCATTTCATCCAGATCTGAAATGGATGATCTGTTCTCTCTATCGTACCGGACCCAAACCCTAATTTCATCCTGCCCTCGTTGAAAACGTTGGGCCTGCGCCCCAAAGAAGCCACCTCTAACCTGGTTCATCACAGTTCTGAGGTCCAGACCGAGCAAATACGCATTTTCCTTAAGTTCCAAACGTATTTCCTTGATTCCAGCCGGGTCGTTGTCCGTTACATCCTTTAGGTTGGCATTTTCTTCCATGGCTTGTTTGAGCTCTTCTTTTGCTGCCTTGAGCTCGGTAATATTATTGCCCAAAAGGGAAACCGAAACCGGGCTTCCACCAAAGTTACCTCCAGAACCATATATTAAGCTCTCTACGCCAATCACGGGGCCCACAAGTTCTCGAAGCCTGGTGGTCACCATATCGGCACGAATGCCATCAGGACGTTCTTCACCAGGCAGTAGGTTTATCTCTAATTCAGCAGCAGAAGAACCTGGTCCCAAGTTCTTGATCATATTTACAAAAAGCATCTTATCCATGTCTTGTAAATATTGATCTGTGAGTTCCTGATTTACAATATGTGCTTTTTCCTGAATAAGACTAATAATGGAATCCGTTACTTTTTCGTTGGTACCATTAGGCATGGTAAGTTGTATGGACACCTGATCACTTGCAATCCTCGGAAAGAATGAAGTACGGATAACTCCTCCCCCAATGGAACCCAGGGTTAATGCCAAAGCCATAAAGAACAGGGCAAAAGTCAAAAATTTATAGTTCATCATAAAGCGAAGTACTGGACTATACCAGTTATCCCTCATGTAGTTCATTAACCTATCGCCCATTTTATTAATTACCCTAAGTTTTGCAAAAATCTTTGCAACACCTGTTTTGGGTTTGGTATTTTTAGCTCGAAGCGCTTTGGAGTGTGCCAAGTGAGCTGGCAAAATAATCAATGCCTCTACCAAGGACACCACTAGGGTAAGAATTACTATCACCGACACCTCGCTAAAGAATTCACCGATACGGCTATCCAGAAAAAGGAAAATGGAAAAGGCCAAAATTGTGGTGATTATCGCTGAAATAATGGGCGGTATCACTTCCATCGTGCCATCCAAAGCGGCCTGTACCGGAGATTTCCCGTCTTCATAATGTTGATAGATGTTCTCTGCGATCACTATTCCATCATCCACCAGAATACCGATAACGATTATCATCCCGAACAAGGAAAGAACATTAATGGTAACGTTGAACATGGGTGCAAAAACGAACATTCCCAAAAATGCGATGGGAAGTCCAAAGGCTACCCAAAACGCCAATCGGGTATTTAAAAAGAGGGATAAAAACACCAATACCAAAATCATCCCTACGATGGCGTTCTCCGTTAAAAGTTGGGTACGCTGTGTTAAAGTAGTGGAGCGGTCGTCTATAACATTCAACTGCACATTGGTATACTTTTCGTTGAATTCTTTAATGTACTGCCTAACTTTTTCCGCAGAGCCCATTAAATCCTCTGTATTTGTGCTCGTTATGGTAATATTAACTGCCAGTTCCCCATTAAAATAGGAGGCATTGGGAGTCTCAGAAAACCTGTCCCGTATCGTAGCTACATCTTTTAAGCGTATGGTGCGGCCTGCTGCATCGCCTCGAACTACAATATTGGAAAGTTCATCCCCATAATAGGAACGGTTATTGGCGCGTATTAGATATTCTTCGGTAGCAGTTTTGATGTTACCTCCCGTTACCAAAATATTTGCATTGGAAACGGCTTGTGCTACATCGGTAAAAGATAGGTTATATGCCAAGAGGCTGTTCTCATCTACGGCAATCTCGATTTCTTCATCGGGATAGCCCGCTATTTGAATTTGAGAGATTCCATCAATGGCCCTAAGGTCGTTCTCTATTTGACGGCCAATTTGTTTTAGGGTGGCCAAGGGAATATCCTTTCCGCTTACGGCAAAGCTTATGGTGGGCCTGACCGGTTCTTGCTTGGCAACAATCAAAGGTTCCATGCCCGTAGGAAAGGTAGGTACCCTGTCCACGGCATTTTTAACCTCTAACAACATGAAGTCTACATTCCTCTCTTTCTCAATCTCCACATTGATTGTACCACTGTTTTCCCTTGATGTAGAGGTTACCCTTTCCACACCTTCAAGGCCTTTTAGGTTATCCTCGATTTTTAGGACGATACCTTCCTCTACTTCTTGTGGCGAAGCACCTGGGTAAGCAATGGTAATTGTAATGTTACGTGCCTCGGTAAGAGGAAAAAAAGATGATTTTAAGGAAAGTATTCCCACAACCCCAAAAACAAAAAACGCCAATATAAAGACATTTACTGCCATGTGGTATTTAATAAAGTACGAGATGAGTTTTCTCACGGCCAGGGGTTTAGGATTTACTTTCGTCAAATGTTTTAACCAACATACCTGCGTAGGCACCGGTAATGGGTTTTGCCACTATAACTTCTCCATCGGGAACGTTCTTGAGCACTACGGTTCTGTCCGTAAAAAAGATAGGTTTTACATCCATTAGGTCTAACACGGAGTCCCTGACCACAAAAATTTGGTTGTTTTCCAACAACAAGGATCGACTGATTTCTATGGCATCTGGCTCTTCTTTTGCTTCTAGATTGGCTTCAAGATATTGGCCTTCTTTTAAATTATCGCCACTTACTTCAATATAGACCATTATGGTCTGCGAGTTTTGGTCAACCCTACTGTTCACCCGGGTAACTTCGCCCATATACGTTTGGGTATTTTCCAAATTGGACAACGCTACCTTTTTTCCTACTTTTAAGAAATCTCCATAGGTCTTGCTAACGGAAACTTCCAGTTCGTAGAGGCCGGTATCAATAAACTCCCCCAGTTTTTGTCCAGATCTGACCAATGTTCCCTCTGTGACCAAAGCTTCGGTCAACACTCCTGTAAAAGGAGCGGAAATGGTATACTTGGACAGACGCTGTTCCAAATTCTTTACGTTATAATATGTAGTGATGATCTCTCTTCCCGTTATGAAGAACTTTTCTTTTTCCGAATCCATCTTGGGTAGCTCGGGAGTGGTTTTCTCCAAATCAAACCCATTGAGGTATTGTTGCCATTTTGGATAAATTTCTGGGTAATCCAAACGTAAATCGGGCATTATGGACGTAAGTAAGTTGTACAGGTTGCTTTTGGCCGATTGCACGGTAGCATAATACTCGTTTGCATCTATTCGGATAAGGGTTTGCCCGGCACTATATTGCTGTCCTGTTCGGAACAATTTGCTTCCCGATCTAAATACTCCTTGCACTTCAGAGTATAACTCTACGCGTTTTTTGGCGGTAAGGTTCCCATTGGCCGGCACCATTATGGGGATGGTCGTATTTTTTACCGTATCCACAAAAACAGTCTTTACCACCTTTTGGGAAGGGGGCCTTTTATTGTCCTTGCTGCCAGCAATAAGGCCAGCAAAATATAAAGAGGCCAATATGATAATACCTCCGGCAACTGCCGATATTATAAGCTTTCGCATTCGTTAGTTGGTTTAATAGCTACAAATCTATTCCCTACTTTTTTTACAATGGTTAAATATTTCATAAAATGCATTTTTAACTGGGTCAAATGCAAAAAGGGGACCCCAAACGGCATCCCCAAACCAAACAAACTAAAGTAATAACTAACTACTCGTTTTCGTTTTCATCCTCGAATTTGGTATCTGCCATTCGAGTACGGTCTATTTGAATATCCCTAAATTTTGGGTTCAATGTTTTATCATCGGTATCGAACACCAAAAACTGTTTCGTATCCATACCATGTAAGGCGTTGAACGAGTTGAACCTATTATTTTGAAGTTGTAATATTTTTAAATTTGCCAATTGGCCAAACTCCTCGGGAATTTCACCTCCCAATTGATTATTGGACAAGACCAATTCCTTTAATTGGAGTAAATTCCCAATTTCTCGCGGTATCTGACCCTCCAATTTGTTTTCAAAAAGACCCAACGCCTCTAAGTTTGATAGGTTTCCAATGGATTCGGGTATTGTTCCTTTGAGATTGTTACTGGATAGGTTTAACTCTTTTAACTTTTTGAGTTCCCCAAATGTTTCTGGAATAGGTCCGGTTAAAAAGTTATTGAACATAGAGAATACCTCCAACTCCTTAAAATTGGCGACTCCTGTTGGGATACCACCCTTGATTCGGTTCATCTCCAAACGGAAAACCTTAAGCTTTTCCAATTTCACAATATCTTCAGGAAGCACTCCGGTAATCTGGTTGAAAGCTAGATTCAAATTGGAAAGGTGTCTTAAATCACCTATACTCTCTGGAAGTACGCCATTTAAATTGTTCATAAACAGTGTAAGGCCCACTACATGCCCTTTATCGACCTCTACACCCTTCCATGTGTCCACGGGTGCGGTCAAATCCCAAGAAACATTCCAATCTTCGCCATTGGTGCTATTGTACAAATCTACCAAGGCAGATTTTTCTTTAGGGGAAATCTGTCCACTGGCAAAAGATATACCCGCAGAGAACATCAAATAAAAGAAAAAAAGAGCCGCTCGAATCATTGATTACTTATTAAATCACAACGAATTTACTTACAAAATACAATAAAGAAGAAATAACTTACAAATATAATCGTCAAATACACTCCAATTTGTTGTGAATTCGGTAAAACTCGATGTAAAAACTGAAATGTTAGGTTAATCAAGAGCTTCTAAAGCTTCGGACAAGTTCTCCCAATCTTCCATTAAGGACTCCAAATCTTTCTTTTTACCTTCGTAATTATCAAAAAAGTTAGGCTTTGCAATGGTGGCATCGTAGTCCATGAGCAGGTCGTGGTCAATATCGGCAATCTGCTTTTCCAGTTGGGAAATCTTCTTCTCTACCCCACTAAGCTTGTTTTTGAGGGATTTTTGCTTCTTTTGGATTTGATAGTCGTTCTCCTTGCTTTTTTCTTGTGTTTTGTCTTCTTTCTTTGTGTCCCCTTTTTCAACACTTCGGAAATCCTCCATCTTACGCTGTTCCAAGTAAAAGTCGATATCTCCCAAATACTCCTTTATGCCTCCGTCCTTAAACTCGTAAACCCTATCGGTCAACCCTTGAAGAAAGTCACGATCGTGAGAAACGAGAATCAATGTCCCCTCAAAATTTTGAAGCGCTTGTTTTAAAACATTTTTGGATTTGATGTCCAAGTGGTTGGTAGGCTCATCCATTACGAGCACGTTAAAGGGTTGCAAGAGCATTTTGGCCAGGGCCAAACGGTTTCTTTCACCTCCGGAAAGCACTTTCACATATTTGTCCACCTCATCGCCTCTAAACAGAAAGGATCCTAAAATATCCCTTACTTTACTGCGGTTCTTCTCATTGGCGGCATCGATCATGGTATCCAAAATGGTCTTATTACCATTCAGGTATTCCGCTTGGTTCTGGGCAAAATAGCCCAACTGTACGTTGTGTCCAATTTTTAAATCGCCCTTGTAATCCAATTCGCCGACCAAAATTTTGGCAAGAGTTGTTTTTCCTTGGCCGTTTTGACCTACAAAAGCGGTTTTGCTTCCACGATCTATCATTAGATCTATATTTTGAAGCACTTTTTTGGGGCCGTAGCTTTTGGAAACACCGTTTAATTCTGCCACTACCTTGCCGGGGTTTACTGAAACGGGAAACCGAAGGTTCATCACACTATTGTCCTCTTCATCTACCTCGATGCGTTCCATTTTATCCAGTTTTTTGACAAGGGACTGTGCCATGGATGCCTTACTGGATTTTGCCCTAAACTTTTCAATCAGCCTTTCGGTCTGCTGTATCTGTTTTTCTTGGTTTTTTTGGGCACTTAATTGCTGTTCCTTTATTTCCTTTCGGTGCACCAAAAACTGGGAATAGGGCTTGTTGTAGTCGTAAATCCTTCCTAATGAAATCTCAATGGTACGGTTGGTTACATTGTCCAAAAACATTTTATCGTGGGAAACAATCACCACGGCACCGGTAAAGTTTCGTAAAAACTGCTCCAACCAAATAATGGATTCAATGTCCAAGTGGTTGGTGGGCTCATCCAGCAGCAATACATCGTTATTTTGAAGTAAGAGTTTGGCCAGTTCAATACGCATACGCCATCCACCGGAAAAGGTATCGGTCAGTTTATTGAAATCTTCCCGCTTAAAACCCAACCCAAGAAGCACTTTTTCGGTATCACCTTGGTAATTGTACCCTCCCAAGATTTCATACCGATGCGTTACATCGTTCAAATCCACCATGAGTTGATGGTACCCGTCGCTTTCATAATCGGTTCGCTCCGCCAAGGCAGTATTGATCTCGTCCAGTTTGAGTTCCAGCTCTTTGATTTCTGAAAATGCCTGATAGGATTCCTCCAAGACGGTTCTCCCTTCTTCAAAATCAATATCCTGTTTAAGAAAACCGATTTTTATATTTTTTTCAGTGGCTATGGCTCCTTCATCCAAGGGCATTTCCTTGGCAAGGAGTTTAAGCATAGTGGATTTACCCGCACCGTTCTTTCCTATTAGACCTACTCTATCCCCGCCGTTAAGACGAAACGATATTTCCTCGAACAGATATTCTCCTCCAAAGGCTACGGAAAGATTATGAATATTTAGCATTTAAATGTGACCTTGATTACAAAACGTTAGTTGGCGAATTCATACTTTTGTACAAAAGCCGTGCAAATGTTAAAAAAAGGAACCAAAATGTACAGCATTTTAACAGGAAACTGTCCAAGGTGCCACGAGGAGAGCATGTATGAGAAATCCAACCCGTACACACTTTCCAAAATTTTCAGTATGAACGAAAGGTGTTCGCATTGTGGCTTAAAATACAAGATTGAGCCCTCCTTTTTTTACGGTGCTATGTACGTGAGTTATGGTGTGGGCATTGCGTTTGCAGTTGCCGCCTTTGTAATCTCCTTTTTATTTATTGGCACTTCCTTATTGACCACCTTTATTGCTATTGTGGGTACTTTGATTGTTTTTATGCCGGTAATCATCAGGTTATCCAGAAATATTTGGATCAACTTTTTTGTAAAGTACGACCCCACTTCGGTTAAAAAACACGAAGCGGTAAAAACTTAACTGGAATAATATTTTTTGGTAAACCTTACAATATCCATTTCCGGATCCAAGTCGATATTGTATTCAATATAATCGAACAATTGCCTAGAGGCATACGGCCCTATCAACACACCCCTAGAACCAAATCCGTTCAAAACATACAAATTTTGATGCTTCGGGTGCCTGCCCACCAAGGGTCTGCGATCAATAACAGTGGGGCGAATGCCCGCTACGTGGTCAACAACCTCAAAATCACATTTTAAAAAGGACTTCAGTTTGTCCAAAAGTTCGTTTTTGGATGGTTCCGTAGGTTCGTTGGTCTTATCTTTCCATTTGTATGTGGCTCCCACCAAATACGTATCATCTTCCATAGGAATGGTGAAAACCGAGGATTTAATCACATTGTCTTCTTTGTAATTGGGCGCATGGATAATCAATAGCTCGCCTTTGGTACCATTTAAGGGGAGGTAACCAAAATATGGATTCTGTTTGAGGCCGTAACCGCATGCAAAAACAATGTTCTTGGCTGCAATGGACTTATAAGCGACATGATCCTCTGCTATAGAAAGTGAATCAAAATCCATGGATTCTGATAAGAGTTTGCCTTTTTCTTCCAAATATCTTTTGTAGGAACGCACTAAAGTACCCGTATCTATTCGTCCTGTATATTTTACTTCGCCAAATCCATGCGGTGCATCAATGGCCGGGTTGTTGTTTGGTATAATTTTGGTTGAAAGAAAATAGTCCAACTCTGGGCGGTCAGCGGCCTCGAACCATAGATTTTGCTCTTCAATGGATGCAAACTTTCGCAGAACAGGGAGCTGGTAATCTAACTTTTTGCCCAGTTTTTCCTCTACATTATGATAAAATGGTTTGGCCCCTTGCAACTGTTGCTTGGCTTTCCATGCCATGGTGAACCGTTTTAAGATTATGGGATTGTATAGGCCACCAGCCACTTGTGAAGCTCTTTGTGATTCGTCCGTGATCACTGTAAAAGCTTTTCCCTCTTTTTCCAAAACTTCGCTAAACGAAATCCCGGCCAAACCTAAACCTACTACTATATAATCCAACATACTGCAAAATTAGGCATCTGATCGATCAATCATCCATTCAAACTTTAGTTTAAACCAAAAAAAAACGCCACACTAAGTGCGGCGTTTTGCTGTATTGAATTGGAAATTATGGTTTTTATAGGGGTCCCGAAGTTCTTCGGGATTAATTCAGCTTTTGGTTTTCTGCGACCAAAGGTCGAAAAAACAGCGCTTCACTAATATGCCCACATATCCTGCTCTCTGTCGCGTATACCCTCTTTTATTCTTTGGGATTCCAAGAGCTGGAACAATGCATTATCAAAAATGTAATCGTCTATTTCACGATCTTCGTGAACGTTTTCCTCTTTGTAGATAACTCCGTTGAATCGACGTGCGTTCAACAACATATCAAAGGAAATGGGTCTTGCCGAGTTCCGCTGGTTGTACACCTTGGCATCGTGCAAAATTTGCCTAGCCGCAGGGTACCATACCCAAAACAATTCTACTTTGTTCTGTCCTGGATCGATGGACTCATCATCGATAAAGTTAACATCGGGCGCAACCGGTGCAATTCCCAATAAGCGATACTTAAGTTCTCCCTGGCGCTTGTCGAAATACCAGATTCCCTTTATACGAAACTCCTCTATGTCGGCAGCAGTAATATCCCTTTTGTTAATAAACTCCGGGGAAACCTGCTCACCAGCATTTACCTGCTCGTAACCAAGATCGGTGGTATCTACCTTTCTCAAGGTAGCCGAAAGGTCTTCCAACTTTCTTTTTTCGGTAAAGTAGGAGTCTGCATAAACCTCGGTAAGGTTTCCATTTTTAATGTTTTTCATCAAAACATGGTACAGCGACCTTCTATCTGCCCCAATACCTATGGTATCGGTTGGGTAATACAATGGAAAGTTAACCCGTTCGTCAAGATCGATGATTTCCCAAACGGTCTTGGACCATAGGATATCCCTATCATCCACATAACCGTACGCTAAAGGCTCATCGGCATCTTGCTCTACTTGAGCTTGGGTTTTTTTACCTATATCCTCTGGCAACTTGGCATTTAAAATATTTGCCTGCGCCATGATTGATACTGGCAATACGCCCAACAATCCAATTAATAATGCGTTTTTCCAATTCATGATCACTTGTATACTTTTTATACTTCTTAGTTAGTAAGCTCAACCATAACAGGAGATACTTTCTTTAACTTGTAGCTCTTGTTGTTTGTGATGTAAGCTTGGATATCGAATATCTGGACAGACTCGCCCCTACCTGCTCTCGCAAGCACAGATTTGGCCCTGCTATCCAATTTGTTTCCATTTACAACTACGGTAGGCTGACCAGGTACTTTAAACTTAAACTGATTAACAGCTAGGTTCAAATCAAAGTCGAAATCTTCCAACATTGCACTAACAGTTGCGATTTCAAGGTTTTTCCTTGGCATTTTAATGCTACCTGATTCTCCACGAACGGTACCACTTGGCCTTGGAATATCCTTGATACGGAATTCGGACGAAGTACGGATTCCCTTACCATCGGGCAACGTTCCAGAAGCTGTAATGGTTACAGATCTACCTGTACCGGGGTTCATTATGTAATTGCTGCCACTTCTTCTGCTCAAACCAGGAGCTGATGCTGAAACCTTATTATCCGGAATACCAGGAATAGAGATGGTCATTGGGTTGGCAACACCACGATATACCACGTTCATCTTATCAGCAGAAATTACTGCTGCGTTAGGCATGGAGATTGTTGCAAAAGTGTTGTTCACTTCCACTGGTACCTCTTCACCATCTTGCATGTATGTCATGGTTCCTTTAATGGTATGATCCCCTGGGGTACCGGCACTGATCAACATTTTGATACCGCCAGCTTCCAATTCATAGTCCTTACCTTCGGTCAATGGTCTTCCGTCCAAAGTCAATTCTGCTTTTACAGGCGTGGAAGTCTTGTCAGTTTTACTAACAATGATCTTACCATCATACTTTTCACCTGCATAGTAAGCGGTTTTTGGAGCGGACAATGCACTGGCAAAGTTGGTCAAGGACACAGCCTCGGTCAATTCACCCTCCAAAAGGGTTTTCAACACTTCTTGTTCCGTGGTTTTGATATCGGCCTGCAACTGGGTCATTTTGGTCAAAGAGGCCACCAATGGGAACCCTTCGTAATGGTAGTTGATCCAATCTTGACGTGTGCCATCTCTCTTCTCAACTTTACCATCTTCATCACCAGTGGCAAAACGGGTTTGAACACCGGTTTTCAAAGATTTGTATTCATCTGGCAAAGCATTGATAACACCTTCACGGTAATCGTTGATCTGCTTCATGAACTCTTTTCCTTCTGGTCCCAAATTGTCGCCCTGAAAGAATTTTTGGTCCAAATAATCAGACTTGTCCATAACCACATAGTCCTTTGGGTCTTCCAAATCTGCGGTCATTTCTTTTTTCAATCCTTCCAAATAGTTATAGTAATTATCGGAAAGTTGTTTGATCTCTTGAGCATTTTGGTACAATTCTCCGTACTCCTCTTCGTTTTCACTGGCCTTTGTTTCCAAGCTGGCCATAAAACTAGAGTTATTGGAGTCCATATTGGTATTGGAAGTTTCCAGCTTTTCGTTCATAAGTCCGAACGCGGCAAGTACTTCCTTGCTCATATTTAGTGCCAACATCGCGATGAAGATCAAGTACATAAGGTTGATCATCTTCTGACGTGGTGTTTGTTTTCCTCCTGCCATGTTTTTCTAATTAGATTTAATAATTAATTTGATTTGGTTTTGTTTTCTGTTGATTTTGAAAACCTCTAATTAGTTTTTTCCGCCCATGGCTGTAAGCATACCTCCGTACACTCCGTTCAAAGAAGATAGGTTGGTGGCCAAAGACTCCATTTGGTCTTTCAACGCACCTGCATTCTGCACAACTTCTTCGTTGATGGACGCTTGTCTACTAGCACTTTCCAATTGTACTTTGTACAAGCTGTTCAAAGATTCCATTTGAGCTGCTGCATGAGACAATTCCTCTGAGTACTTTTTAGTGTGCTGAATAGCATCTGTAGTTGGAGTGATGTTCTTGGCAGCACCTTCAAAACTCTTGATACTTTCTCCCAAATTGGTAAAAAGTTCAGAATCGATTTTTGCTTCTTTAAGAAGGTTATCCAGTTTTTTGGAAAGCAATCCTTCAGCTTCTTTTGCATCTTTGGCTTCTTGTTTTCTGGAAGCATCCGCTTCACCGCCGGCCAATTCCGGATATACCAAAGACCAATCGAATTCATCGTCAACTGGTTCAAATGCAGAGATAGCAAAGATTAATGCTTCTGTAATAAGTCCAACCGCAAGAAGAAGTCCACCTGTAAGGGGTCCGAACTCCCAGTGAAGGATCTTGAACAATGCACCAATAATTACTACCGATGCCCCAAGCCCGTAGGCCATGTTAAACAGCTTTTTTGTTGATTTTGACTGCGCCATAATTCTAGTTTTAATTAAGTTATATAAAAAATAAGTATTTGGTTACTACTCTTACTTGTTTATATAATGTTCTCTCGTGTTTTTGTTTTATTATAGTCCGCTTCGGCTACCGTTGGTAGAGTCTTCCTCTCCCATATAATCCTGGACCGTTCTAAATCCTATGTAACTTCTCGCAGAATCTTGATATTCATAATCTCTGGTACTTACTTGAAGGAAGTAAGCTACATCTTTCCAAGAACCTCCACGAATCACTTTACGTTTATTGTCCTGCGAACCAATGTTTGGGTTCATCGTGGATAAATATTGGTAAGCACCTGGATCAAAACTGGAGTTTGTCCATTCCGATACATTGCCTGCCATATTGTATAGATTGTATTCGTTAGGCTCAAAGGATTTTGCTTCTACCGTATATAAAGCGGCATCTGCTGCGTAATCGCCACGTTGTGGTTTAAAGTTGGCCATAAAACATCCTGTGTCGCTGATCACATACGGACCGCCCCAAGGATATTTTCCGCCTTCAATCCCTCCTCTGGCGGCATATTCCCACTCTGCTTCGGTGGGCAACCTAAATTGGTTCACAAACTGTTTTCCACGACTTTTTTGATCATCGTTCTTAAATTTTGTTCTCCAATTACAGAAGGCTTTGGCCTGCATCCAGTTTACCCCGACTACAGGGTAGTCGCTATAGGCATCGTGCCAAAAATAATCGTTGTGCATCGGCTCATTGTAGCTGTATTCAAAATCTCGGATCCATACGGTGGTATCTGGGTAAATTTCCAATTCTTCTTGTTTGATGAAGTCCTTTCTATTGCCTGATCGTGCCCTGGCCGCAGCTTCGATGTCCATCCAGTTGTACTTGTATTTGATTTTGGTAACATCTATGCTCCTAAGGCCATTGTAACTCTCTTCTTCTGGCAGATACATGGAATCCATAACCTCTGTATAGTACTCATCTGGGTATTCCGATGTATCCCATATCAGGTCAACATCTTTGTTCAATGCCCTACCTTCATAATAGTTGTCCCCCATGCCCGCATAATTATCGAGCATGTATTTGTCGTAAACGGAAAGTTCGGTCGTATCAGTATCTTTAAAAGCGTACTCACCAATACCTTCATCTTCGGGCCCTATGCCAAGTTCATCGGCCAAAATGGCCAATCTGGTTCTTACTATGGAATCCTTGACCCACTCCACAAACTGTCGGTACTCACTATTGGTGATTTCCGTATCATCCATATAAAAGGAACGTACGGTAACCGTTCTTGTGGGAGCGTTCAATGTTTTCGCTTGATCCTCATGGGCTTTCCCCATTACAAAGGCGCCTCTGGGAATCAATTCCATTCCATAGGGTTTTTCTGGATGCCATTTTTTCCCCTTTACCCCAACTAGTTCACCTTTTGACCTTGATTTAGAGCCACAACTGGTAAGCAAAAAAACAAGTGCTAGAGATGAAAAGAATAGCTTTCTCATACTTTAGGTTAAATTGTTCGATTCAAGATTTTAATAACTGTACTACACAGATTCATTACTCTCAAAACTGATTTTTGAATGAATTATTGTGTAAAAACAATTAATGATCAAAATTTAATTTATTTAGTTCAAGCCTTTTCTATAGGCTTTGAACCACCTTTCGGGAATGTTCTGGTTGCAAGCATCCAAATAGTCCTCTTCGGTGCAAGGTAATAACGCCACCGAATTTGTTTTAGTATGCTCTGCCAAAATTGTTGGCACTTCTACCCACCACCGTTCTGTGACATGGCTTTTGAAAAAAATCAATTCTTCCGTGTCCGTGGGTACAGTAAACTTTGTGAAGTCTTCGTTCTTTGAACTTGGGTATTCCTTGATCCTGAAGCTTAGGCCCTCAATAAAATACCATATAATCTGGGCAATCATCTGGAATGCCTGGTGCGAGTTCTCCCCTTCGTAAATTCCAAACAGGGAAACTTTGTCGCTAATACCGGCGTAACGGGCAATGGTACATATCTCTCGACCTGTAAAACCATTTGGGGAAAAGTTTCTTGTCATACCCATTTCGCTGGCCCGGATAGCCCGCAGGTCCAAGCTTACAATATCACTGCTTCGCAAAACAGGTTCCGCCAGTTCTATATTGGCGGCAATCTCACCTAAGCGATAGGCATCAAAAAAAAGACGCTCCATTAAATCCTTTTCTTCCTGGGCATTGAAATAACTCTGGTATCCAATGTTTGAAAAATTAAAAAGATTATTGGGCTTATCCGTAATGATCTTACTCATATAAGAATGTGATGAAATCAATTCATCGTCCTCACCAAAGTCAAAACGACTATCGATGGAGACCAGATTCACCATATTCTTTATCTTATCAAAAGCACGATAGGTAGGAAATGTTATATCTTGCGTAAGTCCCAAAACAATGGGAATGATGTTTTCCTCTAGTAATCCAGCTACAATTTCCTTTACAACAAAGTAGGTATCCTCCACAGTGTCGCCTTCCTCCACATCCCCTATATCGATAATGGTGGAGTTCCAATTGCCCATCATTAAACGGTAGAGTTGAATACGGACCTCGTCCAAATCCAGTTTTTCTGGTTTTTTCTCGAAGGCATTTCTGGATTCCAATACGCCAAAAATGGCTACATCGGCATGGGCGAATACGGGAAGCCCATCCTTTTCGGTATGCATGTGGATGTTTTTTCCCAATGCTTGTTCTGGCAACAATTCGGAATGCGCCAATACCTTGTCCTTTACCGGAACCAGAAAATCGAAGGCCATACTATTTTTTATTCTTAGCTTTTGACTTGGCTTTTTTCTTTGGTGATTTTTTTTCCAATAGGGCTTGTGCTTCTTCCAAAGTTACTTTTGTGGCATCCACATCTTTGGAAATTTCAACTTTCACCTTACCTTTTATAATATTATGTCTTCCCCAACGGGCTTTTTCTATCCTGATTTTTTCTTCGGGCCATTCTTGAACCAGTTTTTCGGCTTCCTTTTTCTTTTTGGCCTCGATCAATTCAGCAATATCGCCTTCGGAAAGATTATCAAAGTCATATTTTTTGTTCACATTGATGAACATACCGTCCCATTTGATAAAAGGACCAAACCTACCTTTACCTTTGGTAACTTCCTTTCCTTCATACGTGGCAATCGGTGCATCGGCCTTTTGTTTTTCCTTGATCAGTTCTATGGCACGGTCCATATCCACATCAAAAGCACTTTCGCCTTTGGCGAGTGAAATGAATTTTTTCCCAAACCGTACATAAGGGCCATAGCGGCCTACATTCGCCTCTACTTCCTCACCTTCGTACACTCCCAATTTTCTTGGAAGCTCAAAAAGCGTCATGGCTTCTTCAAAAGTGATGGTGCCGATAGACTGGTCTGGCAACAAACTTGCAAATTGTGGTTTTTCCTCATCGTCGACCGTTCCAATTTGTACCATGGGACCAAAACGTCCCAATCTTACGGAAACCTGTCTGCCAGATTTTGGATCTGTTCCCAACACACGTTCTCCACTGGCACGTTCGGCATTTTCCTCAACCTTCAACACATTCGGGTGGAAATCCTTGTAGAAGTTCTTCATCATTTCCTGCCAATCTTCATCACCAGATGCGATTTCATCAAAATCCTCTTCTACCTGGGCCGTAAAATTGTAATCCAGAATTTGGGTAAAGTGGGTCACCAAAAAATCGTTTACTATCATCCCGATATCGGTCGGAACAATCTTCCCCTTTTCAGAGCCTACCATTTCGCTTAGCTGGCTATCGGACACTTTTCCACCCTCTAATACCAACTGTGTATACTTGCGCTCGGAACCTTCAACGGTACCTTTTTCCACATATCCCCTATTTTGAATGGTGGATATGGTAGGTGCGTAGGTAGATGGTCGGCCAATGCCCAATTCTTCCAACTTCTTCACCAAAGAAGCTTCTGAATAACGATAAGGCGGTCTTGAGAATCTTTCTGTGGCCGAAATAAATACATTTTGAAGCGGCTCCCCCACAGCCATGGCCGGTAACATACCTTCTTGTTCCTCCCCATCCTCATCATCGGTTCCTTCCAAGTATACTTTAAGGAATCCATCAAACTTCACCACTTCTCCGTTTGCTGAGAATTCCTCGTTGTGGGTGCTTGCCTTTATTTTTACATTGGTGCGCTCCAACTGGGCATCGCTCATTTGCGAGGCTAGGGTACGTTTCCAGATAAGTTCGTATAATTTGGCCTGGTCGCGCTCCAATTGGGGCGACTGCAATTTCATATCGGTTGGGCGAATGGCCTCGTGAGCCTCTTGTGCACCTTTGGATTTGCCCGTAAAGTTTCTGGTTTGACTATACTTTTCGCCATAGTTGTCCAATATGGCACTTTTGGCGGCGGACAATGCTTCGTTCGAAAGATTAACACTATCTGTTCTCATATAAGTAATGAGACCTGCCTCGTATAGGCGCTGGGCCACCTGCATGGTGCGGCTCACCGAAAAATAGAGTTTTCGCGATGCTTCCTGCTGTAAGGTAGATGTGGTAAATGGCGCCGCCGGTGATTTTTTGGCCGGTTTTTGGGCCAAATCGGAAACCGAAAAATCCGCACCAATATTCTCTTTCAAAAATGATTCGGCCGCCTCTTTGGTCGGGAATGTTTTGTTCAGCTTGGCTGCAAATGTATTCCCCTCATTGGTTTTGAATTCCGCCTTTATCCTAAACGATGCTTCGGGCGTAAACCCCTCGATCTCACGTTCACGCTCCACGATCAAGCGTACCGCAACAGATTGAACCCTACCTGCGGAAAGTCCCGGTTTTATTTTTTTCCAAAGTACCGGCGATAGTTCGTAACCCACCAATCGATCCAACACCCTACGTGCTTGCTGTGCATTTACCAAGTTATAATTGATATCCCTTGGATTTTCAATCGCTTTTTGAATGGCCGATTTTGTGATGGAGTTAAATACAATTCGCTTGGTCTTGTTCTTGTCCAAACCCAACTCTTCTGCCAAGTGCCAAGATATGGCCTCCCCTTCGCGGTCCTCATCACTTGCCAGCCAAATAGTTTCTGCTTTTTTAGCCAAATCCTTAAGCTTTTTTACCAAAGCTTTTTTCTCCTTGTCTACAGTGTATTTTGGCTTAAAATCGTTCTCCACATCTACACCGAGCTCTTTTGAGGGAAGGTCGGCAATGTGCCCAAAACTAGACTCTACTTGAAATTCTTTTCCTAGGAACCGTTCAATGGTCTTAGCTTTAGCGGGGGACTCTACAATAACTAAATTTTTTGGCATGCACTTGGTTTTGTGACAACAAAAGTATATTAAAATTTAAACTTCAGCATTTACAGGATAGGTTTTAGTCTTCAGAACCAAAAAAAATCATCAAGCAAATTCAAAAACCCACATTAATAGCTGATCCATTACAACTCAGGGTGAAATATTTGTTATTTTTATGAAGACTAACTCATAACTCAACTAAAAATGACCAACCGCTACTTGATCATGGTACTTGCCGTACTGTGTTTTTGTCCCTCGAACGCTCAACGAAAAAAGAACAAGAACAACGCTCCCCTATACAAGGAATCCCTTTACGATGGAATGAAATGGAGAATGGTGGGCCCACACCGGGGAGGAAGGGCCGGAACCGTTTCAGGTGTGGCCAACGACCCTAACCTATATTATATGGGCACCGCAGGTGGGGGTGTTTGGAGAACTACTGATGCGGGCAATTCTTGGGAATGTATTTCCGATGGCTATTTTGGTGGTTCCATCGGGGCCGTCACCGTTTCCGAATCCGACCCTAACATTATATATGTAGGCGAAGGCGAGCAGACCCTAAGAGGAAATGTTTCCTCGGGCAAAGGACTTTGGAAAAGTATGGATGCCGGTGAGACTTGGGAATTTATAGGCCTGAAAGATTCCGAACATATTTCCCGAATCCGAGTTCATCCCAAAAACCCGGACATTGTTTACGTAGCCGCCATTGGAAACTTGTGGAAACCCAATGAAACCCGGGGTGTATTCCGTTCTATGGACGGAGGAGAAAATTGGGAAAAAATTCTATACATAAGTGATAAAGCGGGTGCAGGGGACCTGATTATGGACCCGAACAACAGTAGAATCCTCTATGCCGCCACTTGGCAGATGAAACGAAACGGTTATCGCATGGACAGTGGTGGTCCAGATAGCAAAATGTTTAAAAGCACCGATGGGGGCGATACTTGGAAGGATATTTCGGAACATTCAGGATTGCCCGGTTTTCCATGGGGAATTGTAGGGATAACAGTTTCCCCGTTGGATTCTGACAGGATATGGGCCATTATTGAGGCTGAAGATGGTGGTGTTTTCCGTTCCGATGATGCAGGGGCAAATTGGAAAAAAGTCAATGAAAACAGAGGACTTAGACAAAGAGCTTGGTATTACAGTAGAATTTATGCCGACACCCAGAACATTGACAAAGTTTGGGTAATGAACGTGAGCTATGGGGTTTCCACAGATGGAGGAAACACCTTTACACTCAAAACCGCCGGGCATAGTGATCACCATGATCTATGGATCGACCCAAACAACAATCAAAGAATGATCATTGCCGATGACGGAGGCGCACAAATTTCCAATGATGGTGGAAACAACTGGACCACTTATTATAACCAGCCGACCATGCAGTTCTACCGCATTGCGACGGATAGCATTTTTCCTTACAGAATATATGGAGCGCAGCAGGACAATACTGCCTTGCGAGTTTTCCATCGCTCCTCGGGCTCAAGCATCACAGAGGATGACTGGGAACCAACGGCCGGAGGCGAGAGCGCCCACTTGGCACCCGACCCCAAGAACAACCAATTGGTTTATGGGGGAACTTATAAAGGATACATGAACCGTTTGGACCATACCACGGGACAGACCATTTCCACCAACATATGGCCCGACAATCCCGCTGGTTCTGGCGCGGAAGTAATGAAGTACCGTTTCAACTGGAACTATCCTTTGACTTTTAGCCGACACGACCCTAACGTACTCTATGCAGGTTCCAACTATTTGCATGCCACTACGGATGGGGGGCAATCATGGAAAACCATCTCACCTGAATTGGCCAGAGGTATACCCGAGACCATTGAATCTTCAGGAGGACCCATTACGCAGGACAATACGGGTGCAGAATTTTATTCCAACATTTTTGTGATTACGGAATCCATTTTGGAAAAAGGGGTGATCTGGACCGGTAGTGATGATGGATTGATTCATGTGACTCGCGACAACGGAGTTACTTGGGAAAATGTGACCCCACCAGAGTCCATGTCGCCTAAATTGAACATGATCAACTGTATTGATGCAAGTCCGTTTGATCCTGGAACCGTATATGTCGCCGCTTCGTCCTACAAATTTGGGGACTACACCCCTTATCTATACAAAACAAATGATTATGGCCAAACATGGACATTGATTACGGACGGCATTAAGGATAATTACTATACCCGTGCAATTCGTGCCGATAAAGTAAGGAAAGGATTATTGTATGCGGGTACCGAATGGGGCATGTATGTTTCTTTTGATGATGGGGAAAACTGGACACCCTTCCAGTTAAATTTACCTATCACTGCAATACGGGACCTACATGTTAGAGACAATGATTTGATCGCTGCCACCCACGGAAGGGGTTTTTGGATAATTGATGATTTAACACCACTCCACCAGCTTACCAAAGAAGTTGCAGAGAGTGATTTTTATCTGTACAAACCCGATATGGCTTACAGAATGCATCAGGACCGATCTTGGCAAGAGCCCAACACCAAATTAGTAGGGGAAAATCATCCCGATGGAGCCATTATCAACTATTATTTAAAAAGCTTGAAGGAAACCGATACGGTGACCTTGGAAATTTTAGAAACTGATGGCGCTGTCATTCAAGCCTTTTCCAACCATGCCAAACCTGATGGATTGGATCCCACATCAACTCAAAAATTGGAAGTTGCTGAAGGCGGAAACCGATTTATCTGGAACATGAGATACCCTGGGTATAAGGAATTCGAAGGAATGGTATTCTATTCCTCACCCAATATTGGTCCAAAAGCGGTTCCTGGCAACTACAAGGCAAGGCTCACGGTCAATGGAAATTCCATGGAGCAGATGTTCAATATTGTAAAAGACCCAAGAGTATCGCTCAGCCAAAAAGATTTTCAAGATCAATTCGACTTTTTAATGAAGGTCCGCGAACAGGTCAGCCGTGCCAACAATGCCATCATCAATATTAGAAGCATTAAAAGAGATCTGGCCTATTTAAAGGAGAAAACCAAGGAAAATGCTGAAATCCTGAAAATGGCCAAGGATTTTGAAACGGAGCTTTCTATAATCGAGAACAACATTCACATGACCAAAAATCAGAGTAGGCAAGATCCATTAAATTATGGTATCCGAATAAATAACAGATTGGCATTTTTGATGGTGGACTCGCAACGGGGCGACCAAAAGCCAACACAACAGGCCCAAGAGTTTTTTGTGGAGGTGACCAAGGAACTCGACAAGGAAATCAACGACTTAAATATGCTGGTGGAAAAACAAGCCACCTTAATCAATCGGAAAGTGGAAGAGAATCAAATTAAATTGATTTCCTCCCAATAAAAATGTAATGCCGGGCAGCAAGTGAAAGCGCCCTTTTTTTAGAGGGCGCTTTTTGTTTATGGTCATTTACACATCCATGGAAATTCCCACGGCCTCTTTATAAATAAAGTAGATGGGTATTTTACTGAACATTGCGGTAAATAAAACCCCGACCAAACACAATATTACTCCAAGTTGAGCAACCATTCCGGCCACAAGTATCAAAAGAAATATCATCAACCAGTTTTTATTTCCAAGGGCAAACCCGGCTTTTACAATTTCCATGGCGGTAAGTTCTTTATCAAAAGAAAAAAATGCGGGGAACAAAGACATGGGCACCATTAAATAGATAATACCCAATCCGCAGACCAATAAACCCAGCAGCGATAGCCCGACCATTATCAAAGAAAGAATCAATGCCTTTGACAAATATTCTTTTTTGAAGTAATAAAAATAATCGTCCCTCCCCTGCTCCTTTAAATCATATTTTCTGCAAATCCTTAAAAAAGCAGCGTTCAAACAAACAGCAACGGTCATTCCACCAATCATAGATATGGGCATTACAAAAGTCATTAGCACGGCAAATGCTGGTGGCATTTCCTGTTGGTCGAAAGCATTGGAATCGCTGACCCCCATGGCTATCATTGGGAGGTAAATCAGCAAATAAAAAGGAATTATGCTAACAAAAGTCAATAATAAGGTAAGAGACCCCTGTAGCCACACCTTTTTGAACAATTCAAAAGAGTTGTTGAACACGGACCCAAATTCTACTGGTGCGCTCTGCTTTATTCTTTCGGATAGGTTGGTAAAATTCATTTTAAAAAAAATTGGTTATTTTTTTAGTTTGAAGGTAACACTAACAGGCGATTCCGCAATATCTTCTTAAAAATTACTGCCAAATTGTCACTAAACTGTAATAAGCATTATCTTTGCATCCCATTGAAACATTTATGATCGAGGAAAAAAGCGTGGAAAAAGTAATAGATGAAAGCCAACAAGGGAGCACCTTGTCGCTGGAAAACAACGAAAGCAACGGTCGAAAGCTCTATATAGAAAGCTACGGTTGCCAGATGAACTTTTCCGATAGCGAGATTGTGGCGTCCATATTGGCCAAGGAAGGTTTCAACACCACCCAAAACTTGGATGATGCCGATTTGGTATTGGTAAACACCTGCTCCATTCGCGAAAAGGCCGAACAAACCGTTCGCAAGCGACTGGAGAAGTTCAATGCCGTAAAAAGAACCAAACCCAACATGAAGGTTGGGGTATTGGGCTGTATGGCCGAACGATTGAAAAGTAAGTTCCTGGAAGAGGAGAAAATTGTGGATATGGTGGTAGGCCCCGATGCTTACAAAGACCTGCCCAACCTTATCCAAGAAATTGATGAAGGTAGAAATGCCGTAAACGTTATCCTTTCCAAAGAAGAAACCTATGGCGATGTGGCACCTGTTCGATTGAACACCAACGGAGTCTCCGCCTTTGTTTCCATTACCCGAGGTTGCGACAACATGTGTACTTTCTGTGTGGTTCCCTTTACTCGTGGAAGAGAACGTAGCCGCGACCCACAATCCATTTTGGAAGAAGTGAACGATCTTTGGGAAAGAGGATTCAAGGAAATCACGCTTTTGGGCCAAAATGTGGACAGTTACCTTTGGTACGGCGGTGGATTAAAAAAGGATTTCGACAAGGCTTCGGACATACAAAAAGCCACATCCGTAAACTTTGCAGGATTGTTGGAGCTCGTGGCGCAGGCACAGCCCAAAATGCGTATCCGTTTTTCAACATCCAACCCACAGGATATGACCTTGGATGTTATCGAGGCGATGGCCAAGCACGAAAATATCTGCAAGTACATTCACTTACCCGTGCAGAGTGGAAGCAACCGCATTTTAAAGGCGATGAACCGGCTTCATACCCGTGAGGAATATTTTGAGCTTATCGACAACATCAGAAAAATTATACCCGATTGCGCCATCAGTCAGGATATGATCACGGGCTTCCCATCAGAAACCGAGGAAGACCATCAAGATACCTTAAGCCTGATGGAATACGTGAAGTACGATTTTGGTTTTATGTTCGCTTATTCCGAAAGACCTGGAACCTTGGCCGAACGCAAAATGGAAGACGACATTCCTGAAGCTACCAAGAAAATGCGTTTGCAGGAAATCATTGAACTGCAGCAAAAACACAGCCACTATCGTACCCAACAACATCTGGGCAAAACCGAAGAAGTTCTTATCGAGGGAACTTCCAAAAAATCCGATGCACATTGGATGGGACGAAATTCCCAGAATACCGTTGTGGTTTTTCCAAAGGAAAATTACAAAGTGGGCGATTTTGTGAACGTAAAAATCCACGAATGTACCTCGGCTACCCTTATTGGTGAGGCAGTAGGATATTCAGAAAACAATTAATAACCAATTTGTCATTCCGCTTTGTGCTTCGACTACGCTCAGTATCTGTGCGGAATCAAAAAAAATAAGATTCCTGTTTTCGCAGGAATAGCAGCATATGGAAAATGTACAATCCATAAAACAACGGTTCGAGATTATCGGAAACGATATAAAACTCAATCGGGCCATAGAAAAAGCCATACAAGTCGCGCCTACCGATATTTCGGTTTTGGTGACCGGTGAGAGTGGGGTGGGAAAGGAATCCATTCCAAAAATCATCCATTCCCTGTCCCACCGCAAGCATGCCAAATACATTGCGGTAAACTGCGGTGCCATTCCCGAAGGAACTATAGACAGTGAATTGTTTGGTCACGAAAAAGGGGCTTTTACCGGTGCCACCCAAACCCGTAGCGGTTATTTTGAAGTGGCCGACAAAGGCACCATCTTCTTGGACGAAGTAGGTGAACTTCCGTTGACGACTCAGGTTCGATTGCTACGTGTACTGGAAAATGGCGAGTTCCTAAAAGTAGGGTCCTCCCAAGTGCAAAAAACCGATGTTCGTATCGTAGCGGCCACCAATATTAATATGTTCGAGGCCATTAAAAAGGAAAAATTCAGGGAAGACCTTTATTATAGATTAAGTACGGTTGAAATAAATCTGCCCCCGCTTCGCGATAGACGGGACGATATTCACCTGCTGTTCAGAAAATTTGCTTCGGACTTTGGACAAAAATATAAAATGCCCACCATCCGATTGGAGGACGATGCCGTGGAGCTTCTTTTGAAATACCGCTGGCCCGGCAATATTCGTCAATTACGAAACATTGCAGAGCAGGTTTCCGTCCTGGAAGAAAACCGAAATATTTCAGCAGCTACACTAAGCGGCTATTTGCCCAATGCAAGCAGTTCCAATTTACCTGCCGTAGTAGCCCAAGCCAAAAAAGAAGGGGATTTCAGCAACGAGCGCGAAATCCTGTACAAGGTTCTTTTTGACATGAAGGGTGATTTGAACGACCTCAAAAAATTAACCTTGGAGCTTCTTAAGGATAATGATTCCAATAAAGTTCAGCGCGAAAACGAAGGCTTGATTCGAAAAATCTATGGAAACCAGAAAGAAGAGGATGTAGAACACGAGGAGAAACCCACGGCGGGATTGTTACATCTTCCTGAACCTGTTGTTGAAGCATCAGCATCGACCACAACACATCAACCCCCAGAAGACCGTTATCATTTTGCTGAAGAGATCGAAGAGGAAGAAACCCTATCTTTACAAGAAAAGGAAATCGAGCTGATCAAAAAATCGTTGGAGCGTAACAAGGGGAAAAGAAAGGCCGCTGCTGCGGAACTTGGAATTTCCGAAAGGACACTCTACAGAAAAATAAAACAGTACGATCTTTAATTTGCACTTAAAAATTTTAATGGGAACAATGAAAAAAAATGGACTAAAGGCCGGACTGTTGGGATTGGTTTTCTTCCTACAGAGCTGTGGGGCATATAACTTTTCTGGAGCAGACATCGGGACCGCTGAGAGTTTCCAAGTGAACTTTTTTCAGAATTATGCGGATCAAACACCCGGTTCGGTCATTGTACCCGGATTAGGGCGTGATTTCACCTTGGCACTGCAGGACATGATCAACAACCTTACCAGCTTGTCCCTTACCGGAAGTAATGGTGATTTGTTGTACGAAGGCGAAATTGTGGAGTACAAAGTGGTGCCCATGACAGCCACATCCGATCAGCGGACTGCCCAAAACCGGCTTACCATGAGCGTAAATGTCCGGTTTTACAACACTACAAAGGAAGATGCTGATTTTGAAAAAAGGTTTTCTTTCTTTTACGATTTTGATGCAGCAGCTCCGTTGCCATCCATACAAGCTGCTGCGCACGAAGAAATTTTTGAACGACTTACCCAGGATATTTTTAATGCATCCTTGGGGAATTGGTAATAGTATATGAACGTTTCAAATTTTATACACATTCTTCAAAACTCGAATGCCATCCTATCTCCCAAACAAACAAGGGAATTGGAAGGTATCATTGAGGAATACCCCTATTTTCAGGCAGCACGCGCGCTGCACTTAAAAGGCCTCAAAAATCTGGACAGCTACAAGTACAACAATGCCCTTAAGGTAACGGCCGCCCATACTTCTGACAGGGATGTGCTTTTTGATTATATCACCTCCAAAGAATTTATCCAAAACAATATTGCAGATGCCATTACCGGGAGGGGTTCCAAACTTGAGGACCAAGAAGCCGTTTCGGAAGAAATACGGCCCAATCCAAATGCGGCGAGTATGCTATCGGAATCCAACGAGCCTGCCCTGCCCCAAAATTTAACCGATGCAGAACAAATTCTGAATCCAGAACTTTTCAAATCAAAAACTCCTGAAAAGCAAGCTGAAAAAGTTGAGGAAACCATAAAGGAACCGGACACCGATTTAAATTTGGGCAAACCCATCCCGTTCACCAAAAAGGAGAAGCACTCCTTTACCGAATGGCTCCAATTGACCTCAACCTCTGAAGAACCATCAGAAGAAAAGGAGAACAATGTAGACCATCAGGAAGAAAATGTGATGGACGAGCTGGAGCGTAAAAAGAAATTTGAACTCTTGGACAAGTTTATCGAGAACAACCCCAAGATTGTTCCAAAGGAATCCAACCCCAAAGTCAAAATAAAAGAATCTACCAAAATCAACCAAAACGAGTTGATGACAGAGACCTTGGCCAAGGTTTACTTAGAGCAAAAAAAGTATAAAAAAGCTATTCAAGCGTTTAAAATATTGAGTTTGAAATATCCAGAAAAAAGTGGTTTCTTTGCAGATCAAATTCAGGCAGTGAAGAAACTGCAACAAGAAAAAGATAAGAAATGAGCACGTTTGCAATTTTTTTGGTACTGATAATTATCGTGTGCCTTTTGTTAGTCTTGGTCATTATGGTCCAAAACCCTAAAGGAGGAGGATTGTCCTCATCCTTTGGAGGAAGTGGCAACCAAGTTGTTGGTGGTGTAAAAAAGACCGGGGACTTTTTAGATAAAAGTACTTGGACCCTTGCCACCCTTTTGATTGTTTTGATATTGCTTTCCAACGTTTCCCTAAAAGGAAACTATAGCCAAGCAGATTCCAAACTACTCCAAGGCGACGATACGGAAATACCAGAAACGGTTCCAGAGGAAGTACCCGAACAACTTCCACCTGCCGACACAACAAGTCCAGTAGACACTATTGGATAACAAAAAGTGACAAAGCATAGAAAAATGCCAGCTTGAAATGACAAGCTGGCATTTTTGTTTTCCAGAATGTCAGTTTTTGAGCATTGGCACAATTTCTGTCCTTTACGTTCAAGAATTTTTAAAACAAACACCTAAATAATTAAAATATGGCTAAAGTAAATATCAAACCATTGGCAGACAGGGTTTTGATCGAGCCTCTACAGGCCGAGACAAAAACTGCCTCCGGTATCATCATCCCGGACAACGCTAAAGAAAAACCACAAAAAGGAACTGTTGTGGCCGTTGGACCTGGAACCAAGGACGAAAAAGTGACCGTTAAAGTAGGCGACACCGTTCTTTATGGAAAATATGCCGGTACCGAACTTAAATTTGATGGTACCGATTATTTGATGATGCGCGAAAGCGATATTTTGGCAATAGTGTAACCCATATGTCATTCCCGCAACAGCGGGAATCCATAAAAGACTTAAAAGTATAACCAAAAGATTCCTGCCTCCGCAGGAATGACAAAATAAGAGTATAAAATGGCAAAAGATATTAAATTTGATATAGATGCACGTGACGGACTGAAACGAGGCGTTGACAAATTGGCCGAGGCCGTTAAGGTAACCTTGGGGCCAAAAGGTAGAAACGTAATCATCAGCAAGTCCTTTGGAGCACCACAAGTAACCAAAGATGGTGTATCCGTCGCAAAAGAAATTGAATTGGAAGACGCTCTGGAGGATATGGGCGCACAAATGGTGAAGGAAGTTGCTTCCAAAACCAACGACCAAGCGGGTGATGGTACCACTACCGCAACCGTATTGGCACAGGCCATTGTAAAAGAAGGCCTTAAAAACGTTGCCGCTGGAGCAAATCCCATGGATTTAAAACGCGGAATCGACAAAGCTGTCGAAGCTTTGGTGACCGACTTGGAAAAACAAGCCAAAAAAGTGGGCAACGATTCCGACAAGATCAAGCAAGTTGCTTCTATTTCCGCAAATAACGATCAAGCTATCGGTGACCTTATCGCCAAAGCATTCGCCAAAGTTGGAAACGAAGGTGTAATCACCGTTGAAGAAGCAAAAGGTACCGACACTTATGTTGATGTTGTAGAAGGTATGCAGTTTGACAGAGGATACCTTTCTCCCTACTTCGTAACCGATACGGACAAGATGATCGCCGATTTGGAGAATCCTTACATTCTTCTTTTTGACAAGAAAATCTCCAACCTACAGGAAATCCTTCCTATCCTAGAGCCCGTAGCACAATCTGGAAGACCACTTTTGATCATCGCTGAAGACGTAGAAGGGCAAGCCCTAGCTACTTTGGTAGTAAACAAATTGAGAGGTGGGCTTAAAATTGCTGCTGTAAAGGCCCCAGGTTTTGGTGACAGAAGAAAAGCTATGTTGGAAGACATCGCTATCCTAACCGGTGGTACCGTAATCTCTGAAGAAAGAGGATTCTCTTTGGAAAACGCTTCTTTGGATATGTTGGGTACTGCTGAAACTGTAACCATTGACAAAGACAATACTACAATTGTAAACGGTAGCGGAAATGCAGATGACATCAAAGCCAGGGTAAACCAGATCAAAGCTCAAATCGAGACTACAACATCTGATTACGACAAGGAAAAACTTCAGGAGCGTTTGGCCAAATTGGCCGGTGGTGTTGCCGTACTATATGTAGGTGCAGCCTCCGAAGTAGAAATGAAAGAAAAGAAAGACCGTGTGGATGATGCCTTGCACGCAACCCGTGCCGCTGTAGAAGAAGGTATTGTTGCCGGTGGTGGTGTTGCCTTGGTAAGAGCCAAAAAGGTCCTTGAAAAATTGGCGACCGAATCTTTGGATGAAACCACAGGTGTACAAATCGTGGCCAAAGCCATTGAAGCTCCTTTGCGTACCATCGTAGAGAATGCTGGTGGTGAAGGTTCCGTGGTTATCGCCAAAGTACTTGAAGGCAAAAAAGACTTCGGTTATGATGCCAAGTCCGACCAATATGTGGATATGCTCAAAACAGGAATCATTGATCCTAAAAAAGTAACCCGTATTGCCTTGGAAAACGCAGCATCTGTTTCAGGTATGATTTTGACCACAGAGTGTGCATTGACCGATATTAAGGAAGATGCCCCTGCAATGCCTCCAATGGGAGGTGGCGGTGGAATGCCAGGCATGATGTAATAATATTTCCATTCGGATTAAAAATAGGAACGCCCCGATTTTCATCGGGGCGTTTTCTTTTTCTTTTCTTTTGTGCGGTTCTCAGGGAGAACCTAAAAACCAAGTTACTTCTTCTTACCAGTAGCTTGGGCAGTCTTCTTTGCAACAGGCTTTACCGTTTTTGCAGGAGATGACTTTCCGTTTGACTTTGCTTGTTTCATCAGTCAATAATTTAAATGTTGGAGTAAATGTATTTCAGATTTGAATCCGTAGATTTTATTTGGCTAAAAATTAACTAAAATAGTTAGTCGATTGTTCCCACCACGCTACCACATGTCAGCATAGCATCCCCATAGTAGGGGTTTCGTATTTCTTCCTCCAAGCTGAGCCAATTGGCCCCTTTATCATTATTCGCCATGGGGCAATGCTGTACATAAAGTTTTATGTCCAATTCATTGATTTGTTGCCCTATCTGAATCATATTTTGGGAAAGCGATACAAAATCCTGCCGTTGCGCCTGCAAAATATCTTTTGAAGCAATTTCTGAAAGTTGTTCGGCTAATTCTGATATGTGACTCTTGCCCATATCATCCATTGGCAAGCCGCTTATTTCTGAAGCAATTTCCGTACCCTGCTTTGCCAACACTTGTGTTTGCTCTTGGTCTGATGCAACCAAGGCATCTTTCAAATCCAGATAAATATTTAAAAGGTTGTTGAACTTTGATTGTGCTTCTTTAGAAAATTTCATTTCCATGGTACTTCCCATACCCGAATGCCCGTCATGATTCATGCTGGTTGTGGCTCCATCTTGATTCATCATGGATTTTTTGCCCTGCAACTGGGCAGCGGCATCTACCGTAAAAGTTCCTTTGGCCACTACCAAGTCACCCGGTTTCAAGCCCGAATTGATCACATAACTGCCATTTCTCAAATTTCCGAGCTCCACCTCGCGCATTTCAAAAATTGCATTGTCCGGATTTGGCTGTACATAGACCAAGGAACGCTTTCCCGTCCACAAAACCGCACTTTCCGGTATGGTCAACGATTCGTTTTGATTGTTTGAAACCTCAACTTCGGCCTGTACAAACATTCCAGGTTTGAGCAACCCCTTTTGGTTATCAAGTCCTGCACGAACCTCCAAGGTTCTTGTATTCTTGTTCAATGTGGGAGCAATAAAGGAAACTTTGGCAGGGAATGTTTCATTAGGGTATGATTTGGTGGTCACGTTCAACGTTTGCCCTTCCTTAAACAAGCTCAATTGGTTTTCATACGCATCAAAAATAGCCCAAACCGAATTCAAATTGGCTACTTTCAACAAAGGTGAACCCGTTTTGATGTAATCGCCTTCCTCTACCATAATTTCGGAGATTACACCGCTTACATTGGAGTACACCGGAAAATTTTCAACCACTTGGCCAGAGCTTTCGATTTCGTTGATTTGTGTTTCGGACAATTTCCAAAGTTTCAATTTGTTGCGAACGGCTTTGTACAATTGGGGCTGTGTTTCCTTTAATTTGGCAGCGGTCAACAACTCTTGTTGGGCCGAAACCAAAGCCGGGGCATAAATAGCGGCCAATTTTTGGCCTTTTCGCACTGTTTCGCCTTCAAAATTGATGTAAATATTTTCAATCCGCCCATCAAAGTAGGCCGATTGAACTGCATCGGATTCTTGGTTCACAGTAACCTTACCAGAAACTTTAACATGGTCCTCTCCTGCTGTTCCAGAACCTACCATAATGGTTTCTACGCCTGCTAACACCATGGCATTCTCGGTCATTTTTATTTGATTCGCCATCAGTCCCTCTCCGCTACTTTCTGCCGGAATTAAATCCATCCCGCAAATGGGGCAAGATCCCGGTTCCGGTTGCATAATCTGTGGGTGCATGGAACAGGTCCACATGTCGCCCGAGGCAATTTCCGTGCTGTGGTCATGCTCTGTTTCGTTTGTAGTCTCGGCACTTCCCCCAAATATGAGGTATCCGACCAATAGCCCGACCACAACCGCAATTCCAATATATATGATGTTTTCCTTTTTCATCGTTTTACTTTTTTCGTTTAACCAATTTCCTCATCGTTGGCGACGAGGTAAACCAAAGCAAAAATCCGCTCAGTACCGTGATCAATCCCAAAAGGGAAAAAGCACGAAGCACGGTGGTATTAAAATTGTCCCGACTTTCATAATCCATCGTGTGGGTCATCCAAAGAAAATCGAACCATCTCCAATTTCGATGTCTTACCGTTTGAAACGAACCATCGGCCTCCGAAACGTAGGCCTTAATGTTTTCTGGTGAATCATACGTAATCACATAAGCAGGCAATTTCTTTTCCCGATACTCATGATGCTTATCGGCCTCATGGATCATCTCAACCCCTTTGACTTTTAATTCTGTTGACATATGACGCTCAGCTACCGCCAAAGCCTCTTGTTCCGAAACACCTTCTTTTATGTTTCCGTTTTTAGCATCTACCAAATATTCGTTATTGATCCAGTAATACGGTTTACCTGCTATTTCCTTTAGGCTCAACGAATTTATCCTTGATGGAATATTGATTTGTGAAAGCCCAATGAGTCCATCAAATGCAACGGGGTGATAATCCATGTTTCTGAAATGATCTCCATGAATTTCATCAATGTCGGTCCAGCTGAAGTAGAGTCCGCTAGCTGTCCACATGATGAATTGAATGCCCAAAAATATCCCCAAATACCTGTGGGCTTTTCTAATCTTAACCGCTGTTGTTCGTTTTACCATTTTATTTTTAGTCGATTGATTTAGTTCGTAATCGCAATGCATTGGCTATAACCGACACCGAGCTAAAGCTCATGGCCAGGGCCGCAATCATAGGCGAAAGCAAAATCCCAAAAAAGGGATAGAGCACCCCTGCAGCTACTGGAACACCAATGGTGTTGTAGATCAATGCAAAAAATAAGTTTTGTTTTATGTTTTTCATCACGGCCTCACTAAGGTTCCGTGCTTTTACAATGCCATGCAAGTTGCCTTTTACCAAAGTGATCATGGCGCTTTCTATGGCCACATCGGTGCCCGTGCCCATGGCAATACCCAAATCGCTTTTGGCCAAGGCAGGCGCATCGTTGATTCCATCACCGGCCATGGCGACCACTCTGCCGTTGTTTTGAAGCTGTTCCACTTCCTTCATTTTATCTTCGGGCAAGGTTTCTGCCTTAAAATCATCCAAATGCAATTCACCAGCTACTGCTTTTGCGGTCGTTTCATTGTCGCCCGTAAGCATAATCACCTTTATCCCCTTATCTTGAATTGCTTTGATGGCATTGGCACTTGTCTCCTTGATTTTATCTCCAATGGCCACAAAACCGTGACATTTACCATCAATGGCCAAATAGGAAACCGTTTTACCTTTCCCTTGTGCTTTTTTGACTTTATCCTTCATATCATCAGAGATGTCAACATTGGCTTTTTCCATCAATTTGATGTTCCCCAACTGAATCTCTAAATCCTTGATCTTGCCTTCAACACCCATACCCGTCACGGCATTAAAAGATTCCGTTTTTAGAATTTTAACATCCTTTTCCTTGCCATAATTCACCGTCGCTTGTGCCAAAGGGTGTTCGCTATTGGCATTTACCGACACTAGATATTGCAGCAATTCTTCTTTTAAATAATCATCTGAAAACACCTCTAAATGATCAAAAGTGGGTTTGCCTTCGGTGATGGTACCCGTTTTATCAATAATCAGGGTGTCCACATCGGCCATTTTCTCCAAAGCTTCGGCATTTTTGATCAACACTCCGTTTTGGGCACCTTTTCCTACTCCTACCATTACGGACATAGGTGTGGCTAGACCGAGTGCACATGGACAGGCGATGATCAATACGGCAATGGCATTGATCAAGGCGTAAACATAGGTTGGCCGGGGACCCCATATCGCCCAAACAGCAAATGTCAAAATAGAAATGATGACAACTGCTGGCACAAAATAGGCGGATACCTTATCGGCCAAATTTTGAATAGGTGCACGGCTTCGGCTAGCTTCGTTCACCATCTTGATGATTTGTGAAAGCAGGGTGTCGCTACCCACTTTTTCAGCTTTCATCAAAAAGGTTTGATTCCCATTGATGGTTCCGCTGCTTACTTTGTCATCCACTGTTTTTTCAACTGGAATGGGCTCTCCTGTGATCATGGATTCGTCCACTGAAGTGTCTCCTTCCGTAATGATACCGTCCACAGGAATTTTTTCGCCAGGTTTCACACGGAGAATATCATCCTTTTCTATATCATCAATGCTTACCTCAACCTCTTCCCCATCCACAACTTTGATTGCTTTGTTGGGAGCCAATTTCAATAATTCCTTTACCGCATTATTGGTTTTGCTGTGCGCCCTAGCCTCTAACAATTGGCCCAAAAGCACCAAAGTGAGAATTACGGTTGCTGCCTCAAAATAGACGTGAACCGCACCTGTTTCCCCCTTGAACTGGTCAGGAAAAAATCCTGGGGACAACAATGCGAGCACACTAAATATAAAAGCCACGCCCGCACCGATACCAATCAAGGTAAACATGTTCAGGTTCCACGTTTTGATGCTTCGATAAGCTCTTTCAAAAAACATCCATGTGGCGTAAAAAACCACGGGAAGCGATAGGACAAACTGAACCCAATTCCAATATTTGGGCACCATTAACTCATGAAACGGATTACTGGGAATCATATCGCTCATGGCTATTAAGAAAATGGGCAGCGTAAAAGCTACCGCTACCCAAAATTTCTTGAGCAGTTTTTTATAGGTTTTTTCCTCTGCACTGGCTTCCGGTTCTTTGGGAACCAACTCCATTCCACATTTTGGGCAGGAACCTGGGCCATCTTCCACCACTTCGGGATGCATGGGACAGGTCCATTGTTGTTTGGAGCTCGTAGACGTATTTTGTTCCTCCACCAAATCCATCCCACAAACAGGACAATCGCCAGGTTCATCATAGGTTTTGTCTCCCTCGCATTGCATTGGGCAATAAAAAGTGCCATTTCCATTGGAAACCGGTTTTTTCTCTTTTTTCTTTGGTTTATGATAGTGGCCTTCGGCATGAATACTGTAACCGCCTCCATCTTTTTCCAAAGCTTCCTCGAACTTTTTAATTGGAATGTGCTCCTCCATCTCAATCACGGCCTCGGCTTTTTCCAGATTTACCTCAACCCCGGTAACCCCATCCACTTTGGAAAGGGTTCCTTCTACATGATTTCTACAGCCATTACAGCTCATTCCGTGTATGTGATAGGTATGTTTCATCTTGTTTGTTTTTTTTCAAAACTAACTGAACACCAGCTGGAAGCTTTTCACAATTCTGGGTATCTTTTATACAATTTGATCTAAAGGCCTCCGATTCCAATCTTGCACTTTTCGGTATTCACTCATGGACATTCCTGTTATCGATTTAAACTGTTTGGCCAAATGGCTACTGCTCTTATAGTTCAAATCATAAGCTATTTCAGAAAATGTCTTGTTATCCATCTGGATTTCTTCCTTTACCCGCTCAATTTTCAAGAGGATAAAGTACTTTTCAATGGTCAGGCCCTCCTTGGCACTGAACATTTTACTGAGCACCGAATAATCTTTGTTCATTTTTTCTGACAGGTATTTCGAGAGATTCCGGTGCAAATCGTCATCCAAAGCATTGATCAAGTGTTTTTTAATGTCAGCTATATAACTTTCATTCACACCCTCGATCAATTCAAAACCATTTTTGACCAAAATCTCCCGAATATGCTCCAATTGATATTGGGCTCCGTCATAAAATTGGACTTCTCCCAAATCCATATGTACCACCTTGATGCCCGCATTCTGAAACTCTTGTCTCAGAACGCCTTTGCATCTATCGCAAACCATATTTTTTACTTTAATCCGCATCGCTGGTACAATTCAAACTTTAATTAATTGTGGGTATGTCCGTCTGCCATGTGCTCCTTGTTCAACACATAGGTCATCCCGCAAACCGGGCATTTACCCTCTTCATCACTTCCACTACCCTCGCAATGCATTGGGCACACATATGTGGAGGTATATTCTTTGCCTTCCATTTTTGCAGTTTCCATGCCTTCCATGTCATGCCCTTCATGATCCATCTTTTCCATGTCATGGCCTTCATGTTCCATGGTTGCTTCCGTAGAAGTTTCTTTTGCTTCCTCCGTTTTTCCCTTGCACGATACCGTAAGTACCAATACTGAAGCGAATGCGATTCCGATAATAGTTCTAATGTTTGTTCTCATTTTTTGACATTTTAAATTTACTTGTTAATTAAATAATTGATGATGGCAGATTGTAGATAATACAACTGCACCGATTGTATTTGATTGGTCTGAAACTTTAATTGCAGCTCTTGAATGTCGAGCACGTCGTTAAAGTCGATGGTGCCCGTTTCGTAGTTCTTGATCAGGATTTCTTCGGCATCCTTGGCCTGTTTTAGGTTTTTTGCTTGGGTTTGATGCGCAATGCGTGCCTGGTTCCGTTGCGAAATGGCATTGGCAAAGGCATTTTCCAGCACGTTCAATCGTTCTTCTTTTTGGAATTCAATCTCTTTTTGACGAAGCTCGTTCTGTTTGGTGGTCGATTTAAACTTATTGTTGAAAATGGGAACGGAAAAAGTGACCATCGGCATTACAATATCCTTTCCGTTATCGCTAAAAACCATATCATCCCGTTCCGAAACAGGTATATAATCCAACCCTATCCCAAAACTTGGAGCATTTTCCTTTTGGTTGAGCAATTCCGATTGGGTTACCGATTCATACAATTGATCATATTTGAGTAACTCTGGATTAAGGCTCAAATCGTCTTTGTTGAAAATGGGCTCATCCACAGGAATATCCATTTCATCCACCACCTCAACCCCAATACTTTCATCTCGATGCAGCAAATTATTGAAGACAGCCTGCTCTGCTAGGTACGATTGCTCCAGCACTTCTTTCTGCTGTTGCAATTCATTTTGACGAATTTGAAGCTTTAAAACATCAACCGCGGAAGCCTTTCCCACTTCAACAGAGGTCAAAGCCAAGGTCTCGTAGGTTTTAAGCAGTTCTATATTTTCCTGCAACACTTTTTGCTTCGACTGAATTCCATACAACACATAATAGGATTGTGCCACGGACAAGGCCAATTTTCGTTTGGCGATTACAATTTCTGCATACTCGGTCTCCGCCATGGAACCTGCATAGTTTTCCCGTGCGGTGATCGTTCCGAACCAAGGTAACATTTGCGATACCGAAAATCTGGCACGCTGTGCCCCTGTTCTGGTCTCTGGTTCGCTCACAAAATATCCTGCCGCTATGGTGGTATTGGGCAAAGTGTTCATTTCGACCACCTTTTCCTTTGCGATGTTATAGCGAAGTTCCAAGGCTTGAATCTTGGGACTGTTCAACTCAGCTTCTTGCAAATAGCTTTCCAAGGACTGGGCGTTAACCCCAAAAGCTGTTAAAGCAAATACTATGTATATGAATCTCCTTTTCATCTGTTTTGCATTTTAAGTTGCAACTCACTTTTCCAACTGAATAGCACGGGCACCACAAACAAGGTGATCAATGCAATCAACATCCCTCCAAAACTTGGAATGGCCATCGGAATCATAATATCACTCCCTCTTCCTGTACTGGTAAGCACGGGCAAAAGTGCCAAAATGGTGGTCGCTGTGGTCATCAAACAAGGCCGGATACGTTTTTCGCCTGCTTCCAGTACCGAGGTACGGATGCTTTTTAAATTGTTGGGTTTGTTCTTGTCAAAAGTTTGGGTAAGGTAGGTGGCCATCACCACCCCGTCATCGGTAGCAATACCGAACAGGGCAATAAAACCGACCCAGACAGCCACACTCAGGTTAATCGTATGCATTTGGAAAAGGTCACGCAGGTTCTCACCCATAAAACTGAAGTTTAGAAACCAATCCTGACCATAGAACCAAATCATTAAAAAGCCACCTGCAAAAGCCACCGTAATTCCAGAAAAAACCATTAGGGAAGTAGCAACCGACCTAAACTGAAAGTAAAGTATCAAAAAGATGATTAATAGGGCCAAGGGAACCACCACGGACAAAGTTTTTTCTGCACGTAACTGGTTCTCATACGTCCCGGTAAATTTATAGCTGATGCCTTTTGGCACCACCAATTCGCCACTTTCTATTTTTTCTTCAATCTTGGCCTGTGCATTTTCCACCACATTGACCTCTGCATAGCCATCTTGCTTATCAAATAGCACATAGCCCACCAAAAAGGTGTCTTCGCTCTTAATCGCTTGTGGTCCCTGCTCGTATCGAATGGTTACAAGTTCGCTCAATGGAACGGGACTTCCTTTTTGCACCGGAACATAAATATTTTCCAAATCGGTTGGGTTTTCCCGAAGTTCCCTTGGGTAGCGCACCCGAACACCATAGCGCTCCCTTCCTTCCACGGTTTGGGTCAAATTCATACCTCCAATGGCCACCTCAAGAATTTGTTGCACATCTTCAATTACAAGTCCGTAGCGCACCAATTTTTCACGGTCAATATCGATGAGCAGATAGGGCTTCCCTACGATTCGGTCTGCAAAAACGGCTTCATCCTTAACCCCAGCAGTTTCTTTTAAAATGGGTTCCAATTGAAGGCCAAAGTTTTCGATTTCCTTTAAATCCTGACCTTTTACCTTAATACCCATCGGGGCACGCATTCCTGTTTGAAGCATCACCAATCGTGTTTCGATGGGTTGGAGCTTGGGCGCCGATGTAACTCCGGGCAACTTGGTCACTTTTACGATTTCGTTCCAAATATCATCCGGACTTTTGATCTCGGGGCGCCAATTACGGAAATACTCCCCATCATCATCATCGGGAATTAAAAGCTTCCTATCGATTCGCAATGGTTCGCTCACATGGTTTTCGGCATACTTTTGTTCATTGCGGACTTCCAAATTTGGATTGGCGAGCACTTTTCCATTGCCCAATTCAAAATAACCGTCCGCATTAACCTTGAATCGCTGCGGACTTCCTGTATCGTTTTTTTGATACTCCGAACGGTACTGGATAATATTCTCGTACATGGAAAGTGGTGCGGGATCCAACGCGGATTCGGTCCGTCCTGCTTTTCCCACTACGGTTTGAATCTCGGGAATGGTGGCCACGGCCATATCCAGCTGTTGCAACACCCTTTTGTTTTCTTCAACTCCTGCATGGGGCAAGGAAGTGGGCATCAAAAGGAATGAGCCTTCATTGAGCGAGGGCATAAATTCCTCCCCTGTGTTGCGCATGATCATAAATCCGAAGACAACTATTACAGAAGGAATAGAAAGAAATAGCAGTTTGTTTTCCAATGCCCATGTCAAAATGCGACTGTAATATTGTCTGAACAGGTAAAATACGCCTAATAAAACAGCACATATCAAACTTACAAACAGTAGATTGATGGCAATACTACGATCAAAGCCCAAAGGTCTCCAATAGCTTGCCAATAAGAAAACAATCGTTCCAACACAGATACCTACGTTGAGCATTCCAGCTTGTTTCCCATCAATAAATTTCCTCAATTTGAGGACTCCAAAAACGCCAAACACCAGCAATGCCAAGCCCAACCAATATCCGAAACCGATGGCAACCAAGCCTAATGCCATCAAAATACCGTTCCACATATATTTAAAGATGGAATTTTGTTTTTTCTTCTTAAAAATAATGGCTGCAAAAGGCGGAATCAAAAAGAGCGCTACAATGATGGAGGCCGTCAATGCCATGGTCTTGGTAAAGGCCAATGGTCGGAACAATTTTCCTTCGGCACCGACCATAGTGAATACGGGTATAAAACTGATAATCGTGGTCAATACGGCCGTTAAAATTGCTCCTGAAACCTCGGAAGTGGCATTGTACACCACCTCATTGGTCGATAAATTTTGATCATTCTCATCCAAGTGCCGTATAATGTTCTCGGAGAGAATGACCCCAACATCGACCATGGTTCCAATGGCGATGGCTATACCTGACAAGGCCACAATATTGGCATCTACTCCGAACATTTTCATGGAAATGAACACCATGAGCACTGCGATGGGCAACAGGCCAGAAATCAGAATAGAAGCTCGAAGGTTGAACACCATGACCACAATGACCAAAATAGTGATGAGAATTTCGAGCGTCAAGGCTTCGTTCAAGGTTCCCAGGGTTTCTTGAATGAGTTCCGTTCTATCATAAAAGGGAACAATGGTCAATTGCGAAGTGGTCCCATCTTTCAATTCTTTTGATGGAAGTCCCGCACTCAACTCTTTTATTTGATCTTTCACATTGTTGATGACCTCCAACGGATTGGCTCCGTATCGGGCCACAACCACACCACCAACTACTTCGGCTCCTTCCTTGTCCAAAATTCCGCGACGAACCGCAGGCCCTAAAGAAACATGGGCCACATCCTGCACGCGAATGGAGGTATAGTCGGTAGCCATTACAACCGCATTTTTGATGTCATCCAACGATTTGATGTAGCCGAGACCACGAACCAAATATTCTGCTTTGTTGATTTCCAAGGTCTGTGCCCCAATATCCCTATTGCTCTGCTTTACGGCTTTGACGACCTGATCTAGCCCCACATTGTACTGCTTCATCAGTTCAGGGTCCACATCCACTTGGTATTCTTGCACAAAACCACCGATGGAGGCTACTTCAGATACGCCCGATGCAGAAGAAAGCGCATATTTTACGTAGTAATCCTGTACACTGCGCAACTCTTGCAAATCCCATCCACCCGTTACATTGCCATTTTTATCGCGACCCTCCAAAGTGTACCAAAAAATCTGTCCCAAAGCGGTGGCATCTGGTCCCAAGGCCGGATTTACACCATCGGGCAATAAGTTATTTGGGAGTGAATTGAGTTTTTCCAAAATGCGACTGCGACTCCAGTAGAACTCCACATCCTCTTCAAAAATGATATAGATGCTAGAAAACCCGAACATGGAAGAACTTCGGATGGTCTTCACCCCTGGAATACCTAATAAAGAAGTCGTTAACGGGTAGGTGATCTGATCTTCAATATCTTGTGGGGAGCGTCCGGGCCATTTGGTGAAAACGATCTGTTGGTTTTCCCCAATATCGGGAATGGCATCCACGGCCACAGGGTTACTGGGCAAAATACCTCCAGTATCCCAATTAAAAGGCGTGCTTACAATGCCCCATGCCATAAAAACCAGCAGGAGCAACACGGCCACCAATTTATTCTCTATTAAAAATTTAATGCTTTTGTTCAGCATAAAGGTTTGATTTAGACATTAGATCAACTCAAAAACGCGTATAAACGCAGCTGCCCAATCACTTGAATCGGGAAAATTCAATCTATGTTAAATCAAATAAGGAAAGTCTGATCTAGAACCTGTACATCCCGTATCAACGGAGGTGGGTTGTACTCGTTGAACGAGCTTGGTTCTCCGGGATCAATTTCGAAAAGTTGAAAATAGGTATGGACAAAGCTTACCAAAAAGACTTGTTGATCCAGACTAAAATTTTCAAAGGAGATTTTTAGGTCGTCCTGACCTTGAACAGTGAACGACTCATCATCACAACACGATTTTTCCATATCCATGTCCATACCACAATCGTCGGCATGGGCAAAAAAGGAAATATCCATCACACGGCCCATACAAATATGCTTGTCCACCGTCCACGAAACCGTGGAGGCCAACAACAAAAGTGCCATTACCGAGGATCCTATTTGATGGAAAAACTGTTTCATTCGACTACAAAACTACAAAATATTAACATTTATTGCTTTGCTTAACAGAACTTTATCTGTTTTAGGCTGTAAGTTTACTTTCTTTTGTTGTACAAAACCACTATTCAATACATTTGCAAAAAAAATCACCTCATGCTAAAATCATTGGAACCCAAAGTACTTGAAATCGTAAGAGACGAAAACAAATCAGTAGATACCCGTTTGGGGGAAATCTGTGAACTTTTGCGCAATAATATCGATTATTACGATTGGGTCGGGTTCTACTTTAAAAATGGCGACAAGGAAGAATTGAAATTGGGCCCCTACGCTGGTACTCCCACCGACCACACCATTATCCCCTTTGGCAAAGGTATTTGCGGACAGGTTGCCGTGAGCAATCAGAACTTTGTGGTACCCGATGTAGCGGCGCAGGACAATTATATTGCCTGTAGCATTACAGTAAAAGCAGAGATTGTTGTCCCGTTGTTCGTGAATGGCGAAAATGTGGGCCAAATCGACATCGACTCCAATACGCCGGACCCATTTACGGAAGAAGATGAACGTTTTTTGGAATTCATCAACCAAAACGTTGCTGAAATTTTGTAAAACTTCTCCCATTTTGTTGATAAACCGTTCTGCTTTTTAGCTTCAAAAAAAGTACTTTTGTGCGCTTAATAAATTGATTTTAAGACAAAGAAGATGACTGCCAAAAAAGCCTCTGCCGCATTAATTTCCGTATTTCATAAGGATGGACTGGAACCCATCGTAAAAAAATTGGACGAACTTGGTGTAACTCTTTATTCCACAGGGGGTACCGAAAAATTTATCCGTGATCTAGGTATCAACGTGGTACCTGTTGAGGATGTTACCAGTTACCCGTCCATTTTGGGGGGACGCGTAAAAACACTGCACCCAAAGGTTTTTGGTGGAATTTTGAACAGACAGGACAACGAGAGCGATGTTTCCCAAATGAAGGAATTTGATATTCCACAGTTGGACATTGTGATCGTAGATCTTTATCCTTTTGAAAAAACCGTTGCCAGTGGCGCATCGGAACAAGATATTATTGAAAAAATAGACATAGGGGGCATCTCTCTCATCAGGGCCGCCGCCAAAAACTTTAAAGATGTGCTTTGTGTATCGTCCATGGAGGATTACGAAGACTTTTTGAATGTGATTTCCGAAGGAAACGGAAGCACTAGCTTGGAAGACCGCAAACGTTTTGCAACCAAGGCCTTCAATATTTCCTCACATTACGATACGGCCATTTTCAACTACTTCAACAAAGAGAAAGAAGAAACCGTATTAAAAATCAGCGAGACCAAAGGTCAGGTATTGCGCTACGGCGAAAACCCACATCAAAAAGGATTCTTTTTTGGTGATTTTGATGCGATGTTCTCCAAGCTTCACGGTAAGGAACTGTCCTACAACAACCTTTTGGATGTGGATGCTGCCGTAAACTTAATGGGTGAGTTTAAAAACGATGACCCGACTTTTGCCATTTTAAAACACAACAATGCCTGTGGATTGGCCACTCGAAGCAATATTCATAAAGCCTATGTGGATGCATTGGCCGGTGACCCGGTTTCAGCCTTTGGTGGTATTTTAATTTCCAATGTTGAAATTGACAAGCCTACAGCCGAAGAAATTCACAAATTGTTCTGTGAAGTGGTGATTGCTCCAGGTTATGCGGATGATGCTTTGGAAATTTTGAAAAGCAAGAAGAATCGAATTATTCTTGTCCAAAATGAAATTGAATTGCCAGACACTTTGGTGAGAACTTGCTTGAACGGTGTTTTGGTCCAGGATAAGGATTCCAAAACCGACACAAAGGAGGATCTGAACCCCGTGACCGACAAAAAGCCAACTCCAGAAGAAATTGAGGACTTGATTTTTGCCTCTAAATTGTGCAAGCACACTAAAAGTAATACCATTGTTTTGGCGAAGAACAAACAATTGTGTGCAAGCGGAACTGGGCAAACATCGCGTGTTGATGCATTGAACCAAGCCATCCACAAAGCACAATCCTTTAACTTTGATTTGAACGGTGCGGTTATGGCCAGCGATGCGTTCTTCCCCTTTCCCGATTGTGTGGAAATTGCGGACAACGCGGGCATTAAAAGTGTGATTCAACCCGGGGGGTCAATCAAGGATCAATTGAGCATCGATTATTGCAACGAAAATGGATTGGCCATGGTGATGACAGGTACAAGACATTTTAAACATTAATTTTAGTACTTTAGCCGTTAAATTTTACCGTTAATCCGAAAAACAGACAATTTGTATGGGATTTTTTGATTTCATGACCGAGGAAATTGCCATTGACCTTGGTACTGCAAATACCCTGATCATCCACTTGGACAAAGTGGTTGTGGACAGTCCTTCCATTGTGGCAAGAGACCGTGTATCGGGGAAAATAATCGCGGTGGGCCGCGAAGCCAACATGATGCAGGGGAAAACCCATGAAAACATCAAAACCATACGACCGTTGAAAGACGGGGTAATTGCCGATTTCGATGCTTCGGAAAAGATGATCAGTATGTTCATCAAAAATATTCCGGCACTCAAGAAAAAATGGTTCCCGCCAGCACTTCGCATGGTCATTTGTATTCCTTCTGGGATTACTGAAGTGGAAATGCGTGCGGTACGCGAATCTGCTGAACGTGTAAACGGTAAAGAAGTATACTTGATCCACGAACCAATGGCCGCTGCCATTGGTATTGGTCTGGACATTATGCAACCGAAAGGAAACATGATCGTGGATATAGGCGGTGGTACTACGGAGATTGCGGTCATTGCACTTGGTGGTATTGTTTGTGACAAATCCGTAAAAATTGCTGGTGATGTGTTCACCAACGATATTATCTACTATATGCGGACCCAACATAACTTGTACGTGGGCGAAAGCACCGCCGAGGCCATCAAAATAGAGATTGGTTCGGCTACCGAGGATTTGAAATCCCCACCAGAGGATAAATCCATACAAGGCCGCGACCTATTGACGGGAAAACCAAAACAGGTCCATGTTTCCTACAGAGAGATTGCCAAAGCACTCGACAAAAGTATTTTAAGGGTAGAGGATGCCGTTATGGAAACCTTGTCACAAACCCCACCCGAACTTGCAGCGGATATTTACAATACAGGTATTTATTTGGCAGGTGGTGGATCCATGCTCCGAGGTTTGGACAGAAGGCTTTCCCAAAAAACCGATTTGCCCGTGTACATCGCCGAAGATCCTTTGAGGGCCGTTGTGCGGGGTACGGGCATTGCCCTTAAAAACTTGGAGCGCTATAAAAGTATTTTAATAAAATAGACTTGTATTTTCTGCGGTTCTATTACCTTCAAGGAGTTGAAAAACCTTCTTAACGATACGATTGCATGCAACGCATCATCAATTTTGTTTTACGCTACCGAAATGCATTTTTGTATGCTTTTTTTGCGTTTATCGCATTGGTGATGACGATTCGCTCCCATTCCTATCATCAATCCAGATTTTTTAATTCATCCCGATGGGTATCTGGAAGTATTTACGGTGCTGGGTCAGATGTGTCTTCATATTTTAATCTACAAGAAGAAAATAAACGATTGGTCGAGGAAAATCAGCAGTTACGCAAAATGCTATTCAACGCCCAATATGATAGCATCGAACCTTTGGATTCCACTTTGGCCGTCTATCAGGTATTGGACGCAAGGCTTATCAAGAATAGTTTTACCTCTCCCAGAAATTATGTTTTAATTGACAAAGGAGAGAAAGATGGGGTACAACAAGATATGGGCGTAATTACCACCGATGGAATTTTGGGAATCGTAGAGAATGTCTCCAATAATTTTGCCACGGTACAAAGTGTGCTGAACACCAAATCCAACATCAACGCAAAAATTAAGGGCACCGAATACTTTGGTTCCTTGATTTGGGACACTAAAGATTATAAGGTTGTACAATTGATTGACATTCCCCGCTTGGTTCCCTTGGTCGTTGGCGACACTATTGTAACTGGGGGCATGTCCAGTATTTTTCCAGAAAACGTTCCCATTGGGATCATTAAAAAATACGACTTGAACGCATCAAAGAGCTTTTACGATATCGATGTGGAACTGTTTTCGGATATGGCCAACATCAAAAATGTATATCTTATAGAGAATAAAGACAAAGAGGAGATTGAGGAATTAGAATCCAGAACCATAGAATGAACAATACCCTGATCATAAATATGCTGCGATTTGTGTTGTTGGTCATCACACAGATTTTGATATTTAACAATCTCAACTTTCTGGGTTTTATAAATCCTTTTGTCTATGTGATTTTCTTTTATTGGTACCCCATCAAAGGGAACAGGGCACTTTTTATGCTTATAGCATTTTTATTGGGGCTGGTCATCGATATTTTTTCTGACACCCTTGCCTTGAATGCATTGGCGTCGGTTACCATTGCCTATGCGCGACCCGCCATTATGCGGTTTTGTTTTGGCGTAAACTACGATTTTCAAAGTTTCAGCTTTAAGAACACCACCAAGGTACAGCGTATCACCTTTATGGCTTTGCTCGTTTTTATCCATCATCTAATATTCTTTTCGTTTGAAATTTTAAGTATCGCCCATATCCTATTAATTTTGAAGAAAGTTTTCGCCACAGGTATTGTAACTTTAATACTTTGTGTATTATTCAGTTCACTTTTTAGTCCAAAAAGCGAATAAAAACGTAGTTTTTATCGTTGGTGTATATTAAGAAGCCCTAGAATTTAGGTTGGTCATGAAGAAATTATTGCTGTCATCCATTGTTGTACTTATAGGATTCACATTTATTGGCAGGTTATCCTATCTTCAATTGTTTCGGTTTTCGCCCGATCAAATATTGGATGATCCCGCCATAAAAAAAGTCTACGACTATCCTGAAAGAGGCTATATTTACGACAGGGACGGCAAACTATTGGTAGGCAATCAACCTGCATACGACGTTATGGTCATACCAAGGGAAGTAAAACCTTTGGACACTCTGGAATTTTGCAGTCTTTTGGGTATTGATAAACTTGAATTCCTTTCCAAAATGGAAAAAGCGAGAATTTATTCTCCTCGGCTGCCCTCTGTTTTGGTACCCCAGCTCTCCAAAGAGGATTATGCCAAGCTTCAGGAAAAAATGCGGCACTTTACCGGCTTTTATATCCAAAAGAGGTCGTTGCGCTATTACAACACCAAAAGTGCGGCCAATGTACTGGGCTACATTAGTGAGGTAAACGAATGGGACCTCAAAAACAATCCGTATTATGTTGCCGGAGAATTAAAAGGACGTACAGGTATTGAAAAGCAATATGAAGAAATATTGAGAGGCCAAAAAGGTGTCAAGCATATTCAGAAAGACCGTTTTAACAGGGATATTGGGCCTTACAAAGACGGAAAATTGGACACCCTTCCCAAACAGGGCAAAGAGATTCACATTACCTTGGACAAGACTCTGCAGGAGTATGGGGAAAAATTGATGCACGGCAAACGTGGGGGCATTGTGGCCATTGAACCCAAATCAGGAGAAATATTGGCCATGATTTCGGGCCCGACCTACGACCCCGCCCTTTTGGTAGGCAGGGAACGTTCCGAAAATTATAGCAAACTACATTATGATACCATATCCAAACCTACATGGGACCGTTCTATTTTAGCACAGCCTTCCCCTGGATCACCTTTTAAAACACTTAATGCCTTGGTGGGCCTGCAAGAAGGGGTAATAGATACCCAAACCAAGTTTAGGTGCTATCACGGGTTCTATGTAGGCAATACGCTCAGGGGATGTCATTGTGGTGGTGGAATTCGAGATTTAAATTCAGGTATTTACCAATCGTGCAATGCTTATTTTGCCGGTGTGTTCCGAAAGATTTTTGACAAATACGAGACTACCGACAAAGGCATGGATATGTGGGAAAAGCACATGAAAAGTTTTGGCCTGGGCGATTTTTTAGGCACTGACCTTCCCACAGGCGCCCCTGGAAGGATTCCAGATGTGGCTTATTATGATAAATGGTACGGAGATGGCAGATGGGCAGCATCCACCATTATATCCAATTCCATAGGGCAAGGGGAAATTGCTGCCACACCCTTACAATTGGCCAACATGACAGCTGCCATTGCTAACCGAGGCTATTTTTATACCCCTCACATTATTAAAAGTGTTGGCAACAATGGAAAAATAGACCCTAAATACACCGAGCCCCGATACACCACCATAGACAGAAAACATTTTGAACCTGTAATTGAGGGCATGGCCAATGTGTATAATTATGGAACAGCAAGGTGGGTCCAAATTCCAGGTATTGAGATAGCTGGAAAAACAGGTACTGTGGAAAATTATATCCGGGTCAATGGTGAACGCATGCAACTTACGGATCATTCGGTTTTTGTGGCCTTTGCACCTATAGAAAATCCTCAAATTGCCCTAGCGGTCTATATTGAAAATGGGTATTACGGATCACGCTATGCGGGTCACATTGCCTCACTTTTGATAGAAAAATACATTAAAGGGGAGATTACCCGAAAAGATTTGGAAAAGCGCATGCTGGAAAAAACATTGGAACACGAGTATGCCAAACCATATAGTGGCGAACCTTTTGAAATAAACGAATATGAGTGGTAGGGGGCCTTTTGGCAGATTGGATTGGATTACCGTAATCCTCTACGCAATTTTGGTTTTTATTGGTTGGATCAATATTTACTCCACATCGGTGGGCGAAGCCAGTACTTCCATTTTTGATTTTTCCACTTTATACGGCAAACAGCTTTTTTTTATAGGCCTTGCCGCTTTGGGTATCATCTTCGTGCTCTTTGTGGAATCCCAATTTTTTGAGCGCTTTGCCTCAATCTTCTATATTGTTTCGATTGTTTTGCTTTTGGGCTTGTTTGTTTTCGGAAGAACCATAGCTGGGGCAACTTCTTGGTACGACCTTGGTTTTTTTAACCTTCAACCTTCGGAGTTGGCGAAAGTGGCAACCTCCTTGGCACTAGCCAAGTTTTTAAGCGACATCCAAACGGATATTCGGACAAGAAAGCATCAAATTTATGCCTTGATCATTATCTTATTGCCCGCGTTATTGATATTGCCACAGCCCGATCCAGGAAGCTCACTTATTTACTTTTCTCTCTTTTTTGTGCTATTTAGAGAAGGTTTTCCCATCTATTACTTGGGCATCCTCATTTTTTCGGTCGTTTTATTTGCTACAACTTTAATGTTCGGAACTGTTTGGGTCACCATAGGATTGATCATTTTAACCCTATTGATCTACACATTCAAAAAGGCATCCGTAAAAATTCCAATACTCCCCGTTGTTGGGGTGATTGTTGTTTCGATACTCTTTTCCCTATCTGTAAATTTTGTGTTTGAAAATGTATTTGAACAACGTCACAGAGATCGTTTTTCTTTATGGTTGAGTTTGGAAAAGGACGAAGAAAAGCTTGATGAAATCCGACAGACCATTGGCTACAACACCTATCAATCCGAAAAAGCCATCGAATCGGGCGGTTTTACCGGAAAAGGATTTATGGAGGGTACACGGACCAAAGGGGATTTTGTGCCCGAGCAGCATACGGATTATATATTTAGCTCGGTGGGCGAAGAATGGGGGTTTTTAGGCACTTCTGCCGTAATTCTATTGTTTTCCTTATTTTTTTTGCGGTTGATTTATATCGCAGAACGACAAAAAAGCGACTTTAGTCGAATGTATGGTTATGGGGTGATTTCGATTTTGGTGTTCCACTATTTCATCAATATTGGAATGGTGATCGGACTGTTACCTACCATTGGGGTTCCACTGCCCTTTTTTAGTTATGGAGGTTCTGGATTGATCTTTTTTACGATGCTATTGTTCATCTTTCTAAAACTGGATTCCAACCGCTTGAAGGACGGTATTTAAAATTTCCAATCTTGGGTATCAACCCGAGCTTCCATTGCTGATTGCCAGTTTTCAGGTTGGTTTTGAAAAAAATCAATGCCTGTTTTCTCCTCGATTTCATCAACGGGCACTACAAAGTTTTGAAGTGGTTCTTGACTTTCTTCTGCTGGAATCAAAAATGCCAGTACTTGCGCTCCTCCACCATTACCTTTCAACACAATCTTGTAAAAAGAGTTCGGCACATCTATATCCTCGCTCCCAATCTCTTCTAAACCATTTTCCAATACACCTCCGGTGACGACTATTAAATCGCCATATTTTTTGCACCAATAACGTACTTTTTGTTCCAATCGGTTCCAAATCCCAGCATTAAAGTATTTGTTCTGCGGACTTATGTTGCTTGTATAAAAAGTCTCGTTATAGGCCTGTTCAGAAAACCGTCGGTCACCAGCAGGAAGTAAATGCCCCCTATCGTACCCAGAACCTCTGTAATTCCACCAATCTGCCGATTTTGTTTTCACCTTTGGATCTTCAATAAAATAGGGGCGTTCCCTATCCTCATAGGTGAGATGTTCCCTTTTAAGGGTGTATGCCACCCACTCTGCCTGTTCGTGGGGTTCACTATAAGAAAGTGTATAGTAGGCATGTTGCACTACTTCGCCTGTTGTGGAATAGGGTAAAAAATCGGTATGGACCAAGTCTCCCTTTGCTCCATTTGGATTGGAATAGGTTGCCGGGGTGTAGAAATTTTCAAACAACCAGAAGCCAATAACACATAGTGTTATGAGCAGGGCATAAATTGTTCTGTTCTTCATTTAGTCAACTATTGTACTGATAGAACTCGCCTGGAGTTCCCGATATTTGCTGCAAATTTATCTTTTGCACCCGCATTTTGTCTTTTTCTCGCCCCGTAGCCGCTATCTGGTTCAAAAAAGCCTTCTTTCTGGTTCAAAATCTTTAATTTTCGCCTGAATATGACAACTCAAGACGAGTTCATAAAGTTGCATAAAAAAAAGCCAACCCATAAGAGTTGGCTTTTAATACTATTTTTTATAAACGACTATCCTTTTACGCTAGCCAATTTATTTTCTTCTCTCTTGATATTGTTCTTGTGAAGATCTTTTAGCACGTTCACAGCTTCTTCAACATAAATGTCTCGTGCTAGGTCTTTATGCCATCTATCTCTTTTTTCCCTGAGAACAGAATCTTGGGTAAATAGCTCCTTCTCGTATTGCAAGGAGCTAAAAGACAGTTTGGAATCGTAATCCCTCAGGCTCTTGAACTTTTCTGAACGCTTTTTGGCTTCTTGTTCTTTGCTTACATAAGCATCATATTTAAGGGAAATGGTGTTTTCATCTTGCTGCTCTTTCAACCATTTGGCATTTTCCTCAATAAGCTTGATCTGCTCATTTTTCGCCATACGTTCTTTACTGTTTTTTACGGCTTCATCAAAATCAATATAGCCATCCCAAACTTCGTAATCCGCAGGGGTAATTTTATCCCAACCAAGTGGGTTTTGCTGGTCACGTTCCCCAAGATCTATATAACTGTACCGGTCCGGAACCACGATATCGCTCTTTACACCTTCCAACTGGGTAGACCCACCGTTGATTCGGTAGAATTTTTGAGTTGTCAATTTAATGGCTCCCAAATCTCCGTGTTCGTTGCCCCTTACAATATTGTCCAAAGGAATTACATTTTGAACGGTTCCCTTTCCGAAAGTTTGTTTGCTTCCAATGATTACCGCTCTTTTGTAATCTTGCATGGCAGCGGCCAATATTTCCGAGGCGGAGGCGGATAGTTCGTTCACCAAGATAACCAATGGTCCATCCCACTGGATACGCTCATCCTTGTCCTCGTGAACTTCTTTGCGTTGGCCAGAGGAACGAACCTGAACGATAGGTCCATCCTTAATGAACAATCCTGCCATTTCGACAACCGTTTTTAAAGATCCTCCACCGTTGTCGCGCAAATCCAAAATAATTCCTTCTGCGCCTGCTTCTTTTAAACGTTCCAATTCCTTGGCCACATCGGTTGCTGCGTTTCTTTCGGAGTAATCTTCAAAATCCACATAGAATTTTGGAAGATTGATCAATCCATACTTTTGTTCACCAGCATCAATAGTTGCTGATTTAGCGTAGGATTCCTCCAATTCCACAACATCTCTGGTTATGGAAACCGTTTCAATGGTTCCGTCTACTTTTCTTACTGTCAAATCAACCACGGTTCCCTCTGGGCCCTTGATCAATTTAATGGCATCTTCCAATCGCATGCCCACAATATTGATGGGCTCCTCACCCTCTTGCCCTACTTTGAGTATTTGATCTCCAACTTCAAGCGACTGATCTCTCCAAACGGGGCCACCGGAAATAATTTCCACGATTTTGGCTCCTTCAGGCTTTTTCTGCAATCGGGCTCCGATACCTTCAAACTTACCGGACATACCAATGTCAAATTTTTCCTTTTCTTCAGGAGCAAAGTAAAAAGTGTGGGGGTCAAACTCCTCTACAATGGTGTTCAAGTATTGTACAAACCAATCTTTTCGTTCCAAATCACCCACAAAATCGAAAAATTCGTCCAAGGTGTTTTTGGTTACTTCTCTTGCCTCTTCCTCTGTAGTGACCTTATCAACAGTGCTAGGAATATCATTAAAAGCCAATATCCCATCGGAATTCGAAGCTGCCTCCTGATTTGCATCGGAGATAATATTGTCTACCTTATTGTCAAAAACGTTTAGGGTATTGTACTTTAGCTGTTTTCTCCAACGTTCCTTAAGTTCTTTTTTGTTGGCCGCAAAATCTTGTTCGTCATAATCGATTTCAATGGATTCATCAAGCGTATAGTCAAAAGGCGTAGCAAGTACTTCTTTATAAATATCCTTGGCTTCATCCATTCGTACCATTAAACGCTGGTATACGGTATTGAAAAATTCAATATCGGTATTTCTGATCTCATCATCGATCATAAACCTGTATTTTTCAAATTCCCTGATGTCACTTTTTAGAAAGTATCTTTTGGTAGGGTCGATGATGTCTATAAAATCATCAAAAACATTGGAGCTGAAGCTATCGTTGACTTCTTTGGGCTCATAATGCCCTTTTTCCAAAACGTAGGAAATCAGTTCCAATAAAAATTTATCCTTGTCGTCGTTATCAAAAGACTTATTGGTAAAACTGCAGGAGGCAACTGCAACAAGAATAACCAAAAGTGCCAAAATAAAGTTCTTTTTCATAATGTGATTTTTCTAGAGCGAAATAATCTGACATCATACTGTCAAATCTTCATTACATCACCCATCGTTTCTACTTGTATGAATTCTCTAAGATACAGAAAAAACCGTGCCAGTCATTTCCATGGCATTTAATTTTTTGTTAAACGCCCAAGGCTTCATATCCTTATGAAAAACGTATTTTTATGGCTTAAATTATCCAACATGGAAAAACCGCTTATTCTGGTTACCAACGATGATGGAATCACAGCTCCAGGCCTTAGGGCGTTAATCCGCACCATGAAAGAACTTGGAGATGTTGTGGTAGTGGCTCCCGACAGCCCGCAAAGTGGCATGGGGCACGCCATTACCGTTGACAGCACCCTGTTTTCCAAAAAGGTTGTCGTTGACCATAAAGAAGGTGCGCCGAGCGAGTACAGTTGCAGTGGAACCCCTGCCGATTGTGTAAAATTGGCACTTCGGGTAATTTTGGACAGAAAACCCGACATTTGTGTAAGCGGCATCAACCACGGGTCCAATTCGTCTATCAATGTGATTTACTCAGGAACCATGAGTGCAGCCATTGAGGCAGGTATCGAAGGTATCCCTGCTATTGGATTTTCGTTGTGCGACTATTCTTGGGATGCCAATTTTGAGCCTGCGTCGGGTTCCATCAAAAAAATTGTTTCCGAAGCGTTGACCAACGGAATCCCAAAGGGAACTGTGTTGAATGTAAACATCCCGAAAACGGAAACAGTACCCAAAGGAATAAGGATATGCAGGCAGGCACGTGGTAATTGGAAAGAGGAATTTGACAAAAGAACTAGTCCTTCTGGAAAGGATTATTATTGGTTAACGGGAGAATTTGAACTTTTGGACAAAGGCGAGGACACCGACGAATGGGCTTTGGCACAGGGCTACATTTCGATAGTGCCCACCCAGTTCGACCTCACGGCACACCACGCCATACCACAAATAAACAACTGGAACTTAAATGAACAATAAGAAAGAAATCATCATAGGATTTATCGTAGGGATCATTGCAAATACCTTTGGCACTTTGCTCTACATTCTCATGTTTTCCGATTTGGACATTGTTGAAACCTTTAATGCCGCTATAGAGCAAGGCCATATTGGCAGCTTATTGGCATTGGGCGCCATCTTGAACTTAGTGGCGTTTTTTGGATTTTTACGAATCAAAAGAGATCAACGGGCCAAGGGGGTTATGTTGGCCACTTTGGTAACGGCTTTGGTTATATTGTTGTACAAAGTGATGTCGTAAAAAACGGAAAACACATGAGCTAGTTCAAGATTAAACGGTTTCACTGAAAACTTTTGGACTTGATACTTTAACTTGATACTTGTCAATGAAATATTACATCATAGCTGGTGAAGCATCGGGGGACCTGCACGGTTCCAATTTGATCAAGGCCCTTAAAAAAGAGGATACATCGGCGACGATTCGTTGTTGGGGCGGTGATTTGATGCAACAAGCTGGCGGAGAATTGGCAAAACATTACAAGGATATGGCCTTTATGGGGTTTTTGGAGGTGCTTATGAATATCCCCACCATCTTCAAAAATATTGCCTATTGCAAGGAGGACATCCAAGAATTTAATCCAGATGTGGTTATTTTTATTGATTTCTCCGGTTTTAACCTAAGGATTGCCAAATGGGCCAAAGAACATGGCTTTAAGACTAATTATTACATTTCACCTCAAATTTGGGCATCAAGAGAAAGTAGAATTAAAAAAATAAAACGTGACATTGACAATATGTTCGTAATCCTTCCTTTTGAAAAGGACTTTTACGAGAAAAAACACGGTTATCCAGTACACTTTGTGGGGCACCCCCTTATTGATGCCATAGAAAATACACCGCTACAGGATAATGAAACCTTTAGAAAAGAAAACGGACTGGATTCCGAAAAACCCATAATAGCATTGCTTCCCGGGAGCAGAAAGCAAGAAGTACAAAAAATGTTGGAGGTAATGCTTTCCGTAAAAAAGGATTTTCCATCGTATCAATTTGTGATCGCAGGTGCTCCCAGTCTGCCCGATGATTTTTACACGCCATTTCTTAAAGGCGATAAAGTGGAATACGTTTCCAACAAAACTTATACGCTTTTAAAACATTCTCATGCTGCGATGGTCACAAGCGGAACCGCGACTTTGGAAACCGCTCTTTTTGGCATCCCTCAAGTGGTGTGCTACAAAGGAAATTGGATTTCCTATCAAATTGCGAAGCGAATAATCACGTTGGATTATATTTCCTTGGTAAACCTGATTATGAAAAGAGAGGTTGTTAAAGAATTGATTCAAAATGATTTATCAACAAAAAACTTGAAAAGAGAACTTTCCAAAATAGTAGGTGGGGCCGAGCGGGAGCGTATGTTGTCCGACTATACATTGTTAAAAGAGAAATTGGGCGGGAAAGGTGCCAGTGAATTGGCCGCCAAATTAATTGTGAAAAATGCGTAGTTTTATCTTCCAAGAATGTAAATCTATTCTTGGATGTTTCGAAAAACCATAATCTTACTGTTGCTTTTTGCCATTTCCGCTTGTGGTCCCGGTAAAAAACGACGTACCTACAGCAAGACCCGAACCGTTACGGTAGAGGGGTCCAATGAAGACACTTCCCCTTTTAAAGAACCTGAAAAGGAACGCAAAAAGGAGGGGCGTAAAAATGCTAAGGCCAATGAAATAATCTCCACCGCATTGACTTTTTCCGGAACCCGTTACAAATACGGGGGCACCACCAAAAGGGGCATGGATTGCTCTGGATTGGTCTATGTGTCCTTACGGGAAAATGACATTATGTTTCCACGAACTTCCTATCAAATGGCCATGGAAGGACAAAAAATAAAGGTGAACCACATAGAAAAAGGGGATTTGCTCTTTTTTAAGACCAGCAAAACCGGAAGGCGCATCAATCATGTTGGCTTGGTAGTGGATGTAGATGGTAACGACATTAAATTTATACATGCCACAACCTCACGGGGCGTCCTGGTATCCTCGTTACGGGAGGGGTACTGGAACAGCGCTTTTGTAAAGGCCATGCGTATCCTGTAAAGTGCGCCAACTTAATTTTGTGTCCATAAAACTCACGTTGTGTGTTATTTTGGGCATTGTTGTAGGTTTTTATTTTGAAGTTGCTCCGCTTTTGCCCCTCGTTTCAATGTTTGTTTTGCTACCCGTGCTTTACCGGGTCAGCAAAAAACAACAAAGGGAAGGGTTCCCGTATTTTGAGGTGCTTACTTCGCTCATCACGATATGCTTGGGTGTTTTTGTTGTGGGCATTTCCATGAACAGAGGAATGTCTCAACACTACCCTAAACAAGGCCTCAACCAAGAAAAGGTCTGGCATCTCAAAGTGAGAGAGGTATACAAACCAAATGCCTACTCCCACCCATATATTGCCCAAATTATTGCTTTGGATGGTGACGTAGCATCCGGAAAACTGCTTTTTCAGTCTCTCGGTGCACTCCACTTTAAAGGAATTACAGGTTGATTATGAACTTGTGGTCTATGCAAAACCCGATAGCATTCACCCCCCTTTAAATCCACACCAATTTGATTATAAAAGCTATCCGCAAAAACAGGGGATTCAACACCAAATAAGAACCAATTTCCCTTCAATTAAAAAAAAGAGAATGTTTCTAAAGCTTTATTTGGACTTGCTTCAAACTTTAGGGAATTCATCATGTCCAAATTGAAAAAGGAAAACTTCGGAGAAGAAGAGCTGGGTGTGATCCAAGCATTGCTTTTGGGTAAGCGTGACAATATTCCGGAAAGTTCATACAACAATTGCGCCAATGCAGGGGCCGTTCATATTTTGGCAGTATCCGGCCTCCATGTGGGCATTATACTATTATTGGAATTCTTTTTGTCGCCTTTGGCACATTTGCCCAAAGGTAAAACCCTTAAACTCCTATTGGTTGTCCTCCTACTTTGGGGTAATGCTTTGTGGCGGGACTTTCGCCATCCATCGTCCGTGCCGTTACCATGTTTTCTTTTGTAGCCTACGCGCTTTACCTCAACCGACCCACTAATTCCTTCAACATTATGGCACTTTCCATGTTGTTTATTTTATTGACAAAACCCTTGTTTTTGTTCCAAGTGGGGTTTCAAATGGGTTACGCTGCGGTGTTTGCCATTGTTTGGATTTACCCCAAATTGCAAAGGTTTTGGTTTCCGGCACTTTTCTTTATTTCCGACCTGCTCATTGTTCCTTTTTCAGGTTTGATTTTGGGTATAGGGATTTAGTCATTATACTGGCTTTGATGGATCTTTTGCCCACATTTTTGGTCGATGGTTTCAATTGGACCATTAAAATGATGAATTCCGTTATTGGCTGGGTTGCCCATCAAGAAGGTTTTATTGTAAAAAATATTCCTTTTGATTCGATTCAATTGATCTTGGGTTACCTCATCATCATTGCTTTGGTGATGTTTTTGTCCAGACCCAAATGGAGAGTGGCTTTAGTGTTATTTGGTGGAGTTATCATCTTGCAAAGTTGGAATATTTGGAATCGAGCCCAATTGCATAAAAAAGAGGTCGTTCTATTGGCGCATCGGTCTCGGAATACGGTTTTGTTGCATCAATTGGGGGACTCCCTTTCAATTATTATATCTGACAGCTCCAACATTGGAAGCATCGCAAACAATTATTCAATTGCGAAACGTATTCAAAAAATAGATACATCAAAAATAAAAAACAGCTATCGCCTTGGTGATAAAAATTTATTCGTTGTGGACAGTTTAGGTATTCTTCCTTTGGAAGAGAATCCAAATTATGTGCTGCTCATCCAATCCCCGAAAATCAATCTAGACCGGTTTCTGGATTCCATCCGACCCAAAACTATATTTGCGGACGGGAGTAATTACCCTAGCTTGATCAATATATGGTAACTAAGCTGTGCACAAAAAGAAATCCCTTTCCAATATACTGGCGAAAAGGGATTTTATGTTTTTAAGTTTTAAATCTGCTTTTAATGTACTTTGCCCATCAACCTTTTGATCAATGGCGAAGCTAAAATCACTAAAACACCAGCTCCCAAAGCGTATTGTGCTATGAGCATAAAACCATCTGTGTATACATTAAGAGTTTCAAAGCCGCTTATATCGGCATCTGTACTTTCTATGGCCAATTGTTTACCGATAAAGCCAACTACCTGAAATGCAAATGCAGATGATAGAAACCACACTCCCATCATAAATGCTACGATGCGTTTAGGAGATAAGTCCGTGATTTTGGACAGTCCAACCGGAGACATGAACAATTCCCCAACGGATAACAAGAAGTACATCAACAACAGGTACGTGAAGGGAACAAAACCGTTTTCGTTGGCACTTGCCCCGCTTATGGCCAAGGCATAAAAACTGATTCCCGCAAATAAAAGTCCCATTCCAAACTTGTAAGGCGTTCTTGGGTTGAGTTTCTTTTTGGAGAGCCATTGCCACATTAAAGAAATTGGAATGGCCAGAATAATGATCCACATGGAGTTCAATGAATTGGTCTGGGAAGCGGACATAATTCCCTCCAAATCCACATTTCGGGCGGCAAAGAGTGTAATTACACTGCCCGAAAGCTCATGAAAGCCCCAAAAGATGGTCATAAAAAAGGTAATCAGTACGGCGACAAATAGTTTTTTACGTTCATCAACAGTGGCTTTGTACATAATGTAACCCAAATAAACCAATATGGATAATCCTATCAATTTAAAAATTACATTGACTATGTTCTGGTCATCAAAAAAAGTTCCTTCTGCACCCAATGCTTTGTAAGCCGACAATAAATAGGCTATCACTGGAACCGAAGCGAAAGCCAAAACCGGCACCAATACCCCTTGTTTTAGACCGAAAATCTTTTTTTCAATGTTTCCATTTGCTGGTGGAAGTCCTTTATCTCCAAAAACCCCTTTTTTGATTCCACTCCAAAAAACAATCAGACCAGTAAGCATCCCAATTCCTGCAAGTCCAAAACCGTAGTGCCATCCATATTTTGCAGCCAAGAAACCGCAAAGTAATGGTGCTACCCAGCCCCCAATATTGATTCCCATATAAAAAATGGTAAACCCAGAATCCTTTTTGGGGTCTCCATCTTTATACAGCGAACCTACAAATGTTGATATGTTTGGTTTGAAGAATCCGTTACCGGCTATAATTAGCGAAAGTGCCAGAAAAAAAGTGATGTTGTTTTCGATGGCCAGCACAAAATGTCCCAAGGACATTAAGATACCTCCCAAAAAAATAGATTTTCGCATCCCTAGAATGCTATCGGAAATACGACCCCCGATTACTGTTGAAGCATAAACCAAAGAACCGTATGATGAATACACTGCGGCTGTGGCGTAATCCCTTTCCATTAAAGCTGCGAAAATCACATCTACCATGTAAAGGGTGAGCAAAGCTCGCATTCCATAAAAACTGAAACGCTCCCATAACTCTGCAAAAAAGAGGTAGAACAAACCTCTTGGATGCCCAAATATTTGTTTTTCGCTTTCTGGTTTGGATACTTCTGTCATAACAGGTCTGTGTTGGTTAAAATTCTATAGATTTTCCTTAACGAAGTTGGTCATTTTGGTATACAGGTGCAATCGGGTATTGCCACCATAAATACCGTGGTTTTTATCAGGGTAAATGGCCCAATCGAACTGCTTGTTGGCCTGTACCAATGCCTCGATCATCCGCATGGTGTTCTGCACGTGCACATTGTCGTCTCCCGAGCCATGCACCAATAAATAGTTGCCTTTCAACAATTCTGGATAATTGAACGGTGAGTTATCATCATACCCCGTTGGGTTTTCTTGTGGTGTTTGCATATAACGCTCGGTGTAAATGGTGTCATAAAAACGCCATGAGGTTACGGGTGCCACAGCAATGGCCATTTCAAAAGTATCGTTACCTTTTAGCAAACAATTGGTGGACATAAAACCACCGTAGCTCCATCCCCATATTCCTGTTCTGTTTTCATCAATATAAGAGCGTTCGCTCAATTTTTGGGCTGCGGCAATCTGGTCCTCCACCTCATATTTACCCAACTCTTTTTGGGTCACTTTTTTAAAGTCGCGGCCTTTTAGCCCGGTTCCCCTACCATCTACACAGGCCACGATATTGCCTTGGGATGCTAAAAGTTGGTGCCAGTAATCGTTGCTTCCCATCCAAGAATTGGAAACTTGCTGTGACCCCGGACCACTATATTGGAACATGAACAACGGATATTTTTTGTTAGGGTCAAAATCCGTTGGTTTGATCATGTACATATTGAGGTCGAACCCGTTTATGTGTATAGTGGAAAACTCTTTGGGGGCAATCTCGTACCCTTCCAATTTGTTCAGCAAAGCTGAATTGTCCTTGATTTCCTTAAGCAGTTTACCATCGGATGCTTTATGCAAGGTAAATCTGTATGGTGTGGTCGCACTGGAATAGGTGTTGATGTAGTAGGTAAAGTCACTGCTGAAAGCCGCTGAGTTTGTTCCCTCTTCTGTGGAAAGTGCCTTTTTACGTTTCCCTTTGGCGGAAATGCTATACACTCCCCTGTTGATAGAACCGTTTTCTACGGACTGATAAAAAATACGGTCATGCTTTTCATCATAGCCATAGTAACGGGTCACTTCCCACGGGCCTTCTGTTATTTGATTTTTTAACTTGCCATCCCTTCCGTATAGATAGAGGTGATTGAAACCATCCGCCTCGCTTGTCCAAATAAAACTATCATCATCCAAAAAGGTAAGGTCATCATCAATATCCACGTAGGCATCGTCCGTTTCTTTCAATAAAATGGATACTGAATTATCTTCTGCATTTACAGCATAGAGTTTCAAATCGTTCTGGTGCCTATTCAAGGTCTGAACACTCAAATCATTTGGATGGTGCATCCATTTGATTCTTGGAATGTAGTATGGATCATTCAAATCAACATCCGAAATATTGCCTGAAGCCACATCGTACAAATGCAAAGTAACTATGGAGTTCTTCTCCCCTGCTTTGGGGTATTTAAATTCATGTTGATAGGGGTATAGGTCTTTTCCGTATACATCCATCGAAAAATGTGGCACTTCTGTTTCATCAAATCTAAGAAATGCGATTTTGGTTCCGTTGCTGTTCCATTCAAAGGCGCGAACAAAGGCGAATTCCTCTTCGTACACCCAATCCGTCACTCCGTTAATAATGGTACCCTTGCTGCCATCAGTGGTAACTTGTTTGATGGTTCCGGACTTCAAATCCAAAACATAAATGTTGTTATCCAGCACATAAGCCACTTTGCTGCCATCAGGAGAAAGTGTGGGTTCTTGTATTTTGGTCTCGGAGATTTTTGCCAATTCTTTTGATGCAATATCATATACGTAATAGATGCCTAAACGGGAGCGCCTAAAAATAGGTTCCACTTCTGTGGCCAAGAGCACTTTGGATTCATCATCGCTAAAGGTGTAGGATGAAAAATAAGGAATGGCATCGGAAGAAGCCACAATGGTCTCCACCTTTTGCAAAGTTTCGTAATCATATTTGTCCAAACTACTGGAACGCGGTGATCGTTCGGTGTTTAAAATGGTGTACTGTGTTCCACTGTCCATGGACCGAAGAACGTCCATGTGTTCCGTCCTGAATTCCCCTCCCCAAATCTCTTCAAGGGTTATCTTTTTCTTTTGTGCCGTGGTAAAAGTCAAAACTCCCAGAAGTAATAGGAATAGAAAAGACTGTTTGTTCATGAAGTGAAAAAATTGATTAAATATTCTCTTAAATGTCAAAAAAGCGTTTTTGTCATCTTTAGCCTTTCATCTTTGCTCAAGACAAGCCTTGGTCGAAAGGTCAAATAAAAATGTCTCCACTACGCTCGACATGACATTACATATTCAAAATGTACCGCTAGAAATGCTTTTTCCAATCGGCACATTTGATTAAAAACCCCCAAGTTTACTAATATTTATCGGAAAAATAAATTTTGATGTTGCGTTTGCAACAAATTTTAACCTTTGGAACACCGCTTCGGTTTCAAAATAGATGCAAGGCTCGTCCAAAAGGTCAATATCCGTATATTTGAAAGCTTTAAGCCAGCTTTATGAACACGCCCGTTGAAGGATTTTCCAAACTATCCAAAGCCGAAAAGATTGATTGGATTGCCCACAATTGTACCAAAGACCCAGAAAACACACGACAATTGTTGGAACAATATTGGAACAGTGACCCGAGAGTGCAGAAATTGCACGATGAATTTATAGAAAACACCATTTCCAATTACTATCTGCCTTTTGCCATTGCTCCCAATTTTTTGATCAATGGAGATTATTTGGCCATTCCCATGACCATTGAGGAAAGCTCTGTAGTTGCCGCAGCCAGTAAAGCCGCCAAGTTTTGGTTGGAACGCGGAGGTTTTAAAACGGAAATCCTTGGAACGGAAAAAGTGGGGCAAGTACACTTTATATATAAAGGTGACACCAAAAAACTATCTAAATTTTTCGATTGGGTAAAGCCCGAGCTTCTTAAAAGTGTTTCCTCCATCACCCAAAGTATGGAAAAACGCGGGGGAGGCATCAACAATATTGAGTTAAGGGATTTGAGCAATAAAATAGAAGGGTACCATCAGCTCCATTGCACGTTTGAGACTTTGGATGCCATGGGTGCCAACTTCATCAATTCGTGTTTGGAGCAATTTGCCAAAACCTTAAAGGAACAAGCCATTTCTTTTGAAGCTTTTACGGAGGAAGAAAAAAACATCGAGGTGGTGATGAGTATTTTATCCAACTACGTGCCCCATTGTCTGGTGAAGGCAGAAGTAAGTTGCCCTATTTCAGATTTGGGCAATAGCGATATGTCCGCTGAGCAGTTTGCTGAAAAATTTGTACGTGCCGTTAACATTGCCAAAGCTGAGCCGTACAGGGCCGTAACACACAATAAAGGCATTATGAACGGAATTGATGCCGTGGTCTTGGCCACCGGGAACGATTTTAGAGCAGTAGAGGCAGGCGTGCATGCTTACGCCGCAAAGGATGGGCAATATTCAAGCTTAACACATGCCAAAATTGAAGATGGTATTTTCAAGTTTTGGCTCGAGGTTCCTTTGGCTCTCGGGACAGTGGGTGGTCTGACTACTTTGCATCCTTTGGTGAAGCTTGCATTGGAAATTCTTCAAAATCCTACAGCAAAAGAATTGATGCAGATCGTGGCTGTAGCCGGATTGGCCCAAAATTTTGCCGCCGTCCGTAGTTTGGTTACTACGGGTATCCAAAAAGGGCACATGAAAATGCATTTGCTCAACATACTCAACCAGATGGGGGCCACCGAAAATGAAAAAAACCAACTTGTGGAATATTTCAAAAGTCGTACGGTGACGAATGCCTCGGTAAAGGAAGCCTTGGAAAAGATTAAAAAACAACCATGAAAAAATCATTTTACAGCAACGGTAAATTACTGCTCTCCGGAGAGTATGCCATCTTGGACGGTGCCTTGGGATTGGCCATTCCCACCAGCTATGGGCAATCACTACATGTAACTCCAACAACATCTGGATTTTTAGAGTGGTCCAGTTTGGATGAAAACGATAAAATTTGGTTCACTGCAACGTTTGATCTTACCCATTTAAACGTCGTTGCTACTTCGGACGAAGGGATGGCCAAAACATTGGCAACCCTTCTTTTGGAAGCCAATGCACAAAATCCATTGCTGTTAATCGATGGAGATGGCTTCCAGATAGAAACGCACCTTACCTTTCCAAAATCCTGGGGACTGGGCACATCCTCGACCCTTATTAACAACTTGGCACAATGGGCTCGGGTTGATGCCTATCAGCTCTTGTGGAATGCCTTTGGCGGAAGTGGCTACGATATTGCCTGTGCTCAGCACAATTCACCCATAACGTATCAGGTAAAAGATGGAGTGCCCCATATTGGGGCAATCAATTTTAATCCCTTTTTTAAGGATTCCCTTTACTTTGTGCACCTCAACCAAAAACAGAGCAGCAAAGCAGCTATTGCCAAGTACAAGGAGCAACAATTTGATAGGCCCCAACTCATAAAAAGTATTTCCGGCATTACCCGAAAAATGATAAATACACCCACTTTGGCAGGGTTCGAGACATTAATGGAGGAACATGAAGCTTTGCTTTCCAAGGTTTTGGATATAGAACCCGTAAAGCAATGCCTTTTTCCAGACTATTTTGGAACGGTAAAAAGCCTTGGTGCCTGGGGCGGGGATTTTGTATTGGCCACTGGTGATGAAAAAACGATTTCCTATTTTAAACACAACGGGTACGAAACTGTAATCCCTTTTTCCAAAATGATGCTTTAACTATTTCCAATATGCAAAAAAACCTGTTTTCCCTACTAATCGCTCTTCTTGTTCTTTCATGCAAAACAACAGAAAAGCAAATGGCCTACAAAACGGATTCTTTAGAGATAGGGACACTTACTGAGCATACCTACCTGCACACCTCTTTTTTAGAAACCGAGAGTTTTGGCAGGGTAGCCTGCAATGGCATGATTGTGGTGAATAATGGGGAGGCCATTGTATTTGACACTCCCTCCAACAACATAGTTTCCAAGGAACTGATGGATTGGTTGGACACACAGAATGTTATTGTAAAAGCTGTTGTTGCCACGCATTTTCATGATGATTGTGTCGGGGGCTTGAAAACCTTTCATCAAAGAGGCGTTCCATCGTATGCCCACCAAGAAACCATAAGGCTCCTTGCTGGAAATGAGACAGAAATTCCCCAAAACGGATTCACCGATATTACCGAGTTACGAGTGGGAAACAAAAAAGTGATTCTTGAGTTTATGGGAGCGGGGCATACCAACGACAACATTATTGGATTCTTCCCCAGTGAAAAGATCATGTTCGGTGGCTGCCTGATCAAATCCATTGGTGCCGGAAAAGGCAATTTGGAAGATGCCAATGTTATGGAATGGCCCAAAACAGTTTCCAAAATAAAGTCCAAATATCCCAATACCTCCATAATTGTTCCCGGTCATGGAAATTATGGGGATGGTGAGCTTCTAGATTATACAATTACATTATTTAAGGGTTGATTTTTGTTACTGTATCAATTCAGCCCATGCATCCATTAATCGATTTGGGGCATCGGTCAATTAACCCCTACGTCAAACCTCTCTTTTTTGCAACTTAAAGCCAGAAGACATAAATGATGGCTATGTCGTTCTGGGAAAACACACCATTGTTCTCCAAGGATAAAGTGAGCTTTTTAACAAAAAAACTCCTTTTTCTCTTTATGTTTCTGTTTTTACACACTGTTTTTTAACCATTTACAGTTGGACCACCTCAATTGATGATTTTAAGCTACTGAACATTTATGCACAGCTTGTTCCATTGCTGTTTTATGGAATCATGATTTACACTTTGATTAAAAACCAGAAAACTTTGAAGGGAATGTAAGACCAAAAACATCTATGGTGAAAAGGAAAAACAGGTCAATGAGTTTATTGTAATAGACAATGGAAATCAAGTAAAACCGTTTGAACGTATTAAAATCAATACCGACTTGCCGGAACTTACCGGTTATATCAGTGACGATTTTATTTTGAACAAAGAATCCGCCCCATATTTTCAAGTACTTTTAGATTACATCTACCCTATTGCAGAATGGAAACCCGATAAAAGAGAGTTCTTTTCAAAAATGGCAAATGGTATTTGCTACGTGATGCCTACTTCAGCACCAAACAAGGTTTTGAAATTACAGTTGATTCCAAAGGGAAAACCACCCATATCTGCTATAAGATGAAATGGGATGAACCTGAAAGCAAATAATAATGTAATCAACAAAAAATGCCTCCCGTTCGGGAGGCATTTTTATTATCTCATATAGCTAAATCCTAGTAGAACGTAGCTCTTTTATCTTCAATCTCGGCTTTATCCTTCAAAGCGTTGTAAACCGCACCATTGACCCTTGCGGCTGCACTTGCCTGCAAATTTTGAGCATAGGTGCTATAGTTTTCTACATCTGGAGCTTTGGTTTTGTTGGTAACCTTGATCATATACACTCCTGTGTTTCCTTCAATTAAATCGGAAGTCTGGTCTTTATCCATGGCAAACGCTGTTCCGACCACTAAAGGCTCTCTACCAGCTCCAGGCAAGGTTGGTGACGACAATGTTACGGCAGAGGCAGTACTTTGACTTACATTGTTGTCCGAAGCAATGGCATCCATGGCTTTTCCTTTGTTTGCTGCTATGATTTGTTTTGCCTTTAGTTCTTTTCTAATAGCTGGCAATGCTGTTGCTGAAGCATCCTCGGGGGCCATAAGTCCTTTTTTGTACTTTTTGGTCAACTGTACCACGGCATAACCGTTGTTTACATTAAATCGTTTAATATCCCCTACACTGGTATCTTCGTTAAAAGCCCACTGTACAATGCTTCGTTGCGAACCAAGACCCGGAAGGTTCTCCTCCATCTCCTTGATTTTGTTTACGGGCCTAACTGTGTAGTTGCTTTCTTTAGCAATATCCCCAAAGTTTTCTGGTTCTGCCTCCATAACGGCCATTTCGTACTTGGTTGCATCGGTAAACAATTTGTTGATGGTCGTTTCCGATGGTTCAATTTCTCTTGCCAAGGTAGCTACCTGAATAACATCTTGTTTGTCGTCAACTTTAATAACGTGGTATCCAAATTGTGTTTCTACCAAACCTATGGTTCCGGTCGGATTTCCAAAACAAAAATCGTTGAACTCATCTGCCATTACTCCTTCTTGGAAATACCCAAGGTCTCCTCCGCGTGGCGCAGAAGGCCCGTCTGAGTTGTCTCTCGCCAAAGCAGTGAAGGTCACATCTTCTTTTCTGGCCTCGGCCAATAATCTTTTTGCTTCGGCCTCGGCCTTTTCTTTGGTTCTTGTAATAGATGGGTTGGCACGCTCGGCTCCTTCCCAAGTTATAAGGATATGACTTGCTTTTACGGTTCCATTTTCCTTTCGGTCCATTACTTTGGACACTTTATAAGAATCCCCATCCTTGTAAGGCCCGTATACTTCTCCAATGCTCATCGCCATCAAAGTATCAGCCACTACAGATGGAAGGTCCTTTTTAGCTTTGTAAATGGTATCGAATTTGGAATCGGAATATCTGTCCAGAAACGCGGCCATATCCTTGGTATTTCTAAAACCAAGTATGGTATCGTTGCTATCCGTTGCCTCTGAATATTCAACAGAATCATCCATCAAAGCGGTAATCTCTTCTTTTACACTGTTCTCATCTTCAGCAGAAGGCTTTTCCTCAAAATACACAAAACGGATATCGCGTGCCTTATCTTGCTCGAACATTGCCTTGTGGTCGTTGATGTACGCTTCTATATCACCTTTGGAAATTTCGACCGTACTATCAGCAATGGAAGTGTAAGGAATGCGAACGTATTGCAAATCCACCTTATCGTTGGCCATGTCGTAGTTCATCTTTCCTTCGGTAAGGGTAGCAGTAACCCCTCCTTTTACCAAGTTGAAGTACATACGCTCCTTGGCCGCTTGTATAATGGATGCCTCATCTTGCAACCAGGCATCGTAACGCAAAGGGTCGTTTGCTTTCCAATCAGCAATGGCACTTTTAAATACTTGTTCGTTAAATACTCCGTTCTCGTCCTGGAAATCTGGAATTTGGGCATAACCCGAAGTTCTCACAAACTCAATGATCTGGTCGCTTTCCACATCAATTCCCAATTCTTCGAACTGTTGGTTCAAAATGGCCTTTCTTACTTCTTGATCGTATACCATGTTCACCAACTGGGTTGAAGTAACACTGGGCCCATATCTTCTGGAAGCGGTTTCTACCTGAGCTCTAAACTCGTTGATGGGAATATTTTCTCCATTTACCTCTGCAACCGTGGAGCCTACTTTTCCGCCAGAAAAATTATCGCTGCTGAAAACTCCCGATATTACGAATGCGAACAACGCCAAACCAATAATTAGAATAAGAACTGTTGTCCGTTTTCTAATATTCTCTAATATTGCCATTTTACTGCTTGTTTTCTTTAAAGCCCTCAATGAGAACTTTATTCCCCGACGTTCTGCGTCGAAATGAATTATTTTTTTTGTTTGAATACCTCGTGGCCCTGCCCCGGGGTAGTTAATTTCAGTGGGCGAAAATACCACTTTCTTTTCAAATAGGAAAGCTAAAAAAGGGACGGAAATTATTAATCTTCAGCCTATAGTACAATTGGACACATATCGTCAATTCCTGTGGTTTTTCAATGTGGAGTAGTGAGAATTGTATGTAGAATACGATTTTTCACCCTAAAAACACTTGTTTTGGCTATGCTTCGCACTTGTGCTGAAGTGTTTATTGGAAAAAATGAAAACATCATGCAAAAGGGGTTAATCTTCAGTATGGACGCGTACACTTACCAAATCTATTTTGGTAGTGGATACCTCTAAAATTTTGAAGGTGAAGTTACCGACGGTCACTTCTGAATCCTGTTCGGGAATTTCACCCGTTTTATTTACGATCAATCCTCCCAAGGTTTCATATTCTTCTCCTTCGGGCAGCTCCAATTTATAGTTTTCGTTAATATAATCCACCTCCAAACGTGCCGAAAACTTATACTCGGTCTCACTTATTTGCTCTTCATAAAGATCGGTGGAATCGTGTTCGTCTTCAATCTCCCCAAAAAGCTCCTCGATAATGTCCTCGACCGTTAAAATACCCGATGTGCCCCCATATTCGTCCAAGACCACCGCCATACTTTTACGTTTTTTTGTAAGCACATTCAATATGTCCTGAATGAGCATGGTCTCGGGAACAAATTCAACGGGAAGTAATATACTTTTGATGGTCTTTGGCCTTTTGAACAGCTCATAGGAGTGAACATAACCGATTATTTCGTCAATGCTGTCTTTATAGATCAGAATTTTTGAATAACCGGTTTCAGAGAATAGTTTGGCAAGGTTTTTTGGTGTCTCGCTAATTTCAACCGCGGTAATCTCGGTACGGGGCACCATTACTTCCCTCGCTTTTACGGTTGAAAACTCCAATGCATTCTGAAAAATCTGAATCTCGGAATCTACATCATCCTCTTCCTCAACGGTTTCCATTTGCTCGTTGATATAATCTCCCAATTCCAGTTTGGTAAAGGATAGTTGTACCTCATCTCCTTCGGTTTTGAAAAATACCCTCAAGATAAAATCGGACACTTTGATCACAAACCAAGATATGATGGAGAACAAGAGGTAAAAGAAATAGGCAGGAATTGCTAAAATCTTAATCAGTGCATTGGAATATATCTGAAAAAACACCTTGGGCAAAAACTCCGCTGTCACAAGAATCAACAAGGTTGAGATGACCGTTTGGGAAAGCAAACTAAAATCCGTCAACAAGGCATTTAGGAACTGATAATTTGTAGGCAACAAATTCTGGAACCATTCCATAAGCACATCTCCCATAAAAAGTCCGTATACAACCAGCGCAATGTTATTGCCTATGAGCATGGTGGCAATAAATTTTGAAGGTTTATCGGTGAGCAGGGTAAGCACCTTGGCCAAGAAACCTTCTTGTTTTTTTTCTATTTCAATATGAATTTTATTGGCTGAAACGAAGGCAATCTCCATTCCTGAGAAAAATGCCGAGAACAGCAGGGAAAGCACTATAATTATAAGGGAGGAATCCAATGTTATTGTTGATTATCCTTTTTTCGTTGTTCAAAGCGTTTCCGATATCTTCTTCTGAAAACGAACATAGCAATGGAAACCACTGCAAAGAAGATAAAAATATAGGTCTCCTTTGGGTTTACGCTCCAAAGTGTAACAATCTTATAAATGGAAATGACCGCTACGGCCAAGTATAGATATTCTGTGTATCGTAAAATTTTGATCATCCTATTCTTCTTCTTTAATCGTCATTAATCCGTAGGTCTTGTGCGCCTTGAAAAAAGTGAAATCCTTATTAAAATCCATTCCTTCGCCGTCCATTACGGTTCCGTCTTCAGGATTGGTGTATTTAAATGCGGCTTCGGTAAAAATCCAATTGTTCTTTCTGTCAAAGTACAACTGGTCTGTCTCCAGTTTTTTGCCATCGTGGCTTTCAATCACCACATTTCCTTGCAAATCTATCAAATTGGTCTGTGAATATACAATACCATAATCGGCCACAATAACACTTTTTTGGTTTTTTTCATCGTAAAAATCAACCTGAAGTCCCTTTGGGAAGGTACGGAATTTAAATCTTTGATTGTCAAAATCCTCGGACAATGGACTACTAAGCACGGCCACCACCCTCGAACTGGCAGAGTCTTGGGTACTCATGGTCTCAACCGTCTCCGTATAGGTCAAGGTGAAATTTTGTGCCACGCCTTGTGGAAACAAAGGTTTAACGGCTTCCTCACCCACCCTTTCGTAATCGTCACCACAGGATATAAAAAGGATTGCCACGGTAAAAACCGTGGCAAAGCTCTTTAAAATATGTTGTAACTTCTGTTTCACCCTATAGATTAGGTACGGTAACGCTACCTCCTACCCAACAGCTAAAAGAAATGCTTTGACCGGCTTTTCCTGAGCTGAAAATCATCTCTTTGGATGGTGCCTTGGCAGCATAACTGGCCGCTGTTTGATTTGCACGACTGCTCAAAGCAGGGTCTACCCTACCGGCTTTTCTGGCCATGTCGGCAGCTTTCCAATAGATTGCTCTTTTCTCGAACGGTGTACTACCGCAGGAGTTGGCGCTTGTTGCATAAAGGTTGGCGATCAACAAATATGCTTTACCGTTGGCCGGGTTTGCATCTATTGCTTTAAGCGCATAGCTTCTTGCTTGTGATTTACTACTGTTTCTAACGGTAGTGGCAATTTTATAAAGGATTTCGGATTTCTTATAGGAATCTGTTTCCAGTCCCACTGCTTTGTTAAAGTCAGCAAGGGCACCGTTCATATCTCCAGATTTTTGTTTTAGCACTCCACCGTACATGTATGCATCTGCGGATGGATCCAAAGCCAATTGGGCCTCGAACAATTTTCTGAACATGGGGTCATCGGTACATTCTTTGGAGAACATTCTTCCTACGGCACGTTTTACCCACTTAACATCGGTTTTCTTTTCCTCAAAACTCTTTTCGTACAATGGAATAAGGTTGTCACAGTCGGCCAATGCACCCAATTTGGAATCTACACTGCTTGCGACTTTACCGTAAGACTCAGAATTAATTGTTGCTACTCTAAGTGCTCTTTTCTCCTTAGATGTCAATGTACCCAAAGAATCTTTTGGAAGAAGTTTGGTTACCACTTCGGTCAACTGTTTATTTTCCTCTTCTATTTTTCCGGTAACATCATCGTAAGTATTAAATACATCCTGAAGGTCTTTTTTACCGGCACCATGTAAATCTACAAGGCTAGAGAAATATAGGTACAAAGCTCTTGGGTTCTTGAAATTGGCTTGATCTTCCTGGAAGGCTTTGTCCAACATATTGAACAACTCTTCATCTGAAGCCATTTTGCTTTCGTACATCAACAATGCCTTGTCTATCGCTACACCAGCTTTACTGTATTTTGTTGGGAAGTATTTTAGACTATTATCGTACAGGTCCAACAAATCTTGGATATAACCATCTTTTTCGGCTCCTGTCGAACTCTCAACTTTGGCCTTCAGAATTCTTTCTCCATAGGAGAAATTGGCTTTATTGATATCCGGGCAGCTTTCGTAAACCATTTTCCATGGCTCGTATGCCGCATCATAATTTTTAACCTTTACGTGTTCTGCATAAATCGATAGATTGGTCATGCACTCGGGGTTCTGTGCTTGTGCCATACTTAATCCCGTCAACATGGTGACCATTATCATTGTTAAGTAGTGTCTCTTTTTCATCTTACTAGTTTTAAAGGTGTTAAAGTACAAATTTTCATTAAAAAATCCTCTTAGAGGACCTTCTATAGGTGGTTATTTATCAAATTTTTAAAAAAAAGGCCTATCAATTTATTTTTCTCTGCTGAAACCATCTATCGTTTAACGATAAGCCTATATTGATTTTGAAATAACTCTCTTCAATTAAGTTTTGATCGGTAGTTCCACGTCTTCCCAATTCAAATCCTACATTGAGATTGGAAAAGTTTGCCCCTACGGGTAATCCTAATCCAAAAGTTATGCCAAAGTTGTTTATTTCTTTGTTGTTCACCGTCATACCACTTACATCGTACCGTAATCCGGCACGATAGGTGACCCGCTTAAAGTAACCGGAAAGCGAACGGTAATCGGGCACCCAATACCCTCCAAAGGCGTAGGTGCTGGCATCGTTATATGTTACGTTGTCCAAACCCAGGAACGTATTGTCAAAATCGCTCATTTGCTGAAAACTGTACTCCGCTCCCAAAAACCATTTTTTGTCCTCCCCAAAACCAAGGCCAACCGTTGTTCGTGTAGGTATCTTCAACTCGGTGTTCCGCAGGTTGGAGGCATCTAGGTTTACATCCACTACCTCTACATTGTTTCCGTTTGAAAGTGAAAAGGACCCAAGTGTTTGTGTGTTTTTTGATACCAGATTGCCTTGGGTATTTACCAAAACCGAGGTGTAAAGTGTGTATTTATCTTTTATGTTAGGCGTATAGTTTAAGGCATATTTAAAATCGTAACCATTTATTTTTGATTCACGATTGTCCAAAGTTCCGAACTGCACCCCTTCAACACTCTGGATTCTTTCGTATTCCAAAGTTCCAAAATTGAAGTTGGCAGTAACTCCCAAACTAAGATTTTTTATGGGCTCAAACCCAATGGAGGCATATAATCTGTTAAGCCCTCCTTCTCCCGTAAAAAAATTGGCCACTTCCGCACCTTGGCTGTTTTCGGAGGAGGAGTTTAAACTGTAGCCAACAGAGGAATAAGGCATTAGGCCAAAACCAAAACCTACATTTTTTGCCAAAGGAAAACCAATGGAAAGGTAATCCAGATTGGTCACTGATGTATTTTGCTCTTCCGTCCAGTTCTTAAGTCGGTATTCTTTATGGGACAACCCCGCTGTATATGCAGTTAACCTAAGCTTGGAGTATGCTGCCGGATTGGATAGATTAATATGGATGCTGTCCCCATACATACTTATGCCGCCCATCATTTGGTTGTCCACGGACCCGTTGTCCCGATGGTCGCCGATTCCGAAATAAGAATATGGCGAAATAGTTCCATTTTGTGCGAACAAGCCATGGGCAGTCACGCAGAAAAAAGCGATCAGAATTTTTTTAATCATTCAGTTTGTATTGTATTCCAGCAGGCAATTTAGCCCCTCCAAGAGAAATTTGGAGTTCGCAAATATGGTGTTTTTTAGCCTTTTGGCAAAAAAATGGGAGTCTCCACCTGTTAAAATAACTGTTAAATCTTGAAAACGAGATTGATATTGGCGAATTACCCCGTCCACTTCTTGCGTTACACCGTTAATCACACCGCTATGCATGCACGATTCCGTAGAGTTGCCAATAAAGTCCAACAAATCGCTAGGGCCAAGCAAAGGAAGCCCTGCCGTTTGGTTGTGCATGGCATTGTACCTCATCCTAACGCCCGGGGATATGGCCCCACCTACATATTCTCCCGCATTGTTTACCATATCGTAGGTAATACAAGTGCCAGCGTCTATTACCAAGGTATTTCCGCGCGGATTTTGGTAAAATGCCGCTGTGGCCAAGGCCAACCTGTCCACTCCCAAGGTGTTTGGGGTGGCATAACTGTTTTTAAAAGGGACTTTGGACTCACTTGTGAGCACGTGTACCTTACAAAAAAGAGCCACGACATCCCTTTCCTTTCGGTCCAATTTGCCTACGGATGAAAGTATGGCGTTGTTGATTCGCGGATACTTCTCGAACAGCTCTTTAATTTTTGACAGGAACAGGCCAGATTCAAAGCTATGGTTGTATATTATCCTTCTATTCTCAAAAACAGCGTATTTGATTAGGGTATTGCCTATGTCGATAACCAGATTCATACAGCAAAGATCGGTAATTGGAAAAAATCAGGGCCTTTTTTTCGGGTTTTTGTTTGTATATCCTAATTTTGAAATTATATTTGCACCCGCTTAATACAGCATGGTACCTTAGCTCAGTTGGTAGAGCAACGGACTGAAAATCCGTGTGTCCCTGGTTCGATTCCTGGAGGTACCACAAAAAACCCGGCAAATTTGCCGGGTTTTTTTGTTTTATGCGACCAAAGTAACTTTAATCGGATCAAGACCCTTTAATCCGCTACCTGTGCGTCCTTTTTACTGTTCTTGAATTCACTGGGGCTCAAACCGTATCGTTCCTTGAAAATCTTGGAAAAATAACTCCTGCTGGTAAATCCAATGGAGTATACCACCTCGGAAATGTTCATTTCGGTTGTTGTAATGTAATCGCGGGCCAGTTCCAGCCTTGCATGCCTTATATATTCCGTTACCGTTTTATTGTACAACAACTTAAACCCTTCTTGGAGCTTTGCTTGGGTAAGGCCTGTTTCGGCAGAAATATCTTCCAACGAAAAGTCCTTGGCGATGTTCTTCTCTATTTTTTTTGCATAGCTGCGAATCGTTTTCAGCTCCCTTTTCAATAAGCTGGTTTGAGGCCTTTTGTTCATCACCTCTTTGTTATGCTGCATCATGTGCATGGATAATATTTGATAGACATAGCCCTCGATCATCATAATACGGATCATTCCCTTTGCCTTGATCTTTTTCATGGCAGACATAACCTCGGCTATTTTCAAATTGTAAGAACCGTAGTAAGCAAACACTTTCTCTTGGTCGGTGTCCAAAAATACTTTGTACAACTGTTTATTGAGTTCCTCTCCCTGGTTAAGCCTTTTGCGCAAAAAGGGCTTTCTACGCACCTGTATCACGGTCTGGGAAACCTTCACGTCCTTGGGAAAATACCTGTCCGTAATCCCGCCATCACGATTGGTAAGGATAACGGATTGGAATTGCTCCATGATCTTGATCTTACCTTCCGGCTGGTACCCGAATTTATGTCCGCAATACCCTTCCAGACAATAGTAAAAATTGATGGGGTTAAAATTTGAAGTGTCAACCTCAATCAATACTTCATCAAAAAAAGTAATGTCCAGTTCCAATAAACTTACCCCCCAATCGAAGGTGATAAAACGGATACTCCCCTTTGCCTTATTGTTGGAAACACTCAAAGTGTACTGCCCCCATCTTTCCTCTATTTCCCCACCAATCACATTTTTTATTTGCCCCACCGATTCGGCGGTATCTTGAGCGTCAACATTGATTTTTATCATTGGGATATTATACTGCTGTTTATTTCAAATTAGGTCTTAATCCCATAAAGATAGGCTTTGTGGCGGTTTGTACAACTATACACCTTTACCTTTAAAATAGTTTTAACCTGTTGTGCATTTTTGATAAAATTTATGGAAAGCATTACAATATAATTGGTTTGAGTCAACCTTTTTGCCAACTTCATGCTTATTTGGAGATAAGATTCCAGATAATTATGATTTACAAACTTTCAAATGAAGCAGGGAGAGAAGAGATAGAAAAAGAGTTTGGAATCCCGTTCAGATATCCAAATTTATACCTGCCAAACCCTATTATCAATGGCTTTCATGAGACCAACTTAAGTGTGGTGACCATGGAAAACCCAAATAAAATATTGTTTGCCATTTGGGGACTTATGCCCCAAGACTTTAAAGAAGACTGGCAAATATTTCAGGACAAGACCAATACATTGAACGTGCAGATGGATGAGCTGCAAAGCATTGGCTGGATGCAAGAATCTTATAAAAAGAGACGCTGCTTGATTATTGCAACAGGCTTTTACACCCATCTTTTGGAAAATGGCAATACATGTAGCTACTATATTTACCGGGCAACTGAAAAACCCTTTTTCTTGGCAGGCACCTACAACAGGTTAAACGATGGTTTTTTGTGTGCTGCGTTAACGGTGGGCAAAACGGACCCATTCGTTTCCAGCTACCACAACATTAGCAACCGCGCCCCTGTTATTCTTCCCAAAGAACAGGCCTCCGATTGGCTTAGCACAGATTCCGACGCAAAAAGATTGGAAGAAATTATCCAAAATCCCAAAAAGGTAAAGTTGAAGGCCAAACGCCTATCCAACGAATTTTTTCTAAAGAATTTAAGCTCAAACACCCAATTGGGGCCATTGTTTGTTGGACTGCAACATTAAAAACAAATCCACAACCTTCTAAAAAGAAGATTTTCATGCCAAAAAAACGTGAAATGCTTCTTTTGAGTCAACATTAACATGAAAAACGGCAAGCTTCTGACCAAAAGCAAGCTACATTTGTAATGTACTGATTAACAATCAATCAGACATTAACAAAAAACACTACTATTATGTTACGTTGGACGGTCATCTTTATCATATTGGCCATTATAGCCGGTATATTCGGATTTGGTGGAATTGCAGCAGGAGCGGCAAGTATAGCTAAAATTCTTTTCTTCATATTTATTGTACTATTTATTATTTCGTTGATAACAGGAAGAAAAAAGTTGTAGAAACACACACTAATTAAAAATCATTAAACTAAAATCGAGAACCCATGAGAAAGTCAATAAGTTTATTTACAATGCTAATTGCAATGGCACTTACCTTGAGTATAACCAGTTGCAGAGAAACAAAAGAAGATAAAGCCGAAGAGGCCATTGAAGATGTGAAAGACGGAGTGGAGGATGCTGCCGATGATGTGGAAGATGCCGCAGAAGATGTTGGGGACGACATTGAGGATGCTGCCGATGACGTGGTAGATGAAGTAGAAGATGCCACAGACGACAGTCCACATTAATTTTCACATTATACCACATAACTCTGGCAAAAAATTGCCAGAGTTTTTTATTGCCCTCCCCCCTAATTATCTCCCCAAAATGTTGATAAACCAATATTCGTTTATACCTTAGGACAAATAAACACCACCATTTTTTTTGAAGACCGTCCTTACCATCCTATATGTTCTGACCTCCGTTTGGGCCATTGGGGCCATAATTTATCACGGAAGAAGGCCGTCGCGCTCCATAAGCTGGGCACTTGCCATTATAACTTTGCCCATTTTGGGAGCAGTTCTCTACTATCTGTTTGGGATGAATCGCAGAAAGTTTAAATTCTTCAACACAAAAGAATTTGAAAAAAGAAACAGATACACTCCCCCTAAAATTTCTGCCCAAGAAAAATTCCTGACCCATTTTGATGCAGATATTCGAAAAGAAAGACTCAACCGATTAATAAAAGCCAACTCCAACACCACTGCAAAAACAGGGAACAAAATAATACCTCTTCAAGATGGCGAGGAAACCTTCAATGTGCTTTTCAAAGCCATGGAAGAAGCCAAAAACTTTATCCATGTACAGTACTATATTTTGGAAAGAGGTACCCTTTTGGATAAAATGTTGGAACTTTTTGAAAGAAAAATCAAAGAAGGTGTAGAAGTTAGAATTATTTACGATTCCTTGGGCAGCTACCAATTAAGGGGGCGCCCCAGGAAAAAGTTTCAGGATGTTGGGGTAAAGATTTATCCCATAATGCCGATTCGACTTAAAAACCTACTGTTCTCGCTCAATTTTAGGAACCATCGAAAAATTGTGATCATAGATAACAAAGTGGCTTTTACAGGTGGTGTCAATGTTTCCGATAAATACATTAAACGAGAAAACGAATTGGGCAAATGGAAAGATACCCACTTAAAACTCGAAGGGCCCATTGTAAACGATATACATCTGATTTTCCTGAAGGATTACTTTTTTGCAAGCAACAAAGAGGATTTCCATATCGCAGACTACCTATCCGAGCAACAAACGGCGGGCGATGTTCGTGCACAAGTGGTGGCAGGGGGGCCAGATTCCAAGCATCCGACCATTATGCAACAATATATTGGCATGATGAACCAGGCAAAAAATTCCATTTGCATAGCAAATCCCTATTTTGTGCCTGGGGAGGCTTTTTTACAAAGTTTAAAAATTACCGCAATGGAGGGTGTAAATATCTCCCTTTTGGTGCCCAAAAAATCCGACTCCAAAGCAGCTAAGTTTGCCATGTTCTCCCATTTTGAAGAATTGCTTCAGGTTGGTGTTAAAATATACCTTCGAGAAGATTTCTCGCATAGCAAAATAATGATTGTCGACGATGATTTGGTGTCCATCGGCTCTGGAAATTTTGATATCCGAAGCTTTGAACTTAACTACGAGACCAATATCCTTATTTACAACAAGGAAATTAACACCGAAATGACCGAGGAGTTTCAAAAAATATGTGAAAAGTCGGAACCCGTTACTTTGGAGCGCTTTCAGAGCAGGACCATTTGGTTCAGATTTTTGGAAGGATTGTTCAAATTCTTCAAACCGCTGTTATAAGCCCATCTCAATTCTTATTTGCATCAATCATTAATTCAATAGAGATAAGTCAACCCCAGTACAAAACTATCTTTGCTTCAAAAGAAAACAATCGTGAAGAATCTATTTTCAATACTATTTTTAATTGGAGCAACAACCGTAAGTGCCCAGAGCACATCAAAAAACGCATTGGGTATAAGAGTGGGCGATAACGACGGATTTGGAGGGGAAATCTCCTATCAACGCTATCTCAAGGAAAACAACAGATTGGAGTTTGATCTGGGTTGGAGGGATTCAAACAATGTTGATGCATTTAAATTGGCAGGTCTTTACCAATGGGTAATGCCCATAGACGGAGGATTTCATTGGTATGTTGGTGCCGGTGGAGGTGTAGGGTCTTTTGATACAGGTGAGAACGATGGCGTTTTTGCCCTTGTCGCCGGTGATATTGGTATTGAATACGATTTTGATATTCCATTGCTCATTTCGCTGGACATGAGACCGGAACTAGGTTTTAACGACAATTATTCCGATGATCTCGACTTGGATATTGCACTTGGACTCCGATATCAGTTCTAAATAAAGTAAAATCAAATCGAAAATAGTTCTATAAAGTCGATTTTTGTCAACCTAAACTTGTTTCGGGCCCTTATAATGATTTGTTTATCAATATAGTGGGATTCTGAAATAAACCCGCCTATCGGAAGGCAGGTTCAGAACGCCGTGTCAATACTTTTTAGACCTGTTTTTTTTAACCCTTTAATCTTGAAAAGAAAACTAAAGCTACTTTTTCTACTACTCATAGCCGTATTTTTAGTTATCGTTATTTTGAAAGAACCCAAAAACACAATTCCGGACAGAATAAAACAAGAGGTTAAAATTGCCTTGCAGTATTTTCCAGAACTTAAAGGCATTCCCATTGAGTTCAAGTTTAAAAAAAACATTAAAAAATCGGTGATGCAAGCCCAACCCACATGGAGCGGCCTTCTTAAATCCAAAAACAAGCGCAGCTATGTAATTTTGATCAGTGAAAAGTTTAAAATATCCGGGGAAGAATTTAAAACGGCAGATGTTCCCAAAGATGTTTTAATTGGATGGATAGGCCACGAACTCGGCCATGTTATGGACTACCAAGAGCGGGGCAACCTTAACCTTATTGGTTTTGGAATTCGCTATGTGCTCTTGAAGGAATTTGTAAAAAAAGCGGAACGTGCTGCGGATTCGTTTGCGGTATCTCGGGGTATGTCCGAATATATTTTGAAGACCAAACGGTTTATTCTCAACCATTCCCAAATTGATGAAACCTACAAAACAAGGATAAAGCAATATTACCTCTCTCCTGATGAAATTATGGAAATGGTAAAGGAGCAAGACTCCATTAAAAACAACCTCTTATGATTGTTTGGATATAAAATCCTCCCATTCCTTAAAGCGATCCTCGCCCATTACCCGTTCCATTTTTACCTGACCGCCCTTTTTCTTGTTGGCCCCGTTCCAATCGGTAAATATTTGTTGGGGCACAAAATTTACTTTTACACCTTCCAAAGCCTTGCTTCGGGCCACTTTATAGTTTTTATTGGCCTCTTTTAGGTAGTTATCCAGAACAGTTGCTGTTTTTTCTTCATCCAAACTTTTATCGGACCCCAAATACCAGGAGTGGTAGAAGCCATCATCAAAACGTTTGGCACAAAGTGTGTATTCGGGAACTTTTATGTTCAGTTCCTTTTCCAAATGTTTAACGGCATCGTTCAGTTTGTTCAAGGAAAGTTGAGAGCCTACGGTGTTCAAAAAAAACTTGGTACGCCCCGTAATTTTTATTTCAGCACGTTTCACATCGGTAAAAGCGATGGTATCTCCAATAATATAACGCCACGCTCCAGATACGGTGGATATAATCAGAACATAGTCTTTATCCTTTTCAACATCCTCTAAGGTTATGGACGGAGCATTATCGGTCAACGAACCATCCTGATTCACATATTCCGGTTCAAAGGGCACAAACTCAAAATAGATACCATTATCTGTTATGAGTTTCATCGCCGATGTCCCTGGACGATTTTGGCAGGCAAAGAATCCTTCGGAAGCCAAATAGGTATCAATAATTTGTATGGGATGGTCCAACAAGGCATTAAAACTTTTCTCGTAGGGATCAAAGGCAACCCCTCCGGAGGTGTAGGCCTGCAAGTTGGGCCATATCTCGTGAATATTGTCCACATTATGATAATCTATAACCTTTTTGAGCATTAGCTCCATCCATGAAGGGATTCCACTAAGTGCTCCAATATCCCAATTTTTGGCATTTTTTGCTATGGAAAGGACACGCTCGTCCCAATCGTCTATTTTGGCGATTTCATCTCCAGGTTTATAGTATTTTTTAAACCAAAATGGAATGTTACTGGCACTTATTCCGCTAATTTCACCCTCCTTTTTACCGCCGCGCTCCTGTAGATTGGTGGAACTCCCCAACATCATAATTTCCTTCTCAAAAAAATCAGCGGGCATATCAAAATTGCTCATGGCAAACACCTGGTGCCTGCCTGCGCGGGTAATGGAATCCAACATATCTTTGGTAACCGGTATTCTTTTTGGGTTTTTTCCCGTAGTACCGGATGATAGTGCAAAAAAATCAGGACTCCCCGGCCAGGTAATGTCAGGTTTGCCCTCAATGGTCTTGTTCCACCATTCATCGGTGATCTTGTTATAATCGTGATAGGGTACAGCTTCTGCAAAAGTCTTTTGGGGGTCATCGGATTTTAATATGGTAGCAAAATCATATTGCTTGCCAAACTGGGTATCCTTCGCCTGGCCCAATAATTCTATAAGGACTTTTTTCTGCTCCTCGACTGGGCTTGTTGCCTTGCTGAGAGCATCTCGTGCTTCGATAACGCCCTTTATAATATTTCCTATGATTGCCATATTGGGTAACTTATAGAATCAAATATACCTACATAGCTACAATCCAATTTACTCAATCCATTTTTAGATTGACTCAAATGATCTTAAAGATTTATTGTTGCCTCCAAGGATGGCGATACTCTAGAAGCTTTGTGGGTTTCGGGCTGCACAAAGTTATCGGCAATTTTGGAAAAAAGAGGCTCCGGAGTTTCTTCGTGTACGGAAACATGCCCACTGGATGAGTTGACCTCAATTACGACCAAGGAAAGATAATCCATAAGGTGTTCTGCCTCATTGATAAGGATTCTTACAACTTGTAACCGTACAGCATATTCCAAATTAACAATATGCAGATGGTTCAATTTACTTTTGCCCGATACTTTTTTCCAGATAATCTTCAAGCCTCGTTTTCATACAAAAATAGCTCAAATAATACGTACTTTACGTTTAAATTACATTAATTTAACATTGAAAATAGCACAAAACACCTTGTCCCAAATTTAACTTACAATTAGAGGATGGACAGATTATCAAACGGATAGAAGTGAGATTAACCCAATTCCGTTATTTTTTTAGATTTCAATAGGACTTATTGGATTCAACTTCTTAATCTTTTCATAAATATGAAAATCAAATGGTTCCATAGGCAAAAAATATCAAACTAACTCTTATATTTAGCCGATTACGAATAATTTTAAAAACAAAAAATGACCCACGAGTTACTAGAAAAGGCGGAAGAGTTTGAAAAAAGGCCCATGAGCCATATGTCCACCAGCGATAGGGTTAAGGCCTCAAGGGAAGCAAAGAGCTTAATTCTTTCCATTAACGAGATCTACAAAAAAACCAAGGATTCCAAATTAATGGAAACCATGAAGAACATTACAGCTAAGAAGCGTAAAATAGAAAAAAGACTTAAAGGTTCTCCTTTAGTTTAATTACTATAATTATAATCCTTTTGTGGAAGGATATTTGTACTTCCAAAAACGAATATCCTTCCCAAAACTTTTGCTTCCCCCACTTTCCATAAAGTCGTAAACAACTGAATTTCAGAAAATAAAACCTTATTTGCTAGCTCATTCCTGTCCCACAAGGAACACTTTTTCCATTTACATAAGTTTTGCGACCAATTATGTCTTAATTACTGCAACCAATAAAAATATGGGTTGCAGTTGGTTGTGTTTTAGATAATTTAGGAGTGTAGTTTTAACTCAACTAAATAAACACTCAGAAAAATGAACACTATAGAAGCAAAGCTAGGATACCTTTTTTGGTACGCTGTAATTGCACTATCCGTCTACTCTCTTTTAAGCAGTATCTACCTTTACATTAGTTAGCTATATAAACACTAGCACATCAATCAAAATACCCAGTATAGTTAGTAATGTGTCTTCATGGGGCTCCTATTCAGGCGCCCCTTTTTTCTATTCCATTCTTGAAAGGAGTGCCAAATTCCAGTTTTACTCGTTCTTTTAAGTTGCTCACATCCCTTACGATAACTAGAGCTGGACATATACTATTTCCTTGTAAAGGAACCAATATCGTTTATCCTTACCAAATCGATTCCATCTTCTTTATGGATTCAATTGCAATGGGAGCCTGTTTATCCTCATTTACAACAATTAAGGTATTGTAAGGGCTTGTTGGAAATATTTGTTCAGTCATGGCAAGCATCCCCTTGTCCACAAACAATTCCATGGACGACCAATCCATTAATATTTTGAACTCTTTTACATCTCCCGCTATACCATTTAAAGGTGCTACATGCTTTTTGGCTCCAAAATCTTCCTGAAAATCAACCTTACCCGATAAGGCCCTATCTACCGAAAAAATCCGGTTCTCGGAATCCATGCTCAATACAAGTACCTCATCCAATTCGTTTTTAAATAATAGCTTGAACTTTTTAGCGGCCGTCCTAAACCGAATCTCTGATTGATTGAGCCCTTCTACCTGCAAGGTATCCGATGTATTGGCCGCTACCCCAACCTCATTGACCAATGTTGAATTGGTCAAATCACTTATTTTGTCAATTGGGTAATTGGCCAAAAAGTAATCCTCCGCAACTTTGTGCAACGACAATTTTCGGGGTACCGTCATTGCGCTTCGCCATTTTTTGGTCGGTGTGTCCTGGGCATAGTTCCAGTTGCTCATCCAACCAATAAAAAATCGACTGTTTTCTGGAACATTGTTATAAGTTACCCCTGCATAATTATCCGTGCCATGGTCCAACCATTTAGGCTCTTTTTGATCGGAAGTAAAGACCTTACCATCAAAATCCCCAACAAAATATTGGGTTCCACTACCGCCATTGGGCGCTCCGGGGTTTATACTTATGATCAGCACCCACTTTTCTTTCTCGGAACCATCTACTTGCAATGGAAAAAGATCAGGACATTCCCATACCCCGCCATGAGCCCCCTGCGATTTACCAAAATCGCTCAAATAGTCCCAATCCTTTAAGTTCTTAGATGTATAAAATTTGGCATGATCACCGGCAACCAAGGTCAAAATCCAACTTTGTGACGGCTCGTGCCAAAATACTTTGGGGTCCCTAAAATCTTTAATGCCATCATTTGGTATTATAGGATTGCCTTCATATTTATTCCAAGTATCCCCATTGTCCAAACTATAAGCAATACCCTGTGTTTGAAAATCCATTCTACCAGCCTCTTCTCCTTCCTTGGAATGGTATGTAAATATGGCTACCAAAGGAGCTTCCCCATTTTCTCCAAAACCCGATGTGTTTTTCTTGTCCACAACTGCACTTCCAGAAAAAATATAGCCGTGTTCATCCGGGTAAAGCGCAATGGGCTTGTGCTTCCAATGTACCAAGTCCTCACTTACCGCGTGTCCCCAATGCATGGGCCCCCAAACAATATCCTCTGGGTAATATTGGTAAAAAAGATGGTAAACCCCTTGGTTAAAGACCAAACCATTGGGGTCGTTCATCCATTTTTCCTTTGGTGAAAAGTGGAATTGCGGACGATATTCCTCCTTGTACCATGATTTTTTTTCCGTTTGATTTGCCACTTCTTCCCTTTTATCCTTGCAAGAGACAAGTGCAACCACCACTATACAGCTAATAATTAGTCTTAACATCACCTTGGGTTAAAATTCTTTTTCAAGATAAACAAATTATATCTCCCGCTTTACATGCTTCATATACCATTTTGAAGGACAATCACCGTTATATTCAAAAAAATAATTCCCCTTTTCATGAAAGGAATGAAACCAAAAATCTACCTATCTTTAAACAGCGTTTTGCAAACCCCAACTAAATCTAAATAAGTTGAGCAAAAACCTACTTTTAATCCTGACCCGAAACCCCGAACTTGGTAAATGTAAGACCCGCTTGGCGACCAAGGTAGGCGACAAAGTGGCTTTGGATATTTACAAGTTTTTGTTGGACAAAACCGTATCGTTTACCAAGGATTTGAAAGTTAAAAAATGGGTGTATTATTCCGAAAGTATTTGGGAAGATGACATTTGGGACAACAAGCTGTACCAAAAAAAGCTTCAGAAAGGAAAAGATTTGGGTGAACGCATGATGAACGCCTTTAGGGAAGGGTTCCGTGCCGGTTTTGAAAACATCATTGTTATTGGAAGCGACATGTTCCACCTAAACCAGTCCGATTTGGAAGAGGCTTTCTCAAAATTTAAAGGTCACAACTATGTTGTGGGGCCTGCCGAAGATGGCGGATATTATCTTTTGGGAATGAAATATTTAAAGGTTGAACTGTTCCAAAACAAAGCTTGGGGCACAGATACCGTTCTTTCCGATACCCTATCGGATTTAAAATCAGAAAAAATCGCCCTTTTGGACGAAAAAAATGACGTTGATCACTACGAAGACATTAAAGATATTGAGGCCTTTGAGCCATTTTTAAAACATATAAGCGAATGACACTAAAACAAGTTGACGAATCGGTTGAATACTTAAAAAAACGAGGGTTCGAGACCCCGGAAATAGGCATTGTACTGGGAACCGGTCTAGGACAGCTCATAGATAGCATTGAAGATCCCATCGAAGCCCATTACAACCACATACCCTATTTTCCTTTGGCAACGGTTGAGTTCCACACAGGCAAACTGATCTACGGAACCATAGAGGGCAAAAAAGCAGTGGTAATGCAGGGGCGCTTCCATTTATACGAAGGCTACGATTTCTTGGATATCACCTATCCCATTAGGGTGATGCATCAGTTAGGCATAAAAAATCTCTTTGTGTCCAATGCCGCGGGAGCCATCAACCTCGACTTTAAAAAAGGGGATATTATGTTGATCGAAGACCATATCAATCTGCAAGGAGGTTCTCCCTTGGCGTTCAAAAATGTATCTGAATTTGGCAACCGATTTGTGGATATGAGCGAACCCTACGATGTGGAAATGCGCAAAAAAATTGAAACCATAGCATCCCGGGAAAATATTTCCCTGCAAAAAGGGGTGTACGCTTCGGTAGTAGGCCCGCAACTGGAAACCAAGGCTGAATACCGAATGCTCAAAATTATGGGAGCCGATGCCGTAGGTATGAGCACCGTTCCCGAAGTAATTGTGGCCAATCATTTACGACTACCTATTGTAGCGGTTTCCGTTTTAACAGATGAATGTGATCCAGATAACCTGAAACCGGTTGATGTTCAGGAGATTTTGGAAATTGCCGGACAAACGGAGCCAAAAATGATCAAGCTGTTTAAAGAATTAATCAAAGAACTATGAGCTATTTAGAAGCGACCCAAGACCTGTATAAAGAAGCAGCCCTAACTCCAGATGTAGGGCTATGCTGCACCACAAACCCAATATGGCAATTCCCAGGGCTTTCCATACCCAAAATCATGCAAGAAATGAACTATGGTTGTGGCAGCACTGTATCTGCCCAGGACTTGGTAAACAATCCCAAAATTCTTTACGTAGGTGTAGGTGGTGGAATGGAACTGCTCCAATTCTCCTATTTTTCCAGACAAAAAGGCGGGGTTACCGGAGTGGATTCCGTGGATGAAATGCTGGAAGCTTCTAGAAAAAACTTTAAAATTGCTGAAGCCGAGAACGATTGGTTCAACAGTGAGTATGTAAACTTGGTAAAAGGGAATGCCTTAAACCTACCTGTGGAAGATGAAAGTATTGACGTGGCCGCACAAAACTGCCTCTTCAATATTTTTAAGATAGAAGACTTGAAAAAAGCGGTTTCCGAAATGTACCGCGTATTAAAGCCACACGGAAGATTGGTGATGAGCGACCCCATTTGTGAGCAACGCATGAGCGAGGAACTCCGAAACGATGATAGATTAAGGGCGCAATGCCTCAGCGGAAGCATTCCATTAAAAGATTACGTAAAGGTTTTGACCGATGCCGGGTTTGGCACTATAGAAATCAGGGGCAGAAGGTCGTACAGGGTATTATCGCCCAACCACTACCCAACGGACGAGCTCATCCACATTGAATCCATTGAGATAGCCGCCATTAAAGACCCCATGCCAGAAGATGGCCCGTGTATGTTCACGGGAAAAACGGCCATCTACTACGGTGATAAGGAATATTTTGATGACGGAAAGGGCCATGTGCTGCTCCAAAACCAACCTTTGGCGGTATGCGATAAAACCGCAGGGGCCTTGGCCAATGCTTCAGATGAAATCCATGTTAGTGAAAGTACTTGGCATTATAATGGGGGTGGGTGTTGTTAAGGGTTATTTTGAAATTTCTGTCTTGGAAGATTCATAATCCAATAGAATTCCTTCGGAAATCCAATTGGCCAAAGCCTGCCTGTTATCTGGGTTTAGAATCCTACGCTGGTCCTTTTTGCTCCTAATGTTCCCTATCTCGATGTAAGCCATGGCCGGAAGCGTATTTTTTACAACGTATAAACTACTACGTTCCATAAAAGTGCCATTGTACAATCGATTGGGCTGAAATTTTTTGTACTTCCCCAAAAAGGTCTGGTGGATACTCTCAGCCAGTTTTTTACCGTTTTTGCTTTTTTCGTGATGGTAAAAGAACACATCAATATTGGTACCCTCGCCCCGACTATCCACATGGGTAACCAATAAGCGTTGATATTTCCCCGAGTTCTTCAGGTACAGCCTATTGACCGCCTCGCTACGCTGTTTTAAACGTTCTAGTTGATCTAGGGGAATGCTATTGGATAGCACTGTTTCGTCCGTATCCAGCTCAAGAAGCCTTTCATCCCTGATACCATCATTTTCATCCTGCACAATAATGTGCACTTCTGCGCCGTGTGACAATAATTCTCGGGCCAATCTAAGTGTTACATCGTATGCGTATTCATCTTCGGAAATTAATTTACCACGGTACTTTTCCACAGCGCCCGGGTCTGGCCCACCGTGTCCTGAAATTAAATAATAGACTGTATTGTCCAAGCGTTTGCTTACGGCATCAACTTTTTTAAAATCATCTCCAAAAATGGGGTAAGTAATTCCGTGATCAATCTCCTCCACCTTCTTCGTTGCCAAAGTATCCGGCAATACATAGGAACGTCCCATAAACAACGATTCATCCTCCCCCAAATCTTCTGCGTTCAACGTCACAAACTTGTTGTAATGCTTTGTTGGGCTCACGCCATGTCTCCGCAAAAGTGAATAGATGCCATCTCCTTCTTGCGCAACAACTTTTGGGAATTCCTCTTGGGCCCATATTGCTCCTTGAAGCAAAAGGATAAGTAAAAAAGTAAACTGAAAAGGTTTCATGTTAATTCTCAAATTCTAAATCAACGTAATCATTCATAATGCCATCACTGATTAAGTTTGCAAATTCTTTTTTGTTGGGTTTGAGGGAAATCTTGCTGGCCGATGTATTGGAACCACTTTCAATAGTAAGTAAACTAATGGCCGGCAGCATGTTTCTTGCCAAATACAAACTATTCAAATCTTCGAAAATCAGGCTGGCTTCATTGGAAGATCTACTGGAAATACTTTTTTCCTTAAACACATTTTGAAGGTTTTGTGCAAAACGTTGCCCTTGGGTGCTTTTGTTGTAATGATAAACGGCCACGCTCATGTTGGTACTTTCCGTAATATTTTTGGAACGAATAATAAGCACGCGTTGATATTTACCTGTGTTCTGCAAGTAACGCTTATTGATTTCTTTGATATAGTTACCCATTGGGTTATCATCGGATGCAGTATCTTTCAACACATTGTGGGAAGCATCTTCCCCCATTATGTAGACCTGTGCTCCATGCACCATTAACTCTGCCGCCAAGCGTTGGCTAACATCCTTTGCGAAACTTTTGTCCTTATCCGTACTGTTTTCAGTGATCAAATAATAAACGGCATCTTTGAGTTTATCACTTTTAAGGGACATTTGGCCAAGTTCCTTATCAAAAATCGGTTCTTCCGCATCTGCCATGGCTTCGACCATTACTCCGGTCTTCTTAAAAGAATCATCGGCATAGGGAATTTTGTATTCCTCACCCAGTTTTAGCGCGCTTCCTTTTTTTATCTTGTCCGAATTGAGTTCCAGAAATTCTCCGTAGTGTTTGGCAGGGTCCAATCCTTGTTTGCGAAGCAGGGAAAAAATACCGTCTCCTTGTTCTGCAACCACCTTGTAGTATGTACTTTCCTGTCCAAAAATGAATGTACAGGCCCAAACCCAAAAAAGAAGGGATAATCGTGATTTCATTACTGTATGTATTTGGGTGGGATGTGTTGCAAATATGGAAAAAAAACACGTAGCTCGGTTACGAAATAGCCCAAAATTTCGGACAAATTAATTTATTGATCCTGAAGACTGGATTCTTTTACATTTGCAAACTGTCTTCTGATTACAGATTCGGCAGGTTTGTTTTGGGGAGTAAACCGGTTATCCTCATGTCCCCCTACCTGATCGTGCTGCATAAACCACTTCCAAACAAAGCCGCCGGCAAACCAATCCTCGTTCCAAAATTCATCAAAGATAACCTGTGTAGCATCTGCTTGAGCCTTAAGATTTACATCCATTTGGTTTCGGTCCACCAACCAAGGTTTTTTGCCGGTAAAGTCCATGCTTCGGTACCCAAATTCCGTAAAAAGTATTGGTTTATCCTCTTGTGCAGCCAGTTCCCGCATTTTGGCTTTCCACGGTTGCCAGCCCTCGGTCAATGTTTCAATGGTAGGGTTTTCCTTTTCACACAATGGAAAGTAGGCGTTCACCCCAATATAATCCAACTGCGACCAAAACGGAGTTTTCGCATACTCGTCCCAGTTGGCGGCATAGGTAAGCTCACCGTGGTACACCCTTTTTACTTTTTGGATAAGGCTGGTCCAAAACTCAGGTCGCTCGTTTACGAAGGTTTTCAACTCCGTTCCTATGCAAAAAATATCACTCTGTGTTTCTTCGGCCAATGCAGCATATAGCAAGATAAATTTTTCGTATGATGCTTCGAGTTTCTTCCAATCCTCCTCCGTAGGCATCTTCATATTACCTGTAAATTCACCCCTGTGGATCCAGATTTGAGGCTTTACCATCACGTTTACCCCGTTTTGATGCATTTTTTCAATATACTGTTTGGCTCCTTCCCTCCGCTCCCCATACCATTGGTGGTCCGAGTCAAAAACCAATTCGGGTGAATCTAAATCACGAATAAAGCCAAAAGGCATAATGGCCGCATAATTAGCTTGGACATTAAGGACAGGATCTATGTGGTGTTGCGCCACTTCTTCCCGGGACGACACAAAACTGACACCGTTGACTTTGGCTAATTTGCCACTACTGCAAGAAGCAAAAATAAAGACCCATAATAGAACTACCTTCTTCATAAGAATTGTGAAACCCTCTAAAATAATAATTTTAAAACATCATTTAGCTGCCAAATTCTTATTAAATTTCATTTCACTGTTAAGTTATTCCCGTAAGACTCGACACATAAATACAATCAAACCCAACCCATGGAACACATTGTTATTATTGGAAATGGAATAGCCGGTGTTACTGCCGCAAGGCACATCCGAAAACTATCCGACAAAAAAATCACTATTGTTTCCGCCGAATCCGAGTATTTTTTTTCAAGGACCGCCTTAATGTATGTGTACATGGGCCACATGAAGTTTGAACATACCCAACCCTACGAAAACCACTTTTGGAAGAAGAACAGGGTTGATTTGGTGAAGGGATACGTCACCGAGATCAATACCCAAGAAAAAAAGTTGCAGATTGATGGTTCACCAGACCTCAACTACGATAAACTAATCATTGCTACAGGCTCCAAACCCAACAAATTTGGATGGCCCGGTCAAGAGTTGGACGGGGTCCAAGGTCTTTACTCCAAACAAGACTTGGAGCTTTTGGAAGTAAACGCCCCCAACAATAAAGTATGTAAACGCGCTGTAATTGTCGGAGGGGGCCTAATTGGCATTGAATTGGCCGAAATGCTTCGAACACGTGATATTCCAGTTACTTTTTTGGTACGCGAAACCAGTTTTTGGAACGGAGTGCTTCCCCAAGGTGAATCTGAAATGATCAACGAGCATATTCGGGAACATCATATCGACCTGCGTTTGGGTGCCTCTCTCAAAGAAATTGTTGCAGATGAAAACGGGAGGGTAAAATCTGTTGTGATTGAAGAAACGAAGGAAGAAATCGAGTGCAGTCTAGTTGGATTGACCGCAGGAGTTACCCCTAACATTGATTTTTTACACGATTCCGGGATTGAACTCGACCGTGGTGTTAAAGTAAATCGTTATCTGGAAACCAACGTAAAAGATGTGTATGCCATTGGAGACTGTGCCGAACAGCACGAAGCCATTGGCAACCGCCGACCCGTTGAAGCCGTTTGGTACACAGGACGGATGATGGGAGAAGTCCTTGCCCAGACCATCTGCGGGAACCGAATGAAGTACAATCCCGGACACTGGTTCAACTCGGCCAAGTTTCTGGATATCGAATACCAAACCTACGGTTGGGTATTTCCTGAAAAAAAGAAAAAAGAATCGGAAGTGCATTTTCACTGGAGACATCCCAACGAAAAAATCTGTATCACCATAGCTTTTGATAGAGATTCCGAAACACTTTTGGGCATCAACACCTTTGGTATCCGTTTACGGCACGAAGTGTTTGACCGTTGGCTCAACGAAAAAAGAAATGTCGATTATGTAATGGAGCATCTCGAAGATGCTAATTTTGATCCGGAATTTTATAAAAATTTTGAATCTCAAATTGTGTCGAAGTACAATACCGATTTTGGAAAATCCATCAAACTGAAAAAGAAAAACCTAAAACGCATCTTCCAATTGGGTTGATTGGTTTACGTTTTAATAAAAAGTTTATCAGCACAAAGGAACAACAAACTATGAACAATCAATCACATAGTCCAAGTATGGCCCTGACCGGGGAACCACCAAAAAGCTTGAGCATCAACCAAAAAATCGCTACCCTTTTGGGATTGTCAGGATTGGGCATTCTGTTATTGGCCGTTTTCAACCTAAACTTTCCGAACAAAAGTTTGTGGTTAACACTATCGCTTTCAGCCATTGCACTAGGAACCATTTGGTTTTCGTGGGACGCCTACTCCAACAAGCTCCCAGGAATTAAAAACGATGGCGTTTGGTTCAAATCCATTTCCAGTCGAGGTTTATGGGGTTGGGTAGCTGGTTTGGCCTTGACAGGTTTTTACATTGTGCTCTATTTTTATCCTGAATATCTGGGTTTGGTAAGTGATGGAGACAACAAAGGAGTCATTGCCCTTTTTGACCCCCTTAGCAAATTTTTGAGCGGTAATCCTGCCAGTCAATGGTTTGTTTACGGAACCCTCTACACAGTTGCCATTTTAGCTTTTGGCATAAAGTTCCTTTGGAAATACCGTCACAACCGATACGAGAGACTGCGCACTTGGAGTGTAATGTTTTTTCAAACTGCCTTCGCGTTCATTATCCCAGAATTGATGGCCCGTTTAAATGGACATGAAGTTTTGAACGGTGGAAGCCTCCCTTATTTTGACTTGAAAAATATTTGGCCCCTCAACTATTATAATTTTGAAGGGTACCGCATCAAAATGTTTTTAAGTTCTGGTGAAATAGGTTTTGCCTTGTTGATTTTTGCCATCCTATCCATCTTCGTTATCACTCCAATTCTCACTTATAAATACGGTAAAAGATGGTATTGTTCTTGGGTCTGCGGCTGTGGCGGATTGGCCGAAACCGCTGGGGATTCTTTTAGGCAATTGAGTGACAAATCTACATTTGCTTGGAAAGTGGAACGCTGGGTGGTGCACAGTGTAGTTGTTTTTGTAACCTTGATGACCACCGCCGTGATTTATTCCTATTTGGGAACCGACACCAGCAACTATTGGCTGACGAAAAGCTCTTTTTTGATCGGCGTAGGGGTTTTGCTGACCTTAGTCTTTGCTTGGGTTATGATTTTTAAACGAGACCAGCTTCAAAAAGATGCACAATACGGAGCCATCGGATATTTTGTGATTATAATGGCATTGATCGGATTCCACTTTTTTAGTGGTGAGGGGGAGGTTTTCCTTTTCAAATCTGGAACGCTTCGCAAATCGTACTCCTTTTTGATTGGCAGTATTTTCTCCGGGGTGATAGGAACAGGCTTTTACCCCATTTTTGGCAGCAGGGTTTGGTGTAGGTTTGGTTGTCCAATGGCCGCCATTCTAGGTTTTCAGCAAAAATTGTTCTCCCGATTCAGGATTACCACAAACGGAGGACAATGCATCTCTTGCGGCAACTGTTCCACGTATTGCGAAATGGGCATCGATGTACGTGCTTATGCGCAAAAAGGTGAAAACATAGTCCGGTCCAGTTGTGTAGGTTGTGGTATCTGTTCCGCAGTCTGCCCGCGGGGCGTCCTTAAATTGGAAAATGGTCCTTTGGAAGGAAGAATTGACAGCAATCAAGTGCTATTGGGCAATGATGTGGATTTAATGACCCTTGTGAACAAAAAGTAAACCACTATGAATTTGAAATCCATAGTTTTAAAGAGAAGAATGAAATTCTTTGTCATCCGGTATCAGGTCCTCCCTTAATCTCCCGAAACAGGTTCGGGACAGGCTCTCCAAAGGAGGGAAACTTCTCCCCTTGGGGAGACTGGAGAGGGGACGACCCATAAAATTTGATGGAAACTAAAGTAACTGCAATTAAACCTGACTACCGACAAGGACAAGGTTTTAACTTTTTACTAGTTACAAAACAATTTCCTTTTTGTAGTCTTTTTAAACAATTCAAAGGAGAATCCAATGAAAATTTTAGTTTTGCCACTTAAATACTAACTAAAATTTATTCCCAGCCAATGGCGGATATCAAAGTCATTATCCCAGCAATCAATGAAGGAGATTCCATTGGTTTAGTAGTTTCAGAAATCCCCGATCACGTATCTGAAATTGTGGTTGTGGACAATGGTTCCCAGGACGATACCGTGGCAAATGCTAAAAAAGCGGGAGCAACCGTAATCACCGAAAACCGCAAGGGCTATGGGTTTGCCTGTTTAAAAGGATTAAATTATATATCCGAGCGATCCAAAACGCCCGACATTATCGTATTTATCGACGGAGACTATTCAGATTATCCAGAGGAATTGGATAAGATTGTCGCCCCAATTTTGGAAAATGACATTGATTTTGTGGTCGGAGCGCGAAAAAAATCACTTCGTGAACCTGGTTCCATGACCCCACAGCAGGTTTTTGGGAACCAATTGGCCACATTCTTAATGCGATTGTTTTTCAGGTCAAAATTTACGGATTTAGGACCTTTTAGGGCGATAAAATATGAAAAGCTCAAAGAATTAAAAATGCAGGACACCACTTATGGCTGGACAGTGGAAATGCAATTGAAAATTTTACGAAAAAAAATGTCATATATCGAAGTACCAGTGCGTTACAAACGAAGAATTGGTGTATCAAAAGTATCAGGTACGGTAAAAGGTACTATATTTGCGGGCATAAAAATATTGGGTTGGATCTTTAAATACAGTTTAAAATAATGGGACTCGCTATCGCTTACATCATCATTGCTATTTATAGTTTCGCCTTACTTTTGATTTTCTTCTATAGTCTAGCTCAACTAAATCTTTTGGTCAATTATCTCGGCTATAAAAAGCGAAACGAAGAAGCCCCAAAATTCAACCTGCTCGACCCCAAGGAAATTCCATTCGTAACCATTCAACTTCCAATTTATAACGAGGAATATGTAATGGAACGTTTGTTGGACAACATCGCCAAAATAGAATATCCCAAGAGTAAATTGGAAATCCAGGTATTGGACGACTCCACAGATGATTCCGTCAATGAGACCGCCCGAAGGATCGAAGAGCTTCAAAAAGAGGGATTGGACATTCAACACATAAGACGGGAAAACAGACAAGGTTTTAAAGCAGGAGCCCTTAAAGAAGGACTGGAAATAGCCAAAGGTGATTTTATTGCCATTTTTGACGCAGACTTCCTTCCCGAGGCTGATTGGCTTAAAAAAACCGTTCCATATTTTAAGGATGAAGAAATCGGTGTGGTGCAGACCCGTTGGGGACACATCAATCGAGATTACTCTACCCTTACCCGCATCCAGGCCTTTGCTTTGGATGCCCACTTTACCCTAGAGCAAGTAGGAAGAAATTCGAAAGGACACTTCATCAACTTTAACGGTACCGCAGGTATTTGGAGAAAAGAGTGCATTTTTGATGCTGGTAACTGGGAAGGTGATACCCTTACCGAAGATTTGGATTTGAGCTACCGCGCCCAATTGAAAAACTGGAAGTTCAAGTATTTGGAAGATGTGGAAACGCCGGCCGAGCTTCCCGTGGTAATCAGTGCAGCGCGCTCCCAACAGTTCCGCTGGAACAAAGGTGGGGCCGAAAATTTTAGAAAAACGGTTTGGAGCGTCATTACGGCCAAAAACATACCCTTCAAAACCAAGTTCCATGGGGTAATGCACTTGTTGAACAGCTCCATGTTCCTTTGCGTGTTCCTCGTGGCTTTGCTGAGCATTCCCATGCTCTACATCAAAAATACCTACGGACATTTAGGTTGGGTATTTGAAGTAACCAGCTTCTTCATCCTAAGCACCATTATCTTGTTTGTCTGCTACTGGTTTACCTACAAGAGTATTCAGGGCAGTAGTTTTGATAATTTTGTGGACTATATTAAACTATTCTTTACTTTCTTCTCCGTGGCATTGGGCTTCTCATTGCACAATACCGTAGCTGTTTTGGAAGGACATTTGGGCAAGCGCAGCGAATTTGTAAGAACCCCAAAATTCAACATCAATAGTATTAAGGATACTTGGAAAGGCAATAAGTATTTGACCAACAAATTGTCGCCCAACATGATTTTGGAATTTGCCCTGATGATTTATTTCCTTTTTGGAATGTACAGCGCCATACCATTGAACGACTACGGATTGTTCCCTTTTCACTTGATGTTGTTCCTAGGTTTTGGTTTTGTATTCTTTAAATCCATAACTTCCAAGGCATAACCCACCACTATGCAATCTTATTGGCGACTGCACAGATACCCGATATTATTTGCTGTCACCTGTATTTTATTTTACTGGAGTTTCGCTTACAACTTGGTGCGTACCGACTTTGTCAAGTTGTTCATGCTCTTTGGAGCACTATTTTTTCTGTGTTACAAACTCATCCAATTCGAAAAATGGAACTTTAAGTTCCTCTTGGTCATAGGAATTCTGTTTCGGTTGGTGTTCCTGATTGCCGAGCCCAATCTTTCCCAAGACTTCTATCGTTTTATTTGGGATGGCGAACTCATCAAAAACGGTATCAATCCATACTTGTACACCCCCGACCAAATTATGGAGCAGGGTACGGTAATCTTTGCCAGTATGAATGAGCTCCATGAAGGCATGAGCAATCTTAACGCAAGGCATTACAGCAACTATCCGCCAGTTAATCAATTTTTGTTTGCACTCGCATCAATTTTAGGGGGAGGAAGTGTGATGGGTTCCATGGTTGCCATGCGTTTGACAGTAATCGCAGCAGACTTGGGAGTACTTTATTTTGGAAGGAAGCTATTGCAAAACCTCAACAAGGCCAACCACATGGCGTTTTGGTATTTTTTGAATCCATTGGTCATTATAGAACTAACAGGTAACCTACATTTTGAAGGCGTAATGCTCTTCTTTTTTATGTGGGCCTTATACCTCATTTCAAAAAACAAGTGGTTGTGGGCCACACCCGTATACGCCATTTCCATAATGGTAAAATTGATGCCTATCCTCTTTTTGCCCCTCTTCATAAAATATTATGGATTTAAAAAGAGTGCCGTTTTTTATACACTGGTAATATTGGGGTGTGCCGCCTTGCTACTTCCCTTTTACACTCCTGTTTTTATCGATAATTATGCGGAAACAGTCGGTTTATGGTTCTCCAATTTTGAGTTCAACGCCAGCATGTACAATGTGGTAAAAAAGATTGCCGTTGCCTATTACAAAGCCAAACCTTGGGAACTTATCGATGCCTACGGCTCCATGCTTACAAAGGCCATCATTGTAATTGTGTTGTTGTTTGCTTTCTTAAGAAAAAACCAAAAACTGGAAAGTGTCATTACCTCCATGATGTTTGCACTGGCCTGTTACTATTTCCTTTCCAGCACCGTTCATCCGTGGTACGTGGTGTTCTTGTTAGGCTTTGCCATCTTTACCGATTACAGGTTCCCTTTGGTGTGGTCCTGTACCATCATTTTGAGTTATTATGCCTATTCCAATCCCGACTACAAGGAGAATTTGTGGTTGTTGGCCGTTGAATACATCTTGGTAATTGGCTTTTTTATTTACGAAATGATAGGTGGCAGACCGAAAAAGTTATATTTCTTCAAAAAGTAACCACAACTTTAGCACAATTCGAATTAATTTGTACATTAGCCCCAGAATGAAAGGACAACTGTACATATTATCTACTTTGAGCATCACTGCTCCCATCAGTCCGTTTACTCCCCGTCGTCGTCGCCCGTAAGGGTGCAACATAACTATTGGAAATAGGTGAGTCCATTTCCGCAAAATCTCCAAATACATTTTTTAAATTTTTACAGAACAATCGCTTGCAATGGAAATTATTGTTGCTAACGAATCACATTTTAAATACGCACAGATTATCAGTGATACCATTACCGAATCGGCCAAGGTTCGAGGTACGGGTATCGCCAGACGTACACCCGAGTACATCATAAAACGACTCCAAAATGGCAATGCCATTATTGCTTTGGACGGGGATAAGTTTGCTGGTTTCTGCTACATTGAAGTCTGGGGAAACAAAGACTTTGTGGCCAATTCCGGATTGATTGTGCATCCAGATTATAGAAACCAAGGACTTGCCAAAAAAATCAAGAAAGCAGTCTTTGATCTATCACGAAAAAAATTTCCCGATGCCAAGATTTTTGGCATCACCACGGGACTGGCCGTAATGAAGATGAATTATGAGCTGGGCTACAAACCCGTTACCTTTTCCGAACTTACGGATGATCCCGAATTCTGGAAAGGCTGTCAGACCTGTAAGAATTTTGACATTCTCACACGTACCGATAGAAAGATGTGCCTGTGCACCGGCATGTTGCACGATCCAAAAGCACAAAAGCAAGAACCCGAAAAAATCAACAAAAAAGCTTTTAAAAGGCTCAAAAGCATAAAAGAAAGCCTTTTTCTTAAAAAGAAAGATAAATAAATTGTCAGGTCGAGCAGTAGGGAAAACAAATACATCTCGACTGCGCTCGATATGACAACAATATATAAAGAATCAAAAAATGGAAAAATTAGTTATAGCCTATAGTGGCGGATTGGATACCTCGTATTGTGCCAAATACCTCTCTCAGGAAGAGGGTTTTGAAGTGCATGCCGTAAGTGTGAACACAGGAGGCTTTAGCAAAGCTGAAATCGAAGAGATTGAGGGAAAAGCCCTTGCTTTGGGTGCTACCTCATACACCTCCATCGATGCCGTTTCCACATTTTATGACAAAGTGGTGAAATACCTCATCTTCGGAAACGTACTCAGAAACAATACTTACCCACTTTCCGTGAGTGCTGAACGAATTGTTCAGGCCATCGAAATAGTAAACCATGCCAAAAAAATTGGTGCCAAATACATCGCCCATGGAAGTACGGGAGCAGGTAATGACCAGGTTAGATTTGATATGATCTTTCAAATCCTGGCGCCTGAAATCCACATCATCACACCGATCAGGGATAAAAAATTGGCAAGGGAAGAAGAAATCAACTACCTGCAACAGAACGGTATCGATTACTCATGGGAAAAAGCCAAATATTCCGTAAACCGAGGCTTGTGGGGAACCTCCGTTGGAGGTGATGAAACCTTGACTTCGCATTTATCCTTGCCCGAGAGTGCCTACCCGAGCCAATTGGAGAAAGAATTGCCCAAAGAGTTGAAATTGACCTTTAAAAAAGGTGAGTTGGTGGCGCTGGATGGTAAAGAAGACACACCTGTGGCCAATATCGAAAAATTGTCCGCCATTGCATCCAAATATGCCATTGGTAGGGATATCCATGTGGGTGATACCATTATCGGAATTAAAGGAAGGGTCGGTTTTGAAGCTGCTGCCCCATTGATTATTATAAAAGCACACCATTTGTTGGAAAAACACACCTTGAGCAAATGGCAACAATACCAAAAAGAGCAAATGGGCAATTTTTATGGTATGTTGTTGCACGAAGGAAACTATTTGGACGAGGTAATGCGAAACATAGAGGCCTTTTTGACCGATACCCAAAAACACGTTTCTGGTGAAGTATTCGTGACCTTGCATCCGTACCGATTTGAATTGAACGGAATTGCTTCCAAACACGATTTAATGAATGCCTCCTTTGGAAGCTATGGGGAAATGAACAAAGGTTGGACCGCCGATGAAGCCAAAGGTTTTATCAAAATTTTGTCCAACTCAGGGAAAATCGCAAACCACGTAAACCAAGATTCATGATCAAGGTAGGAATCATAGGAGGTTCTGGGTACACCGGCGGGGAATTAATCAGGCTTTTGCTAAATCACCCCCAGACAGAAATCGATTTTGTGTTCAGCACCACGCGAGCAGGAAAGCCCATCACTTCCGCCCATCAAGATTTGTTGGGACAGACGGAATTGAAGTTTTCAGGTGAGGTAAATCCAGAAGTGGATGTTGTTTTTCTTTGTTTGGGACACGGTAATTCAACCTCGTTTTTGAACGAGAACAAGTTTTCAGAAACAACAAAAATCATAGATCTCAGCAATGATTTCAGATTACAAGCCGATGCTATTTTTAATGGTCAACGATTTATTTATGGACTTCCCGAATTGAACAAGTCTGCCATTCAATCCGCAGAGGCCATTGCCAATCCCGGTTGCTTTGCCACTGCGATTCAATTGGCGCTGTTGCCTTTGGCAAAAGCAGGTTTGTTGAACGATGATGTTCATATCAATGCCGTAACAGGAAGCACCGGAGCAGGTGTTGGACTGTCCGCTACTTCGCATTTTAGCTGGAGAAACAACAACGTTTCTTGGTACAAACCTTTCACACACCAACATTTGGGAGAAATCGGTGAGAGTCTAGCTTCTTTTGGTAATTCGATAGGGGAAATATTTTTTCTCCCCAACCGAGGGAACTTTACCAGAGGAATTTTAGCAACAGCCTACACCAAGTATAGTGGCACTTTGGAAGAAGCTCAGCGGTTGTACAACGATTTTTATAAAGATGCTGCTTTCACCCATATTTCTGACGAAGAATTGCACCTAAAACAAGTAGTGAACACCAACCAGTGCCACATCCATTTGCACAAGCATGATGATCTGCTTTTGATTACATCTGCCATTGATAATTTAATAAAGGGCGCATCGGGGCAGGCAGTACAGAATATGAACCTAATGTTCGGTTTCCCTGAAACTGAAGGTTTGTTATTAAAAGCAGGAGTATTTTAAATAGGTGCCCTGAGCGTAGTCGAAGGGCTTAAATAAAATTAGATTTCCGCCTACACGGAAATGATAAAGAAAGATAATTATGAAAATAGCCATCATAGGAGCAGGTAACTTGGGACTGGCCATTGCAAAAGGAATTTTGCATAGTAATGGAGCCACTACCATGTACCTGACCAAACGGAACACCAAATCCATTCAGGATTTTGAAAAATATGGAAATGTAACCGTTACTTCTGATAACCAAGAAGCCGTCAAAAATTCGGACATCCTTGTTTTTGCCGTGCAACCGGGGCATTTTGCATCCATTTTGGAAGAAACCAAAGACCTGCTCACCGAAAAGCATGTGGTGATCAGTACCATTACGGGTTTCAGCATTTCAAAAATTGAGGAAGTCATCGGTCCAGATAAATATATTATCCGAAGTATGCCCAATACAGCCATTTCGGTGGGTAAATCCATGACGTGCATCTGTAGCAATGGACCAGGCAAAAAACGTGTGGATTTGGCCAAGGCCATTTTTAACCGCATGGGCCACACCATGGAAATTCCAGAAGAGCAAATGCAAGCTGCAACGGTTATCTGTGCTAGTGGAATCGCGTTTTGGATGCGATTGATACGAGCAACGACACAAGGAGCCATTCAATTAGGTTTTGATGCCAAGGAAGCCCAAGAACTGGCTATGCATACTTGTAATGGTGCCGCAAGTTTATTAATCGAATCTGGCAGTCATCCCGAAGAGGAAATTGATCGGGTGACCACACCAAAAGGATGTACCATTGAGGGTTTGAACGAGATGGAACACCAAGGATTAAGTTCATCTTTGATCAGGGGAATTGTTTCCTCATTTGAAAAAATAAGCCAAATCAGAAAAGGATAAAAATGTCAGGTCGAACTGTCAAATCGAACGGAATCGAAGGACAATTGAGAACGATTTGATACGATTCCCACCTTCGTGGGAAGGATAAAAGAAAAAATATGAAACTATTCGACGTATATCCACTTTACGATGTTACCCCAGTAAAGGCCAAGGGTATTGAGGTCTGGGACGACAAAGGGGAAAAATATCTGGATTTTTATGGTGGACATGCCGTAATTTCCATTGGCCATACCCATCCGCACTATGTGAAGCGAATTAAGGAACAATTGGATAAGATGGCGTTTTACAGCAATTCCGTCCAAAATCCGCTGCAAACAGCCTTGGCCCAAAAATTGGGCAAAATGTCCGGATGCGAAGATTACGACCTTTTTATGTGCAATTCAGGAGCGGAAGCCAATGAAAACGCTCTGAAACTGGCCTCGTTCCACACGGGAAAGGCCAAAATCATAGCATTTACCAATAGTTTTCACGGGAGAACATCTGCTGCGGTCGCTGCCACGGACAACCCGAGCATAAATGCCCCCATCAACAAGCAACAAGAGGTTACTTTTTTGGCATTGAACGATTTTAATGCTTTTGAAAAGGCCATCAAAAGCGATGATTATTGCGCCGTTATCTTGGAAGCCATCCAAGGTGTGGGCGGATTGGATGAACCTACCACGGAATTCTTCCAGTTTATCTCCAAAAAATGCAAGGAAAATAATGTTGTTCTTATTGCAGATGAAGTACAATCAGGCTACGGACGAAGCGGTAAATTCTTTGCTTTTCAACATCACGGCATTCAACCCGGCATTATTTCCATAGCCAAAGGTATGGGGAACGGCTTTCCTGTTGGCGGTATCTTGATTCATGAATCTTTTAAACCATCGTATGGCCTTTTGGGCACCACCTTTGGTGGCAACCATTTGGCCTGTGCGGCATCTCTGGCAGTTTTGGAGGTTTTGGAAGATGAAAACCTGATAAAAAACGCTGCTGAACTTGGCTCCTATTTCAAGGAAAAAGCTGCGGAAGTACCGGAAATCAAAAATATAAAAGGAAAAGGGTTGATGATTGGACTGGAGTTCGATTTTGAAGTTGCCGCCCTACGTAAAAAAATGATCGTGGAGCAGCATATGTTCACCGGCAGTGCCAAAAACAAGCATTTGTTGCGGTTCTTACCGGCCCTGAACATCACAAAAAGTAATATAGACCTATTCTTTGAAGCCCTCAAAAAAGCATTGAAATGAAGCATTATCTAACAGTTGACGATATAGCATCCCTACCCGATTGGGTGGACGAAGCAATCAACCTAAAAAAAGACCCGTATCAGTTTGAAGATTTGGGCAAAAGGAAAACCATCTGCTTGTTGTTTTTCAACAATAGCCTCAGAACACGTTTGAGCACACAAAAAGCGGCCATGAGCCTTGGCATGGAAGTAATGATCATGAATTTTGGAAACGAAGGTTGGGCGCTGGAATACGGGGATGGCACTGTAATGGACCAAGGCACTTCGGAACACATTAAGGAAGCTGCGCAAGTGGTTTCCCAATATTCAGATATTGTTGCCATTAGAGCGTTTGCAGGATTAAAGGATAAGGAGAAAGATGAGGCCGAAGAAGTCATCAACGGATTTTCAAAGTATGCTTCGATTCCCGTGGTAAATATGGAAAGTTCGGTGGGTCACCCGCTTCAGGCTTTGGCAGATGCCATCACTTTGAAGGAGAATAAAGCCAAAAAGAGATCCAAAGTCGTGCTTTCTTGGGCTCCGCACCCAAAAGCGTTGCCACATGCTGTTGCCAATTCATTTATTCAGATGATGAAGAAGCAGGATGCTGATTTTGTGATTACCCATCCAAAAGGGTATGAACTCAATCCAGAGATAACCAAGGGTTGTACAATTGAGTATAATCAAGATGAAGCGTTGAAAGGTGCCGATTTCGTCTACGTAAAAAATTGGAGCAGTTATTCGGATTATGGAAAAGTGTTGAGTACCGATAAAAATTGGACCATCACCAAAGAGAAACTAGGCAATGCCAAATTTATGCACTGCCTCCCGGTAAGAAGAAATATGATTGTGGACGATGCTGTTTTGGACAGTGGGCAATCTTTGGTGGTGGAGCAAGCCAAAAACAGGGTTTTCTCAGCTCAAATTGTATTAAAGAAAATATTGGAAGACATATGAAACTAAAGGGCAAGGTTTGTATAGTTACCGGAGCAACAAGTGGAATGGGGAAATCCATTGCCAAAGGACTTTCTGCCGAAGGAGCTAGCTTGGTACTTTCTGGTAGAAACCAAGAAAGGGGAAAGGCTTTGGAAGAAGAATTGGACAATGCCGTATTTCTGGCAGGCGACATTACGGACCCATCCTATAACAAAAAATTGGTGGAAACGGCTCTGGAGGCCTACGGAAAACTGGATATTCTATTATTGAACGCTGGTATTCTCGGATTAGGGAATGTTCAAGAGTTGTCCATAGAATCTTGGCAAAAAACCATCAACACCAATTTAAGCTCCATATTTTATCTTTGTAAATACGCCCTACCACACTTACAGAAACAACCGCAAGGCAATATTTTGATCAATGCATCAATAGCAGCATTTAAAAGTTTTCCAAATCACCCGGCGTATTGTGCTTCAAAAGCGGCATCTGTTGCCCTAATGAAGCAAATGGCGGTTGATTATGCGCCAAAAATTAGAGTGAATGCCATTTGCCCCGGCCCTGTGGACACTCCCTTATTATGGGAATCCGCCAAGGCATTTGAACAACCAGAAACTGCTGTGGAAAATGCGAAAAGGACTACATTGTTAAAAAGGTTGGGCACGCCTGAAGATATTACTAAACTTGTACTTTTTTTAGTATCTGATGACAGTTCATGGATTACGGGAACTACAGTTACCATAGATGGAGGGATTATAAATACATAGCATGAAACAAAAATTATCCGTAGTTAAAATAGGCGGAAACCTTATAGAAGATGCCGAAGGGTTCAAGCACGTATTAGAGCTTTTCTCTAAAATGAACGAAAATAAGATTTTAGTTCACGGAGGCGGAAAAAAAGCCACAGAATTGGCAAATCAATTGGGTGTGGAATCCAAAATGGTGAATGGGAGAAGGATTACCAATGCCGAAACCCTGGACATTGCCCTAATGGTGTACGGGGGATTGGTAAGCAAAAAAATAGTGGCCAAATTACAGGCATTGGGTACCGATGCCATTGGAATGAGCGGAGCCGATGCGAATGCTATCAAAGCCCATAAAAGGCCTAAAAAAAATGTTGATTTTGGTTATGTGGGCGATGTGGATATGGTAAACACCTACGGTATCTTTAAATTGCTTCAGGCTGGTTTCACCCCTATTTTTTGTGCACTTACCCACGATGGCAAGGGACAAATGTTGAACACCAATGCCGACACCATTGCCGCCGAACTTGCCATTGCCATGTCCGACCAATTTGAAACAACACTTTATTATTGCTTCGATAAAAAAGGCGTGCTCCAAGATGTTGAAGATGAAAACTCCGTAATTCAGCACATAGACTCCAAAGGCTATGATGAACTTTTGGCTTATGGAATCATTGCGGACGGAATGCTCCCCAAAATGCACAACTGTTTTTATGCCTTGCGCAACCATGTTGCCAAAGTTTGCGTAGGAAACACCAATATGCTGGAGGCAAACAACTCAGACTATACCACATTGACCTTATGAAAATAACCCAGGACATATTAACGGAAAAAGCCATTGAACTGCTGGAAAAACTCATAAGCATACCCTCTTTTTCAGGTGAGGAAGATAAAACAGGTGATGCCATTGAAGCCTTTCTGCAAAGTTTTGGCGTAAAAACCCAAAGGCAGCACAACAACATTTATGCTTTCAACAAATATTTTGATGAGAGCAAACCCACCTTGTTACTAAATTCGCACCACGACACGGTAAAGCCGAACAGCGCCTATACCAAAGACCCTTTTGATGCTCATATCGAGGACGGTAAACTGTACGGACTTGGCAGTAACGATGCCGGGGGATGTTTGGTGTCTCTACTGGCCACTTTTGTTCATTTTTATGAGAAAGAGGGTCTAAATCATAACATAATTATGGCCGCTACGGGCGAGGAAGAGGATGCCGGGGAAAAAAGTATTAGAGCATTGCTCCCTATCCTTCCAAAAATAGATGTGGCCATCGTGGGCGAACCTACGCTCATGGATTTGGCCATAGCCGAAAAAGGACTGGTGGTTTTTGATGCTGTTGTGGAAGGAACGCCATCCCATGCGGCACATCCCAACGACAACAATGCCATTTACAATACAATTGAGGTGCTGCAATGGCTCAAAAATTATTCCTTTGATAAGGTTTCCGATGCGCTGGGGGAGGTAAAATTGACCACTACCCAAATCAATGCCGGGAACCAACACAATGTGGTGCCTGGCCATGTAGACCTGGTGATCGATGTTCGCGTGAACGATTGTTACAGCAATCAGGAAATTGCTGATATTCTTCAAAAAGAAGCACCGTGCAAAATGATTCCTCGTTCTTTACGGTTGAATTCATCTTGCATAAATTCCGACCATGATTTGGTGAAAAGCGGATTGGCTTTGGGGCGTAAAACCTATGGTTCCCCTACCTTGTCCGACCAAGCTGCACTGACATGTCAATCGGTAAAATTAGGCCCTGGTGATAGCACACGCTCCCATTCGGCCAACGAATTTATATTCGTCAACGAAATTGAAGAAGGGATAGATATTTACATTAAAACCCTAACGGGATTTTTGCAATAACCTGTCAGTTCGAGTGCAGTCGAAGGGCAATAGATATCGAAAGTATAAGATTCCCGCCTTCGCGGGAATGAAAAAGGAAAAACTATGAAACTCTGGGACAAAGGATTCAGTACCGATAAAAAGATAGACCATTTTACCGTAGGCAATGATCGTGAGCTCGATTTGGTATTGGCCAAATATGATGTGATCGCCTCCAAGGCGCACGCTAAAATGCTGGGCAAGGTCGGCCTGATTTCCGAAGAGGAAGCCAAGGATTTGACCAAAGCATTGGATGGCATTGCCAAGGACATCCAAAAAGGAAAGTTCGCCATTGAGGATGATTTTGAGGACATGCACTCCAAAATCGAATTTATGTTGACCGAAAAATTGGGTGATACCGGTAAAAAAATCCATTCTGCACGCTCCCGTAACGATCAAGTTTTGGTAGCCATGCAGTTATATCTTAAAGATCAGCTTACCGAAATCAAAAATCAAGTAAAGGCTCTTTTTGACTTGTTGATGAATCTTGCGGACAAACACAAAAATGTCTTGCTGCCCGGGTACACCCATCTCCAGATTGCCATGCCGTCCTCTTTTGGGCTTTGGTTTTCTGCTTATGCCGAAAGTTTGGTGGATGATTTATACTTTGTACAGGCCGCTCATAAAGTTGCCGACCAAAATCCTCTGGGAAGTGCTGCGGGTTACGGCAGCTCGTTTCCTATTGATAGGAGTTTCTCCACTGCCGAAATGGGATTTGCCACCCAAAAATACAATGTGGTGGCCGCCCAAATGGGCCGTGGTAAAGTGGAAAAAGCGACGGCTTTCGGGATTTCGAGCGTAGCGGCTACCCTATCCAAAATGGCGATGGACATTTGCCTGTACATGAGCCAGAATTTTGATTTCATCTCCTTCCCCAATGAACTCACCACGGGAAGCAGCATTATGCCGCACAAGAAAAACCCGGATGTGTTTGAATTGATCAGGGGCAAGTGCAATAAAATTCAAGCGGTGCCCAACCAACTCATTTTAATAATGAACAATTTGCCCAGCGGATACCACAGGGACCTTCAATTGGTGAAGGAGGTCATTGTTCCTGCGTTGCAGGATATGCATGCTTGTTTGGAGATGATGACTTTTAGCCTAAAGGAAATCAAGGTAAACAAAGCTATTTTGGACGACCCCAAATATGATTACCTCTTTAGTGTGGACACTTTGAACGAACTTGTAAAAAGTGGTATGCCTTTCCGAGATGCCTATAAAACCATGGGCAAAGCCATAGAAAATGGCAATTTTAAACCAAAACGCGACATTGACCATACCCACGAGGGCAGCTTGGGCAATTTATGTCTGGAGCAGATAAAGGAGAAGATGGATGCTCTGTTCCCTTAAAAAGGCACCTCCATATTTAAAACTGACAACATATCATACTTGATCTCACAGGTTTCCCTTTACTAAAATGTCAAAATGACATTTTAGTAAAAAAAATTTTAACATTCTGAAAACCTGAATATTAAAAAAATACAAAGAATGTAGCACTGCTGAATTTGGCATTTGATTTGAATGCTTACATGTGAACTATTTGAATTATTGTCTAACTTTAAAATTTAGCAGTTATGAGTAATTTAGTTGCAACAAAAAATGGAAGTACGGCAAAATCTAATTCGAATGTGCCAACCTTCCCCATGTGGTCTTCTTGGATTGATGAATTGTTCAACAAGGAGTTGCCACCCGTATTTACCTCCAACTTTAACACGGGAATCACACTTCCCAAAGTAAACATTAAGGAAACCAAAGATTCCTACTATGTGGAAATGGCCGTTCCCGGGTTGAAAAAATCCGATTTTACGGTGGACTTGGACAATAAAATTTTGTCCATTACCGCTGATTCCAAAACAGAAAACCAAGAAAACGAGGACAATCTCATTCGAAGGGAGTTTGGGTATTCATCATTCAAGCGTTCTTTTACGTTGCCAGAAACGGTAAACGAAGACAAGATAAAAGCCGAGTATAAAAATGGTGTTTTGAGCATCCATTTGCCAAAGCTGGAAGAAGCCATTCAAAAACCGGCGCGCACCATCAAAATTACATAAAATTGTTTGGGGAGAGACCGAAATCGGTCTCTCTTTCAACACAATGTTTTCACTTGTTTTGTTTAACCAAAATTTGATCCCATGAAAAAATTCGTTGCAGTTTTTTTGCTTTCATTGTTTGGTCTTGGCTGCAATGGTCAGGAAAACACAACTGGGAAAGTTGAGGAAAATCAAAATATGACAGAGCAGCCCAAAGGAAATTGGGAAGTGAAAAAGGAATTTGACAAAGAAGGCAATTTGATTCGTTATGATTCGATTTACTCGTGGTCCTCATCGGATTACACGAACAGATTGGGTGATTTGAACAGGGATAGTTTGTTTTCATCGAACTCATTTAGACTTTTTGATTTTAAACTTTTTCAGGACCAGCACGATGAAGGAGAGGTAGTTGAACCCTTTCCAGCTTTCCGTGGTGGTATCGAACCTGTTGAGCAGTGAGCGAAAGCTGTCCATCCATGCATTGGTGCGCTCTATCACATATCTTTCATCATATAGTTCCTGATCAAAATACTCGTCCCTCTCCACGTCCCCGTTCCTTTTGTTGAAGCAGACATTGGCATTGATTTCCTTGGCGGCGCAGGCCGACCTGAAGTCCTTGGAATCAAAACCCGCATCCGCATTGAGGAACAGTCCTTCAACATTTATTTTGGCATTTTCAAGGGTGGCGGTGACCACCTCGAACTGTACCTCTATGTCGTACAGGTCGTTATGGTTGCCCGCCACAGGCTCGGACATGGCCAATGGCAATCCCTGTCTGTCGGCCAGATATAGTGCATTGGTGGTCTTTCTGCGCTTGCGGCCTTGGTACTCCACGCCCTGTCCGCCCCTTAGTGCGGGAGTGTGGCTACCGTCAAGGTCCACGCTGGAAAGGTCGAGCCTGTCCCGGTATTTTTCAAGTATGCCCGTCCAACATCGGTAAAAAGTGCCCGATAGGCACCATTTCCTGAAATGATAATAAACGCCCTGCCAGGTCAATGCCCTTGCCGAAAAAAGTGAGGTTACGGGCAGGTATTCCCATTGCACGCCCGTCTTCATCTTGTAAAGGACGGCATTGACAATCTCGGAGAGCGCGACCCTAGGCGGAAAACCGCGTCTTGGCATCGGTATATTGGGTACAATTTCCATTTCTATTATATCTTTGTCGAGTACTTTGTACATGGGCTATGGAGTTTGAGTGTTGCAACACAAATATCCGTAGCCCTATCTTTCGATCCAAAAAAAGTCTAAATCACTTCATCATATAAATCCAAGTTCTCCAAGCATTTTTCATATTTCAATCAAAATGACTTCAATAATTTTTTTGAAGACGATTCTATTTTTGCCAAACATTTTTTTGAGGAAGACTTTTTTGAAAGTCCTTTGGGCAAAGACTTTATCAATTTAGACTTATTACACAAACGCATGGAGGAAATGCACAAAAGATTTATGGGACAATATGTGCCCGAACACAAAGAGGAAGAAAACCAATAAATATAACCCTGCTCATCCAAAAAAAATGCCTCTGTACAAGGTGCAGGGGTATTTTGTTTTTTGATGAAAAATGGATGAAAACAGAAAAGTTTTGACATAAATTGGGCTGAATTATCAACCCATCAACTTTCAACTAGAATTTAAGTCAAACAAAATTGCACTCAGCGTATTTCAGCATAGGCACAATCATGATGCTTGCGCCGGCGAGGGGACGCAAAAAGTCCTTAATTTTTAAATTACAGCTTACTTTTTTTTAATTTTGGCTAAATCCATCAATCCAAAAGGGCCATTGGTCAATTGTGCCTTGATCTAAACATTAAATTTCTCGAACTTCCCTTTGCTAAGCAAGCATTCACCAATTTTTTGACCATACATTAAAAAATGAACCCTATTTAGGCAGTGATACTGGTTTGGAAAAAAATAAGAGGAGTCCGCATTTTGGACCTTATCGGCTATGTTTTAATCAAGTACACCTGTTTAGGGAACCATTACATAACAGGCTGGTAATTAAAATCAAAAATACTGTTGAAGCAAAAACAGTTATTGACAACCTGTCAAAGCACATCCAAATCATTCACTTTTTTAAGCAAAAAAATATACGGGATAACAAATACTGGGATCTTGATTTCTTTGAAGATGACGATACGTTTTTGGTATTTGAAATGCTTTCTGATGTTATATACATTGCTCTGGAAAATATATACTATAGTGTGGTGGAGTTAGCTCCTTTTATGGAGGATTGCCAATTTTTCGTCTTTTCCAATGGAGATGGAAATACACATTGAATCGATGAGTATTGTATTGAAAGCTATAACGTCACTTTAAACAGAAGTTATACCGAAGGTGGAATCTATACCGGGCGCTTGGATTTTTATATTAAAAAGCAGAGGAAAATCCAAAGGACAATAACTTTTTAAAGTTCGCTCTGTTCCAACTTTATGATAGATTACATTCTTGGACAAAAGGGTTGGAAAAGTATCCAATAAAAACAGTGTCAACAACTCATCCCTAAAGGGTTCCTACATATACCATTTGAATAAATTGTACAGTATTGATCAAGATTGTCAAGATTTATATGCTTTGAATAATAAATACAATTTCGATTCCTTTGTATAATTTCACTTTTATAGTTTGTTTACAAATGTGTTATGCATGGGAGACTTTCCAAAGTATAGATTATTTACGCACTTTATGAAAGTTTACTTGACAATATTATAATTTTCAACAATAGAGGCACCTCTGTTTTAATGCAATGCTAAAAATCAAAGTAAATTATTACTTTTGTCTCACTAAACAAACAATGATCAACCGACACTTTTCCACCCCCGTTCTCGTGGCTTTTGCCATGCTCTTTTGTACGCTTTCATTAGCCCAAAAGAAGAATGCCGATTACAAAATCCACCTATTTAAAACCAATGAAACCTTTACCATAGATGGTATCGGTGACGAGGCCACATGGCAAAAGGCAGAAACTGCCAAGGACTTTTTTATGGTATTGCCCATGGACGATCGCAAGGCCACACAGCCATCCGAAGTAAAAATGGCCTATGACGATAAACAACTCTACCTCTTGGCCACTTTTTTTAAAACGCCGGGCAATACCTATGTGGTGGAATCGCTCCGTAGGGACTTCTCCTTTGGGGGCAACGATAATTTTCTATTGTTCATGGACCCGTTCAACAACCAGACCACGGGGTTTAGCTTTGGTGCAAACGCCTATGGAGCGCAGTGGGACGGCACCATGTCCAATGGAGGCAGCATAGACCTTAATTGGGACAGTAAATGGGTGTCCGAAGTACAGAGTTATGAAGACAAATGGGTGGTGGAAATGGCTATTCCCTTTAAATCCATTAGATACGAAAAAGACGTGACGGAATGGGGTGTTAATTTTTCGAGATTGGACCTCAGTACCAACGAAAAATCGAGTTGGACCCCTATTCCAAGACAGTTTCCCACCGCTTCTTTGGCCTATACCGGCACCATGGTGTGGGACAATCCACCGCCAAAGCAGGGGCTCAATTATTCTCTTATTCCTTATGTTCTGGGCACGGTGGGCAATTCCAGCATTGACGATATTGATTACGACAATGAATTTAAGGTAGGTGGCGATCTAAAACTGGGGCTTACCTCATCCTTGAATTTAGATTTGACCATCAACCCGGATTTTTCGCAGGTAGAAGCAGACCGCCAAGTGGCCAATTTGACCCGATTTGAGCTCTTTTTCCCGGAAAGACGCCAGTTTTTCCTTGAAAATGCCGACCTCTTTGCCAGTTTCGGGTACGATGAGATTCGTCCTTTCTTTTCACGTAGGATAGGACTGGGCGTCCCCATTATTGCAGGTGCTCGGGTAAGTGGAAACCTTAATAGAAACCTCCGTTTGGGCTTAATGGACATGCAAACCGACAAAATGGACGAAACAGGGCTGCCCAGTCAAAACTTTGCAGTGCTTTCGTTGCAACAAAAGGTCTTTTCTCGATCCAATATTGGTTTGATGTTCGTAAACAAGGAATCCTTGGACTACGAAGCTATGGCCGACAGCCTAAAAACCGAATACACCAAATTCAACCGAAATTTAGGGTTGGAGTACAACTTGGCATCTGCCGATAACAAGTACAACGGAAAGGTATTTATGCTCAAATCCTTTGGACCAGATTCCTCTTATAACGGTTTGGCACAAGGCGCACATTTGGAATACAGCAGCCGAAATTGGAACTGGCGCGTGCAACAGGAGTATATTTCCCCAAATTTTACCTCCGAAGTAGGTTTTGTACCGCGAAACAATTATATCAAGCTGGAAGGTTCCGTAGGGTATCTATTTTTGCCCGCAAGCGATAAAGTAGTGAGCCATGGTCCGCAGTACACAGGGTTTTATTATTTCAACCCAAGCATGAAGTCTACGGATTATGTATCCATTCTAGGGTACGCAGTAAACTTTTTGGACCGTAGCTCTTTAGGGGTAGATGTGTTTAACGAATACGTACAGCTTTTGGCTCCTTTTGACCCCACCAATACCGACAAAGAGGAGTTGGCAGCCGGTACGCAACACCACTGGAACGGGGTTTATATTTCATATAATTCACGACCTAAAAGCTTGTTTACCTACAATATGACCACGCGATTGGGCCGCTATTTTTCGGGAGGTTACCGCACCAATATAAACGCGGAATTGGGCTATCGTTTTCAACCGTATGTGAGCTTGGGTGCTAGACTTAGCTACAATAATTTGGATTTGCCCGAGCCTTGGTACACTACCGATTTTTGGCTAGTGGGCACAGAGGCCGACATTACCTTTACCAATAAACTGTTTTGGAATACGCTGTTCCAGTACAATGAACAAAACAAAAATTTCGGCATCAACTCCAGATTGCAATGGCGCTACGCCCCAGCCTCCGACCTGTTCTTGGTATTTAACAACAACGAACAACTATCCCCACTGGAAGGTAATTTATGGTCGTTGACGCTCAAGTTTACGTATTGGTTTAATCGATGATTTCAATCCGTCAATTCCCCTTGTTGGCGAGTGTCACACTCGTGCCCTCTGACATCCAATAAACAATCCCTAAAGGGATCACTTTATATTCCTCAAATTGATCACCTCCTGCTCGGTCAAGTGTCGCCAATGGCCTCGTGGTAAATCCTTTTTGGTAAGTCCAGCAAAAATGACGCGGTCCAATTTGGTGACATTGTACCCCAAATGCTCAAAAATACGGCGCACAATGCGGTTACGCCCACTGTGAATCTCTATCCCTACCTCTCGTTTTGGTGCTCCTTGAATGTAACTTACACTATCCACAGTAATTGGGCCATCTTCCAGTTCAAGACCAGCTTCAATTTTGTGGAGATCGGCCAAACTTAGATTATTGTCCAAATGCACATGGTAGATTTTGCGCACGTTATGTTTGGGATGGGTCAATTTTTTGGTGAGGTCACCGTCATTGGTGAACAGTAAAAGTCCAGTAGTATTTCTATCCAAACGGCCCACGGGCAACAAACGATTGTTTGAGGCACTCGAAATCAACTCCATTACGGTACGACGTCCCTTTTCATCACTTGTAGTGGTGATAAAGTTCTTGGGTTTGTTCAGCAAAATGTACTCCTTCTTTTCCAAGCTGAGCCGTTTACCATCAAAACGCACATCATCGGAACGTTTTACCTTAAAACCCATTTCGGTCACGGTTTTTCCATTTACCGTAACATTCCCTGCGGCAATGTAGGTGTCAGCTTCCCTTCGGGAACAAATGCCGGCATTGGCAATGTAGCGGTTCAAGCGAATTTCATCGGGATTGGATGGTTTTCTTGGGGCGCTCTGCCTTGGTTTTGAGGAAAATTTTTTATCAAACGGCTTCTTTCTGTCCCCGCCCTTGAAGTTTTTGGAAGGTCTTCTGCCTTTGTTGTTGTCTGATTTCGCCATCAGTCTATTTTTTTGCAAATGTACTCTTTTTAAGTTCCAAAAATCCTAAAGAACAAAGAATTACAAAATTCGGTTCAGCACCACATCCACATCAATTAAAAGGATACTGAAAACGCCAACAACAATGATAAGTTTGATGATATTGTGCAGCCAAACGTAGTGCTTTTTCCCATTGGCCCTCCACAGCAAGAACAAAAACAAAATCAAAAAAGCGATGCAGGCCATAAAGTATAAGTACATATACCCTACATCAAAGGCCTTGATAAGCAAAAGGGCAGGAAACAGGGTAAGGACAATGAGCAAGGATATGATGGTTTTTGATACGTTTTGACCATAAATAATGGGGATGGTCTTGTAGTTCTGGGCCATATCCCCGGCCATATTCTCCAAATCTTTGATCATTTCGCGGGCCAAAATCAACAGAAACAAGAAAACGGCGTGCACAAAAATCACCGTTTGAAAGTTCTGATAGTACACAAATACCACAAAAAAAGGGGCAATGGCCAAGGTAGAGGACACTAAATTCCCCAAAAAAGGGATACGCTTTAGTTTGTGCGAATAGATCCAAATACCAAAAATATAGGCAGAAAAAAACAGGACTGCCTTAAACGAGATATAGCTCGCTGCAAAAACGGCCAAAAAGTTAAGGATAAAATAGGTGGTCAATTTAAAACGCTGGCTCACTAAACGATCCAACATACTTTTGGTGGGCTTGTTGATGAGATCCTTTTCGGCATCGTAAAAGTTATTGATGATATATCCGCTGGCAATCGTAAGTGCCGAAGCGGTAACGATCAAGAACAGATTTAAGTCCAAAACCACTTTGCGCAGAGGTATATTGGGAGCCAAAATGTAAATGGAGGCCAAGTATTGCGCCAAGGTAATGACCAGGATGTTATAACCCCTGACCACTGAAAACAGACTCAACAGCTTAAAAAGCAAGAGTTTGTTTTTTCTACTGAGCATGTATTTGCTTTTAGAAGTTGTACACTACTTCCAAATCATGGCCTTTGAGTGCTTTTTTGGCTTTTTCCAAGTCTTGGGTAAAGCCTAAAATATAACCGCCGCCACCCGATCCACAAAGTTTAAGGTAGTAATCGTTGGTTTCGATCCCCTTTTTCCAAAGTTGGTGAAATTTGGATGGAATCATCGGTTTAAAATGGTCAAAAACCACGTGCGACAATTGTTTTAGATTTCCGAACAATGATTTTACGTTGCCGTTTAAAAAATCTTCCACACAGGCATCGGTGTGTTTTACAAATTGATTTTTTATCATGTTACGGAAACCTTCCTGCTTCATGTTTTCCATGAACAATTGCACCATAGGTGCCGTTTCCCCAGTCATTCCGCTATCCAATAAAAATACTGCTCCTTTTCCTTCGGTATTTTGTGAAGGAATACTGGTGGATTCGATATTGTCCTTGGAATTAATCAATATGGGAAGACTCAAATAACTGTTCAATGGGTCCAATCCGGAAGATTTACCGTGGAAGAAAGATTCCATTTTCCCGAAAATCTTCTTCAGCTGAAGTAATTTTTCACGGGTCAAGTTCTCCAAAACCGTAATTTTGTTTGTGGCATAGCGGTCATAAATAGCAGCGACCAAAGCACCACTACTACCAATTCCATAGCCTTGCGGAATAGAGCTGTCAAAGTACATTCCATCGGCCACATCTTTTTCCAAAGCTTCGATATCAAAAGAAACCAAGCCAGGCTCTTCAGTCTCAAGATTTTTTAAATATTCGGCAAAAGCCATTAGGCTTTTATTGGATCTTAGGGCCATTTCGGAATCGTTCTTGTCACTTTTCAATGCCCCTTTGAAAAAATTATAGGGTATTGACAGTCCTTTGGAGTCTTTAATAATGCCGTACTCCCCGAACAATAAAATCTTCGAATAAAATAATGGACCTTTCATATTATACTACTAAGATACAAACAAATTTTGTTCAATGTTTGATAAAATTCGGTAAACAAGTTGGTTTTATCTATAAAAAACTGCTTCCACGGTCAAAAATCATGGCAAATAACGTAAAAAAACAGCTTAGCTGTTCATTTTTAGTCGTTTATTTTGATGGCTCCCGACCCTACTTGATCGTGAATGTATTGACCATTCTCACAATGTCCCACCAATTCATCTTTGATAAAAATCTGTACTTTCTCCTTGTTGGAAGATGGATACAACAAATGCACATTGGCCCCAGCATCCAGCGTAAAGCAAACCGGTGTTTTGGTTGCTTCGCGATACTGCCAAATTTTGTTGATTATTTTCAGCGTATCGGGTTTCATCAGCATAAAATAGGGCATACTCGTCATCATCATGGCGTGCAAGGTCAACGCCTCACTTTCCACCATTTTAATGAATTCTTCCAAATCACCATTGGCCAAAATAGGCTTTAGCTTGTCTAAATTGGAAAATGCCTGTTCAAATCGGTCTTCGGCATATGGGTGTCCATGCATTAATTGGTGCCCAACGGTACTGCTGACTTGTTTTTGTCCTTTGTGCACCAGCAAAATTGTATCGCAATAGCTCTTAAAAACCGGGTCGACCTCAAACGGATATTCAATGCCATACAAATCGGAGCTTTTAGGTATGTTTGAGTGCCTTCCCCATTGCACCAAACTGCCTTTTACACTGCGACAGGCACTTCCCGAACCCAATCGTGCCAAATACGATGCTTTTGAATTGAACAAATCCTCATCCAAAGACGGATTCAGTTCTTTTTCAATATCCATCAAACAAAGGGAAAGGGCCGCCATTCCACTGGCCGATGATGCAATCCCACTGCTATGTGGAAAAGAATTTGAGGTTTCAATCGTAAAATGGTATTCCTTCAAAAAAGGTAGATACGTCTCAACACGCTCCAAAAAAGCCTGAATCTTTGGTTTAAAATGGTCCTTGGGCTTTCCTTCGAACAGTAAATCAAAAGAAAGCGTTTCATTGTTATCCTTCTTCTCAAATAAAACGGAAGTTGTTGTGGCACAGGTGTCCAACGTGAAGCTGATGGATGGATTGGCAGGAATCTGAACGGGTTTTTTTCCCCAATATTTTACCAAAGCAATATTGCTGGGCGCTTTCCAAGTTACTTTGCCGTTATCAGGTGATTTTTGATAGACCCCTGGCAAAAAATCTTTTTCCGTCATTTGGAATGGGTATTTTGGACAAATATAAGCAGGGGGAAGCGTACTGGGCATCGGATTGAAATAAATTCTTATTTTCGTTGGAGTTGCACCGACCATGAAAAAAAGAATTGTTTACATAACCATCTGTGTTTTGATTTGCCTTGCCATAGGATTCCTTTCCAGCATAGCCACCCAAAGTTCGGTAAACGACTGGTATCTTAGCCTCAACAAGCCATCCTTTACACCTCCAAACTGGCTTTTTGCTCCTGTTTGGACTGCCCTATACATTATGATGGGAATTGCCGCAGGTATTGTTTGGTCCAAAGGCTACCACCATATTTGGGTAAAGACCGCCCTGTACCACTTTGTTTTTCAGTTGTTGCTCAATGCGCTGTGGAGCATTGTTTTCTTCGGATTAAAAAATCCGCTTGCGGGCATGGTGGTTATTTTGGCTTTGCTCACAGTGATCATACTCACCATAAAATGGTTCAAGGTCATTAGCAAACCTGCCGCACTTTTAATGATTCCCTATGTGCTGTGGGTGGCCTTTGCCGCTGCTCTGAACTATAAAATTTGGGAGCTTAACCCTTAACCGAAGCCATTTCCAAAAGCTTCAACATGGTTTTATGGTTACGGGTAGTAGCCTCTACTTTTAACTTATTTTCAATAAGGTTGTTATTGAGTTTTGCCCTACCGTACCCATTTTTACATAGTAAATACACACATTGGTTCGTAATTTGGTATCCCTCATGTTCAAAATGAAGTTGATTGAACTGATTGACCAATTCCTCTTTTGAAGGAGTTTTGAGCAAAACGTAGTACAGTTTATTTTCTTCACTTTCCTTTGCAAAAGGATTGGCCTCCAAAATGGCTTTCACATCTTCTTTTTTAATCACCAAGGTTGGTACATCAAACCCAAAACGCTGATGGATTGCATGGGTTACGACCTCCTGAAGTTTTTCTCGGTCAGCTTCGTCACTTTCAAAAACAATGTTCCCACTTTGGATGTATGTTTTTAGGTTTTTTAGCCCAGTAGCTTCCAAAATACTAGACAACTCCCTCATTTTAATCTTCTTTTGGCCGCTAACATTGATTCCCCTAAGTAGCCCTATAAATGTATTGCCCATAATAATCGATTCAGAACTCAAATTTATTTTAGTAAATTGAAACGCACATAAATTAACAAAATGAATCAATATATCCTTGCTTTGGACCAAGGCACCACTAGTTCCCGTGCCGTGGTCTTCGACAAAAAGGGAACCATTATTTCCATAGCACAGAAAGAATTCACACAAATATTCCCTAAACCAGGCTGGGTAGAGCACGATCCCGATGAAATTTGGTCCACCCAAGCGGGAATGGCCGCAGAAGCTGTAAGCAAAAAAGGACTCAAAGCATCCCAAATGGCCGCCATTGGCATTACCAATCAGCGGGAAACCGTTGTGGTTTGGGACAAAAACACTAGCGAGCCCATTTACAATGCCATTGTTTGGCAAGACAAGCGTACAGCGGATTATTGCGACCTACTAAAGAAAGAAGGAAAATCCGATATGATCCGTAAAAAAACCGGATTGGTGATTGATGCTTATTTTTCGGGCACCAAGGTGAAATGGATTCTGGATAATGTGGAAGGTGCCAGAGAAAAAGCAGAGGCCGGTGATTTGGTGCTCGGAACCATTGATTCATGGCTTATTTGGAAAATGACGGATGGAGGGCTTCATGTTACCGATGTGACCAACGCCTGCCGCTCCATGCTGTTCAATATCAACACCATGGATTGGGATGATGAGCTTTTGGAACTGTTGACCATTCCCAAGAGCATGCTTCCCGAAGTGAAACAGTCCAGTGAAGTCTATGGACACACCACTCCCAATTTATTCGCCACCCCAATCCCGATTGCAGGAATTGCCGGTGACCAGCAGGCTGCTTTGTTCGGTCAAATGTGTACCAAAAAGGGCATGGTAAAAAACACTTACGGCACAGGGTGTTTTATGTTGATGAACATTGGCGAAAAACCGATAGTTTCCGAAAATAACCTCCTTACCACGGTAGCTTGGAAAATCAACGGAAAAACTCATTACGCACTCGAAGGAAGCATTTTTATTGCTGGTGCGGTGGTGCAATGGCTTCGTGATAGCTTACATATTATAAAAACATCTTCGGAAGTGGAAAAACTGGCCAGTTCGGTGGATAGTTCGGACGGAGTGGTTTTTGTTCCCGCTTTTGCCGGTCTGGGCGCCCCACATTGGAACCAAAAGGCCCAAGGAACCATTTTTGGACTCACTCGTGGAAGTACCGATGCACATATTGCGCGTGCCGCTCTGGAATCCATTGCTTATCAAACCATGGATATTCTAAAAGCCATGGAAGCCGATTCGGGAATTTCCATAAAAGAATTGCGGGTTGATGGCGGAGCAACCGTAAATGATATGCTGATGCAGTTTCAGGCCGATGTATTGAACACCGTTACCGTAAGGCCCAAGATTGTGGAAACCACAGTGATGGGTGCCGCATATTTAGCTGGTTTGGCCGTAGGTTATTGGGAAAGTCCAGAGGAAATCCAAGATATTTGGCAGACCGATGTGCATTTTAACCCAACCAAAGAACGCAACACCATTGAAGAAGGCATAAAACGGTGGTACAAGGCCATTAAGGCACTGAAATTTTGGACGGAGAACCTTTAATTTTTCAAATAACACAAACACTAACATTCCCTTATATGACTCCATTTGTTTCTGAAATTGTAGGTACTTTTTTGTTGATGGTACTCGGATGTGGCGTAAATGCCAACGTATCCCTGCAAAAAACCTACGGTAATGGTTCTGGCTGGATTGTAATCTCAACTGGATGGGCTTTTGCAGTTTATACCGGCGTTGTGGTCGCTGGGCCGCACAGCGGTGCGCATATCAATCCCGCAGTAAGTATTGGGTTGGCTGTGGCTGGTGAATTTCCTTGGAGCGAAGTCCCAAGCTATGTTTTGGCCCAGTTTATAGGTGCGATGTTCGCAGCGTTTTGCGTATGGCTGGTAAACAAAGATCATTTTGATGCCACCGAGGATGGGGGCACCAAACGAGGTGTCTTTTGTACAGCTCCCGCCATACCCAATACATTTACAAACCTTTTTTCGGAGGTTTTGGGCACTTTTGTATTGGTTTTCTCCGTGCTTTATTTTACCGATGCGGTGCTATCCACGGACAATGTAATTATTGGCCTGGGTTCATTGGGAGCCTTACCCGTGGCTTTAATTGTTTGGGGCATAGGTTTATCCTTGGGCGGTACCACAGGCTATGCCATAAATCCTGCCAGGGATTTGGGGCCTCGTATTGTTCATGCACTATTGCCTTTAAAAAATAAGGGGCATAATGGATGGAACTATGCTTGGGTTCCTGTAATTGGACCTATTTTGGGAGCTGCCATAGCGGCTTGGATTGCTATTGCCTTACAATAGTTCCTTTAGGAAACAATGGCTTGGGCGGCAATGAACGCCCCTGTCCATGCATTTTGAAAATTAAATCCGCCCGTGATGGCATCCACATTAATGATTTCGCCTGCAAAATACAGGTTGGGATGTAATTTGCTTTCAAATGTCTTAAAATTGATTTCCTTTAAATCCACCCCACCAGCGGTAACAAACTCTTCTTTAAAGGTGCTTTTGCCTCCTACTTTAAATGACGAAGCTGTTAATTGCTCCGCCAATGCTTGCAATTGTTCTTTAGTGATGTCTGCCCAGCGTTCCTCGGGCGCTATGTTCGCTGCATCCACCAAACGTTTCCACAACCGTTTTGGAAGTTCAGTTACATTGGTACGCATCACGGTTTTTTTAGCTTCAACGCCTTTCAATTCCTTAAGGTAGGCCTCCATGGAATCTGTGCTATAATCGGACAACCAGTTTACCTTTATTCTAAAAGAATAATTGTAATCGTGCAGAAGGTTGGCGCCCCAGGCTGAGAGCTTCAAAATGGCGGGGCCGCTCAAACCCCAATGGGTTATCAAAAGTTGGCCATCGGCATAAAGCAGGGCATCTTCCTTAATCTTACTTTTTAGGTTCAACGTTTTCTTGTCCGTATTAAAGGTTTTCTTGGACATTACCTCAACAGTGGCATAGGTGCTTATTCCTTGGATGCCCTTAAGCCTTTGATCGTTGATATTAAATGTGAAGAGAGAGGGCACGGGCGAAACAATATGATGCCCCAAATTTTCCAGTTGTTTCCAAATTTTGGGGTTACTGCCCGTGGCAAGCATTAGTTTTTTGGTTTGATAATATTTGTTCATGGTAGTTACTTGCCAGCCTTCCCCGGTTTTGCTTATTGCCCTTACGGCGCTGTTTTTCAAAACCTGTACACCCAATCGGTCTGCCTCGCCGACCAGACAGTCTATTATACTTTGAGAAGAATCGCTTTTTGGGAACACGCGACCATCATCTTCAATTTTAAGCGGTACGCCTCTTTCCTCAAAAAAAGCCATGACGTCCATTGGGGCATATTTGTGGAAAGGGCCCAAAAGTTCCTTTTCCCCTCTTGGATAGTTCGTTGTCAACTCTTTAGGTGAAAATTCACCATGGGTTACATTACAACGTCCGCCACCCGAAACCTTTACTTTGGAAAGTACGGTTTTGCCCCTTTCAAAAATGGCAATATTAAGTTGAGGCGACAATTCCGCTATTTGAATAGCTGCATAAAATCCAGCTGCACCACCTCCTACTATTATAACGTCGAACATTAATTCACACGTTCCGGATAATTGGTAATGATGCCATCGACCCCGAACTCGGTCATTTTTTGAATATCCTCGGGTTCGTTTACCGTCCATGTATAGACTTTTAATCCCTCAGCTTGGATTTTTGCCGTGTTTTCTTGGGTAAGCGTTTTATAGTTTGGGTTTATTGCAACTGCTTTTAGTTCTTTGGCCACTTCAATTGCTTCGAGTGGATCTTCGGAAGTCAAAACCGCAATTTTTATATCCTTGTTTTTCGCTCTCATGGCTTTGAGCTCATCCCATTTGAAACTTGAAATTACAAAGTTTTCGGGGCTCCACCCTTCCTTTTCGATGTAATAGTTGACAATATGATTGACCCTATCGGCTGTTCCGGGACCTTTAAGCTCGATATTTAGAGCAACCTGGTTGTTCATAAGCTTTAACACATCCTGGAGCATTGGGATTTTGTGTCCACCATCCAAAGTGAGTTGCCTTAGTTGAACAATATTGTATTCTTCAATATTTCCGCCGGAATTGGCCAGTCTATCCACCGTTTCATCATGAAAAACAACGATTTCTCCGCTATCAATTTTAAACACGTCAATTTCTATCATATCAACGCCAAGATCCATCGCTTTTTGAACCGATGCCAAAGTATTTTCGGTCTCGTGGCCCATGGCTCCTCGGTGGCCTATCACCAATGGTTTTGATTTTGTCATTTCGCAACTGGTTAAAAGCAGGGCAGCTGTAAGAGCTACAAGTAAGTTTTTCTTCATTTTGGGTTGGTTTTGATGGTTAAAAATACGATTTGCAAACGAAAAACATCAATTTACCACCTTAAAGATATAGGATTGAAGCGGTTCTAATTCCAAGTGTATCTGGCCTTGTCCATTGTTAACGTACATCTTCTTTTTAACCTTTCCGTACAACTCCTCCGTCAATGGATACTCCCCATCCGATAATTGCCATTTGTCAATAACATCTTCGGGAACTTTAAAGTCGAAGGAATAGTGTTTGTGTCCATCAAAATTGGATAGGATAATTAGCTTCTCCCCGGCGGACCATCTCACATAGGAAAGCACTCTGTGATCGTATCCTTCCGTGTTGTCCTTATTGTAAAAATGAATCTCTTGATACCCACCCATCAAAGCTTCACTATTTATAGTGAAATTCAAAAGTCGTTTATAGAAATCCCTTAAACTTTTCTCCTCTTCCGATAATTGACCGCCATCGAATTTTTTGTTGTTGACCCATCGTTGATGGTGTGGCACCCCGATATAATCGAAAATTGAAGTTCGTGTTGGGCTGCCAAAGCCTGCATCTGCTTCTGCGGGCTCACCAACTTCTTGCCCAAAATAGATCATGGTGGGCGAGGTACTTATGGTAGTGGAAACTACCATTGCCGGCTTTCCCAATTGGGCATTTCCCACAAAATCGGGACTGGCTATGCGCTGCTCATCGTGGTTTTCCAGAAAGTGTAGCATATGGTGCTCTATATCGGCCATTCCTTTTTGCACTACAGGAATGTGGTCTGTCCATCCGTAGCCCTTCATTATATGTTTGATGCTATCGTAAAATTCTACCTTATCGTAGAGGTAATCCATTTTACCTTGGTGAATATAATCGCGGTACAAACTTGTGTTATAAACTTCGGCCAATAAAAATGCATCTGGATTTTTCATTTTGATGTTGGAATTGAGGTAACTCCAAAACTCCACCGGAACCATTTCGGCCATATCAAAACGGAAACCATCCACACCAAAATCCAACCAATACTGGGCTATGTTCTTAAACTTGTACCAAGAATCCGGCAGGGTCTTGTCTTTCCAAAATTCGTAATGTGCTTTATAATTTTTTTGATGGTATGCTTCGGGCAATTCTTCATAGTCTTTGGTTCCATCTGGACGAACTCCGTAGTTGATCTTTACGGTTTCGTACCAGTCGTTAAAATGAGGTTGTGCCAGTCGGGAGCCGTTGCCCGTCCATTTTGCAGGAACTTCTTCAAACTTGGAGTCCACTAACCTATTTTCATCTCCTCCCAAAGGCAAATATCCATCTTGCCATTGAGGCACTCCAAATGCTTCATTGGGGATGTAGTAAAAATTGTTGTTTACATCATATTCTTTGGATGTATCATCGGAGGCTCCAAAATCCTCCACTCCTTCGGGGTTGGTAATTCCTTTGTAATTTCTGGCAACGTGATTGGGAACAATGTCGATGATTACTTTTAGGTCAGCTTGGTGCGTTCGTTGAATCAAATCCTTGAATTCTTCCAATCGTTTTGATGGGTCTGTGGCGAGGTCGGGATTTACATTGTAGTAATCCTTAACGGCATAGGGAGAGCCCGCCCTTCCTTTGACAATATCGGGGTCGTCATTCGAAATTCCGTAGGCGGTATAGTCGTTGATTACGGCATGGTGGGGCACTCCTGTGTACCAAATGTGCGTAACGCCAAGATTTTTAATCTCGCGGAGAGCCTTGTCCGAGAAATCGGCGAACTTGCCCACCCCATTTTCTTCGATGGTACCCCAAGGCTTGTTGGTAGCATTGGTGTTTCCGAAAAGACGTGTAAATACCTGATAGACTACTTGTTTCTTCTTCATTGGTGGAAGGGTCGACTTTAGTTTGGTTTGTTGCTTACATGAAGATAACGCGGTGAATACAATAAAAAAAGTCAGTATCCCGTTTGTTTTCATATCACAAAGAAGGGATTCTTAAATCAATGTGCAATGGAATCCCTGATCACCAAGGTGGGTTCCAAGATTTTGGTTTGATAGGTTTCCTCCTCCGCTTCGCTCTCTACTTTATCTATCAACATTTTTGCGGCCTCTTCGCCCATTTTTTCCCCATGTTGTGCCACAACAGTAAGGCTTGGGTTGGCATATTTGGACAGCACCCCATCGGTAAATCCTATAAAAGATATATCTTCTGGTATCTTTAGTCCCTTTTTCTGCACAAATCGCATACCACAAACTGCAAAGATTTCATTTACGCACAAAACGGCATCCGGTTCCTTATTGTCCAAAAAGGTTTTTATGGCCCCTTCGTCCATTTCCATTGAGGGCATTTTCAATATCATGGATTCGTCGATTCCAAGGGGACTCTCCTTCAGTGCTTTGAGATACCCTTTGGTGCGGGCTTTACTAACGCTCAAATAATCATCCGTAGTGATAAGGGCTATTCGTTTTTTACCTTGGTCGATAAATTTTTTAGTTGCTTGGTAAGCACCCAGCTCATCATCAATAACTACTTTATCACATTCCACCTCTTGGGTAATCCTATCAAAAAGTACTACGGGGATGCCCTGCTCGGTAACTTCTTTTAAATGATTGTAATCGCCTTTTTCTTGTGTTTCGGAAGAGAGTGACATTATAAAGCCATCAATACTGCCATTGGCGAGCATTTCCATGTTGATGACCTCCTTATCGAAAGATTCTTCGGAAAGACATACAATAACGTTATATCCCCTGGCATTTGCATATTTCTCGATACCCCGAATGACCGTTGTAAAAAAATGATGTACAATATCAGGGATTACAACCCCAATATTTTTGGTGCGCTTATTTTTTAAACTTATTGCAATGTTGTTGGGCTTATAGTTGTACAGTTTTGCAAAGGCCTGTATTTTTTCTTTGGTATCCCTTCCTATTTCCTCACTGTTCTTAAGTGCTTTGGAAACCGTTGATATGGATACTTCGAGTTCTCTGGCTATATCTTTTAAGGTAATCTTTGATTTCAAGGGATAGATAATTTATGCTTTTGGGATACACTCAAATAAAAACAAGTAACTGACCAAATTACACTTTTTAACAAAAACAAAACAACCACTTAAAAAACCACTTCTTGAATTAGTTGCCCCAATCAAAGAATAAAAATGTTATATTAGTAGCAATATTGCGGAATCCGTAATTATAAACACACTTTTTAAGATTTAAGCAAGTAAGCTGTTTAAGTTTTGTAAAAAATACACTTCTTAAAGTTATCAACACGAAACCGTTTTCGCCGTGTTTTGCAATATAGTTAAATTTAGATTAACCTTTTTTTTATATATGTTTAACACTTGAATTAAAATTAACTAAACTTAAATTAATTATTTATGAAAATTACGCTACTAAGAAGCTTTTTGTTGCTTGGGGCATTTTTATGCTTTGGGATGGCGAAAGCTCAGACAGTATCAGGTACTGTTTCGGATGCGAATGGGCCGTTGCCAGGGGCAAGCGTATTGGTAAAAGGCACTACCAATGGTACGCAGACCGATTTTGATGGCAACTATACCCTTAACAACGTTGAAGATGCTGCAACATTGGTTTTTAGTTACATTGGTTACAAGACCCAAGAAATTGCAGTTAATGGACAATCCTCTATTAATGTAACCTTGGAAGAAGACGCACAAGCTTTGGATGAAGTGGTGATTATCGGTTACGGGCAAACCACCGTAGATGATGCTACAGGGGCAGTTGCCGTTGTTAACTCGGAAGATTTTAACCAAGGGGTTATTTCATCTCCGGAACAGTTGATCCAAGGTAAAACAGCCGGTGTACAAATTACCCAAAGTAGTGGTGAGCCAGGTGCAGGTATCAATGTTAGGATTCGAGGTACAAGTTCTGTTCGTTCCAATAACAACCCCCTTTTTGTTGTGGACGGCATGCCTCTTACCGGGCAGGATACTTCCGCCGGTGGAGCTGATGTAGGTACTGGAACAAGTTCCTCCAAAAACCCTTTGAGTTTCCTTAACCCTAATGACATTGAGAGTATCAGTATCCTAAAAGATGCATCGGCTACGGCCATATATGGTTCCCGTGGTGCGAACGGTGTTGTGATCATTACCACCAAAAGCGGTAAAACAGGACAGGGAAGGTTTGAGTTTACATCAAACCTAAGCTACTCAACTCCCGCAAAAACTTTTGACCTTCTAGACAGAAACGAGTTCTTGACTGCACTGCCAGAATATGGAGGGGATCCCAATGCTTTGGATTTTGGGTCTAACACCGATTGGCAGAACCTCATCCTTAGAAGCGTGGCTTCACAAAACCAAAACCTTTCCTATGCCAAAAATTACGGGAGCGGAAACATTCGTGCTTCTTTTGGGTACGGAAAACAGTTTGGTGTAGTAGAAGGCTATGCACAAGAAAGGTTAACAGGTAGGATCAATGCATCTCAAAGATTCTTTGACAACAAATTGAAGATTGATGCCAACCTTACCGCTTCAAGAATCAACGATGATGGCGGAGCGATTAGTAACAACTCAGGATCTACAGGGGATTTGCTCGGTGCTGCTTATTTTGCCAATCCTACTTGGCCGGCAAGAACAAGCTTTTCTACCGGGGGTAGTGAAATCAACCCACTCCAACTACTGAACTATTACGATGATGTGACCCACACCGATAGATTTTTGGGGAACGTTTCCGCAGAATACAGTCTTACCGATGAGTTGAAGGCCAAAGTTGCTGTTGGCTACGATGATTCAAGTTCAGAAAAGTACCAGGTTCAATCCGCTTTATCAACCGGTATTGGCAACGCTCCTGGACAAGGGCAAGGTGCTCTAAGTACTGTGGAGGTAACCGGTAAACTTTTAGATATTACCCTTAGTTACAATAAGGAGTTCGACAATTCTAAGTTGACCGCCTTACTTGGTTACTCTTTCCAGAGCTACCAAAGAGCAGGTAAAAATATAACAGCATTGGGATTCGGATCATCTGATTTGAACTCGATGATTTCCGATTTAGGGACTGCCACTTCGACCATAGAAAGCCAACTTGATGGCAGATACCAACAATTCGGTTACAACAACACTGGAACGTTTGTAAATCGTTTGTTTGTTGACGAACCCGGAACTTTTGATGTGGCCAGTCCCACAGGTGTTCCTATTAGCGCCGTTGCTGGAGACTATTTTGATTCTACCGACGAGCTACAGTCTTTCTTTGGAAGAGCCGAATATTCCATTGCCAACAAATATATTGTTACTGGTACATTGAGAGTTGATGGTTCTTCTAGATTTGGACCAAATAATCAATATGGTTACTTCCCTTCAGGTGCATTTGCGTGGAAATTGAATGAAGAGGATTTTATTGGAGATACTTTCTCTACTCTTAAGCTTCGTCTAGGTTATGGTATCACAGGTAACCAAGAAGGTTTGGGATATGGTAACTTTACCGTAAGGCAACGATTTGCAGGTATTGGCATCGATCAAAATCAGAATATCAATGCACCGGGACTTGCGATACAATCCTTTACAAATGATGATTTGAAATGGGAAGAGACGGCACAAGCCAACATCGGTCTTGATTTTGGTATAAACAACAATAGGTTTTCCGGTACACTGGATTTTTACCATAAAACCACAAACGATTTGCTACTTCAGCAAGAGGCGGCACAGCCTTCACCTCAACCATTTTACTTTGGTAATTTAGATGCCAAAGTAATAAACCAAGGTGTTGAACTTTCCATGAACTACGATATCATCCAAATGGAGGATGCCAATTGGAACCTTGGGTTCAACGTAGCCTACAACGATAACATGGTAGAGGATTTCGACGGACAAATTCAAACAGGTGAAATCAACGGTAACGGACTTACCGGAGCTTTCGCTCAATTGTTGGCCGGTGGACAACCATTATTCTCTTATTACTTAAGAGAGTTTGGTGGATTTGATGAAAACGGAATCTCTATATATCCAAATGGGGATGTACAGGAGTTTGTTGGGAAAAGCGCGTTGCCAAAAGTTAACTTGGGTATCAGCACAAGTGCTTCCTATAAAAATTGGGACTTCAACGCATTCCTTGCCGGACAGTACGGCTTCTATGTGTACAACAACACACAAAACGCTTACTTTACAGCCGGTATTATCGGTGTAGGTAAAAATGTAACGCAAGATGTACTTACCAACGGTGAGTCCAACGCCAATGCTGCAGATGTCTCAACAAGGTTTTTGGAAAAAGGTGACTTCTTAAGATTGCAAAATGCCTCGTTAAGCTACAACGTGCCACTAAGCGGAGATGGAACCTTACAAAGTTTGCGTTTATCCTTGATTGGCCAAAACTTGTTTATCATTACAGATTATTCAGGTCTTGATCCAGAGGTTAACGTACCAAAATCTTTGAACAACATACCATCTTTGGGAATCGATTATACCGCTTTCCCAAGATCTAGAACAGTTACATTAGGTATTAGTGCAACTTTTTAAAAAAATTATTCTATGAAAGCTATCAAACTAAATAAAATTTATATCTGGACAATCGCATTGGCGATGTTTGGTTGTACAGATCTGGAAATTGAACAGACAGATTCCATCTTCACCGACTTGAGTGGAGAATTTACTGGAGTCCAAGCTGGTGCCAGCCTTACTGCACTTTACAATGCAGTGAGGGGACAAACCGAAAGCCAAGAAAATTTATATGCTCTTGCGGAAGTAAGTACAGATGAGTTTGTAGTCCCTACCCGTGGTACAGATTGGGGAGATAACGGGGTTTGGAGAACTTTGCATTCCCATACCTGGAGTCCAACACACCAAAGGGTAAAAAATACTTGGAACGATCAAAACAGCAATGTGTATAACGCTACCACCATTATTGACAGTAGAAGTAACCCAACACCTCAACAAGCTGCAGAAGCCAAGTTTTTAAGAGCTTACAGCATGTTTTGGCTGATAGACCTTTTTGGTCAGGTGCCGTTTAGAACACCGGATGAAGGCCCAGATGTTAACCCAACGGTTATGACCCGGGCAGAAGCTTTCGACTTTGCTGTAAAAGATTTGACCGAAGCCATTCCGGACCTACCATCTGTAGGGCCAAGTGAAGATTTGGTCAGAGCTTCAAAAGCTGCTGGAATGCTGCTATTGGCCAAGTTCTACCTGAACAAGCATATTTTTACAGGTACCGGAACCCCAGAAAGCTCCGATATGCAACAAGTAATTAACTTGGTAGATGATATCGCAGCTGAAGGTTTTGCCTTGCAAGAAGGCTATTTTGAGTTGTTTACCGATGATGTGGATACTGAAACCATATTCTTTACCACTTCAAGTGTTGGTAATGTTATTTGGAACGGTTTGCACTATAACCAAATTGTTCCAGACCAAGCTGGTGGATGGAACGGATTTACTACGATTGCAGAATTTTACGATTTGTTCGAAGGTGATCCAAATGTGAACACCCCAGGATCAGGTCAGGAAGAAAGAAGAGGTTTTGTCCCAACTGATGGAACCAACTTTGGTATTGGTAACGGTTTCCTAATTGGACAACAGTACGATGCCAACGGCAATCCATACAAGGATAGAACTGGGGCTCCCTTGGCATTTACCAAAGAATTACCTGGTTTGTTGGGCAACAACGAAAGAACTGGTATTCGAGTAATTAAATACAACCCGGCCAATGGTGCTTTTGCCAACCACAAGATTGTATTTAGATATGCCGATGCATACCTAATGAAAGCCGAGGCTATGTTGAGAAGTGGAGGAGACCCCACAGCAATGGTTAACGAACTTAGAGCGCTAAGAGGAGCCTCTCCATTAGGAAGTGTTACCGAGCAAGACCTTATTGATGAGAGAGGAAGGGAATTATATGGTGAGCAATGGAGAAGAAATGACTTGATCCGTTTTGGACAGTTTACCGCTCCATGGTCTTACAAAGAGGTTTCTGGGGATGACACTAAAAACTTGTTCCCTATTCCTGCTACGGCAATTATTTCTAACCCTAATTTGGTTCAGAACCCAGGCTACTAATAATTCAAAGTTTAAGCTGTTTTTATATATGAAAAGACCACCGATCGGTGGTCTTTTCTTTTTAACTCAACATATATTAATCAAATATTAGTCTTTTCTTAGGTTAATATTAATCATTTGCACCTGATAACATACTGAGTAAATAGTTATATTATCCCAGCTATCGATGAAAGAAATGAGAGGACAGTTCCGTATTATTTTTTTATTACTGTTAACCTTGATAAGTTGCAATACAAACAAGCAGAACAAACTATTTGTTCTAAAAAACTCCAAGGATACCGGGATAAAATTCAAAAATCAACTCAAACAAACCCCAGATCTCAATATCCTAAACTACCTTTATTTTTATAACGGAGCAGGTGTTGCAGCAGGGGACTTCAATGGAGATGGCCTTGTGGACCTCTACTTTACCTCTAACCAAGAATCGGACAGATTATACTTAAACCAAGGTGATTTCAAATTCGTGGATGTTACCGCTCCATCGCAAATAATCAACAAAACAGGTTGGACCACCGGAGTCACCCAGGCCGATGTCAACAACGATGGTCTTCTCGACATATACGTATGCAAAGTCGGAGATCATGAATCCATCCGAGGTCAAAATCTACTCTTCATCAATCAAGGAAATAACGAACAAGCTATCCCAACATTTAAGGAGGAAGCGGCTAAATATGGATTGGACTTTATAGGATATTCCACCCAAGCAGCCTTTTTTGATTATGACCTGGACGGAGATCTGGATATGTACTTAATGAACCATTCAGTAAATCCAAACCGCTCTTATGGGAAAGGCTCCAAACGAAAAGTAGTGGATTCCATGTCTGGCGATATACTGTTTAAAAATGAAAATGGCCAATACATTGATGCCTCCAAAGAAGCCGGAATATTCCAAGGCACCATTGGCTATGGATTGGGACTTGCCATAAGCGATGTCAACAACGATGGATACCCAGATATTTACATAGGCAACGACTTTTTTGAAAACGATTACCTCTACATCAACCAAAAAGATGGCACATTTAAAGAAACCATTTCTGAAGATGATACAAAGCTCGGTCACACCACCCACTTTTCCATGGGTAACGATATAGCGGACATTAACAACGATGGCCTTTCCGATATTTTATCATTGGACATGCTTCCAGAAGATTTGGAAGCCTATAAAACATCTGGGCTGGAACACCCCTACCCTGTGTATCAACAATATCTAAATAATGGTTTTGCACCTCAATACATGTCAAACGCACTGCATTTAAATTTGGATGGCGAAAACTTTGGGGAAATTGCCAACCTAAGTGGCATTGATGCTACGGAATGGTCTTGGGGAGCACTTTTTGCCGATTATGACAACGACGGTTTCAAAGACCTTTTTATTTCCAACGGAATTCAAGGCGTCACCAACGATATGGATTACATCAACTATATATCCAATGAGGAAATTCAAAAAAACATAGAACAAGGCTTGTCCGACAAGGATATGGAACTTATTGACCGTTTACCCAAGAAAAAAGTACAGAACTATTTCTACAAAAATAAAGGAGGAACGCAGTTCAAAAATGTTACAACTACTTGGGGGCCACAAATAGATTCTTACAGCAACGGCTGTGTATATGCCGATTTGGACAATGATGGCGATTTGGATTTGGTGGTAAACAATGTGAACCAAGATGCCTTTATCATGGAAAATACCCTAAAGGGCAACAATTATCTTAAAATCCAATTTGATGGGAGCCCTAAAAATAAATTCGGCCTTGGTGCAAAAGCAATTGTATTCGGTAAAACCGGAAAATTGGTTCAAGAAAACATCCCTACCCGTGGATTTATGTCCGCCAAGGACAATAGTCTAAACTTTGGTGTTGGCAAAGATTCCATAATTGATTCCATTCAAGTTATTTGGCCTCAAGGAAAGTATCAAACCATTAAAAACGTAAAGGCCAACCAAGTGTTACAACTGTCTTATTCAGATGCATCTGGAAACTATTTTGCAGAAAAAGACAGAGAGTCAACACCCAACTTTTATACCTCATCAGGTAATTTGAACTTTGTCCATAAAGAATATACAACACTCGATTTTGACCGTAATCCTCTCATTCCCTTTGCCTATTCCAACGAGGGCCCATCAATTTCCGTTGGGGATATCAACAACGATGGATTGGATGATATCTTTATCAGTGGGGGCAAAAAACAGGCTTCAAAACTTTATTTACAAGATGCTGAAGGCAATTTCAAAGAACATCAAAATGACATTTTTGAAGAAGATGCCATCAATGAAGATACCAGCCATGTATTTGCGGATATTGATAAGGACGGCGACCTTGATTTGGTAGTGGTCAGTGGCGGAAACGAATTTACCACTGGAAAACCGCTACAACCCAGGCTGTATCGCAACAATGGTGGTCGGCTTTTAAAAGAGAATACCTTAACACAGATTGAAGTCAACGCATCAAAAATAGATGCTGTTGATTTTGACAATGATGGGGATTTGGATTTATGTATTGCTTCCAACGCAGTACCGACACAATTTGGGGCAAAAGCCATTCAATATCTTTTAGAGAATGATGGTACAGGAAGCTTTAAAGAAGTGACCAACTCCTTTGCACCGGAACTTCAAGATGTTGGAAACATAAAAGACTTTGTTTGGAAAGATATTGATGGCAACGGATTCCTAGACCTTATTGTAGCCGGGCATTGGACACCGGTGACAATCTTCCTGAACAACGGAAAACAACTTTCTTCACAAAAAAACAACGGACTTAGCAACACCAACGGCTGGTGGAACACCATTGAATTGGCCGATTTGGACAATGATGGAGATTTGGATATCCTTGCCGGCAATTGGGGGCTCAACACAAAATTCAGTGCATCCCTGGAAAAACCCCTAACGCTCTACATTAACGATTTTGACAATAACGGCTCCATTGAGACTGTAGTCACCCATTTTCACGGGGATCGCGAAACCGCTTTCGCCTCCAAAGATGAGCTGGCCAAACAAATGCCCTTTTTAAACAAAAAATTCCTCTTCTATAAAGATTTTGCAAAAGCCTCTTTGGAAGAGCTTTTTGGAAAAGATAAATTGGAAGAAGCCATCAAAAGAAAAGTATATACGCTCAATACTTCCTATTTTAAAAATGATGGCAGTAATAATTTTACAGAAAAGCAATTGCCGCATTTAGTGCAATCTTCAACCGTGAACGATATTTACTTGGCAAAAAACAATAAAGAAAAGATTAATGAAATATTAATGGTCGGCAATAATTTTGAGATAAGCACCCAACTTGGTAGATTGGATGCTTCACACGGATTTTTACTAGAAAATGACGATCAGGGAAATGTGAGTTGGAAGCAAAACCTGGGAATTTCCGGTGCAGCCAGAAAAATTGAAAAAATAGTTATCAATGGGAAAGAAGCCTTCATTATTACAATGAACAATGATGCCCCCACTTTTTTGGTCAAAAAACAGAACGATAAATGAAACTGAAATATATAGCCGTAAACCTTATTTTGATAGCTCTGGCAGCATGTAACAACCAAGAAACTGCCCAATCAAAAGAAGAGGAAACAACAAAAACCCTTTTTACTCTGTTGAAACCAGAGCAAACAGGTGTGGATTTTATCAACAATGTAGAGAACAAGAAAAATTTCAACATTTTTAAATACCGTAACTTTTACAATGGTGGCGGTGTGGCCATTGGCGATATCAACAATGATGGTCTCCAGGATATTTACCTGACCGGGAACATGGAGCCCAACAGACTTTATTTGAACAAAGGAAACATGAAGTTCGAGGACATCTCCAAAAGTGCAGGTGTTCTGGGGAACAAACCTTGGTCCACAGGGGTGGTCATGGTAGATATCAACCACGATGGCCTGTTGGACATCTATGTCTCCAATGCCGGAAACATGGAAGGCAACAACCACGATAACGACCTATACATCAACAACGGCGACCTAACCTTTACCGAAAAAGCCGAAGAGTACAATTTGGCCAAAACGGGATTTTCAACACACACTTCCTTTTTTGATTACGACAAAGACGGTGACCTCGATGCATACATTCTAAACAACAGCAATATTCCCGTAAGCAGCCTTGGGTATGCGGAGCAGCGCGAAGTGAGGGCACAGGATTGGGAAGGCGTCCCCGACATTTTCAAGGGTGTTGGCGATATGCTTTTGCGCAACGACAACGGTAAATTTGTGGATGTAAGTGAAAAAGCAGGAATCTACGGCAGTTTGATTGGTTTTGGACTTGGTGTACTGGTCACGGACTTTAACGGCGACCTCTATCCAGATATTTATGTTTCCAACGATTTTTATGAGAGAGATTATCTCTACATCAATCAAAAAGACGGTACATTTTCCGAAGAAATCAAAGATCGGACCTCCCATCTGAGCCTTTCCGCCATGGGAATCGATATTGCGGACATTAATAACGATGGGCATAACGATATTTTCATCACCGATATGTTGCCCGAAGAAGAATCCAGGGTAAAATCCGTGATGGAGTTTGAAGGGTACAATGTTTTTGATTTAAAACAAAGTAAAGATTTTGGTCAACAATACATCCAAAACACCTTACAACTCAATAACGGAAACGGTACATTCTCCGAAGTGGCCTATTACAGTGGCGTAGATGCTACCGACTGGAGCTGGGCCGGACTCATGTTCGATATGGACAATGATGGCCTCAAGGACATATTTATCACCAACGGTATCAACCACGACCTTACCGATTTGGACTTTGTAGACTTTTTTGCCAACGAGATTGTTCAAAAAATGGCCCTGACCGGCAAAAAGCAATCCATAGATTCCATCATCAACAAAATGCCGATAAAACCCCAACCAAACTATGCTTACAAGAACAACGGCGATATTACCTTTAAAAATGCCAATAAGGAATGGGGCTTTGAGCTGCCCTCCCGCTCCAATGGTGCCGCTTATGCCGATTTGGACAACGACGGAGATTTGGATTTGGTGATCAATAATGTAAACACACCGGCCTTTATCTATAAAAACAACACAGAATCACAATTGGACAACAATTACATCCAATTAAAGTTCAAAGGTCCGGAAAACAACCCATTTGCCGTGGGCACATTGGCCAAACTCTATTTTGATGGCAACATTGTAAACCAAGAACTGATTCCTTCAAGAGGTTTTCAATCATCCGTTCAGTACGATATGACATTTGGTTTGGGCAAATCTGAAAAACTGGATTCCATTCGCATTGTTTGGCCCGATGAACAAACCCAAAAACTGGAAAATGTAGAGGTCAATCAAGTATTGACATTAGACCATGCCAATGCCACAGAAACTTATACAATTCCCAAAAAGGCAATAAAAAAATCTTTTTTGTCAGAACTGGACAACAATCTAGTTGCCGAGCACAAAGAAGATAATTACAACGATTTTGACTACGAAGGACTGATTTCCCATAAGCTTTCACAAGAAGGCCCATCGTTGACCGTTGGCGATATAAATGGCGATGGAAACGAGGATCTCTTCATTGGAGGGGCAAAAGGGCAATCCGGAACCCTTTACCTACATACAGGGAATGGCAAAGTAACCCCAAAAAAAACAACAGTTTTTGATGAAGACAAAGCATTTGAAGATGTTGCCGCAGCATTTTTTGATGCCGATGGTGATGGAGACCTCGATTTGGTTGTAGGCTCTGGCGGAAACAACGTTGGTCTGGAAAGAAATTATAGGGCACGCTTGTACTTGAATGATGGGAACGGAAACTTTTCAAGATCAGAAAACGAACTACCTTCAACATTCAAAAACATATCCACAATAGCTCCCCAAGATTACGACAATGATGGCGATATGGATCTTTTTATAGGTTCTCGAAGTGTAGTCGGCGTTTATGGCATATCTCCTGACCATCTATTGTTGGAAAATACAGGATACGGTACCTTTAACAATGTGACCGAAAGGTTGGGCTATGACCTCAAAGACGCTGGAATGGTAACCGACTCAAAGTGGGAAGATATGGACGGAGACGGTAAAAAGGACTTGATTGTAACTGCGGAATGGGATACCCCAAAAATTTATAAGAACACAGGCAGAAGGTTATCTAAAATGTCCAGTTCCTTGGATAGTCTTCATGGATGGTGGAACACCGTGGAAACCGCTGATTTGGATGGTGATGGCGACCAAGATTTGATTCTGGGCAACCAAGGGCTGAATCTCCACTACAAACCAACGGAATATGCCCCGATGAAATTGTACATCAACGATTACGACAACAACGGTACCATTGAGCAAATCATGACCATACAAGAAAATGGTGGTGATTATCCCATTCATCAAAAAAGGGAGCTTACAGAACAATTGCCATCACTTAAAAAGCAAAACCTTAAGGCATCGGACTATGCCCACAGGACCATCCAGCAACTTTTCCCAAAAGAGGTAATGGATAAATCCATTGTAAAAAAAGCAGAAACCTCAGCTTCTGTAATAGCAATTAACGAGGGGGGCGGCAAGTTTACCATCAAAAATTTACCGCCAAGAGTGCAATTTTCCTGCGTCTGTGACATCACTTGTACCGATGTGAACAAGGACGGTAATTTGGATTTGATTATGGCGGGCAACAATTATGAGTTCAAACCCCAGTTTTCCCGATTGGATGCCAGCCACGGAAACCTCCTTTTGGGCGATGGCAAGCTAGGGTTTACCTGGCAAGATTATGAGACCAGTGGGTTCAAGGTCAGGGACGAAGTGAAATATTTAAAGCAGTTCAAGGATAAAAATGGTAAAACTTACGTAATTGCGGCCATCAACAACAACAAACCAAAGATTTTCGCCTTAAATGAATAGATTTCTGATCATATTAGTTGTAATAATCCTTGTTGTTTCATGCAAAAAGGGAGGAAGTCTGTTTGAAAATCCTGAGCCTCAAAAAACGGGGGTGGATTTTACCAATACGCTTACCTCTTCCAAAGACTTGAGCATTTTGGATTATCTCTATTTTTACAACGGAGGGGGGGTGTCCGTAGGCGACATCAACAACGATGGTTTACCCGATATTTTCTTCACAGGAAATCAAGTCAAGAACAAATTGTACCTCAACAAAGGCAATCTAAAATTTGAAGATATTTCAAGTGCAGCCGGAATCGAAGGAAACAGCGATTGGAACACGGGCGTTACCATGGCCGATATAAATGGTGATGGCCTCTTGGACATTTACGTTTGTGCGGTGGTCGGCATCAACGGGTTTAACGGTTTCAACGAACTTTACATTAATAACGGGGACAATACGTTTACCGAAAGTGCTGCAAAATATGGGCTTGACTTTGATTCGTACAGTTCCAATGCCGCTTTTTTTGATTATGATCTGGATGGCGACCTTGACCTGTACTTGCTCAACCATGCCGTACATACCCAAAATTCCTTTGGCCGTTTTGACCTGAGGTACGAGCGCCGTTATGAAACAGGGGACAAATTGCTTCGCAACGATAATGGCAAGTTTAAGGATGTTAGTGAAGAGGCAGGCATTTACGGTGGTATCAACGGTTATGGTCTTGGTTTGGCCATTGCTGATTTCAATCAAGATGGGTACCCGGATATTTATGTGGGCAACGATTTTCATGAAGACGATTATTATTACCTCAACAATGGTGATGGCACCTTTACCGAAAGCTTGAAAAAATATTTTGGGCACACCTCCCGCTTTTCCATGGGCAACGATGTGGCCGACATCAACAATGATGGGCGACCTGATTTGCTGTCCTTGGATATGCTTCCTGAAGATGAAGTTGCCCTAAAATCTTCTGAAGGAGATGATAATATCCAGACCCAAAAAATGCGGATCGATCGTTTTGGGTATCATTATCAGTTTACACGTAATATGTTGTTCGTAAACCAGCCCGATGGAAACTTTATGGAAACGGCCTTAATGAGTGGTATTGCGGCAACTGATTGGAGTTGGAGTGCCCTTTTTGGCGACTACGACCTTGATGGCCAACAAGATGTGTTTATTTCCAATGGGATTCCGAAAAGGCCCAACGATTTGGATTTCATCAAATTTGTTTCCAACGACCAAATCCAGCAAAAAATGGACAACACCAAACTTGTGGATCAACAGGCTTTGGATTTAATGCCCTCGGGCAATGTCCATAATTATGTCTTTAAAGGAGGTAAAGACCTTCATTTTGAGGACATGTCCAATAAATGGATTACCAAAGACACACTTGTTTCTGGAGCAACGGCCATAGGCGATTTGGATAATGATGGGGATTTGGATTTGGTAACGAACAATATCAATCAGCCTGCCACCTTTTATATCAATAAAACAAACGACAGAGGCAATTACCTGAAACTAAAGTTCAATTACACCGAAAAAAATATTTTCGGGATTGGAACCAAGGTTTATTCCTATCAAAATGGTAGCCTACAATTCAAAGAATTGTTCCCTACCCGAGGTTTTCAAGCATCTTCTGAACCAATGATACATTTTGGTTATAAGAATGTATCGGAAATAGATTCGATTAAAATCATTTGGCCCAACAAGACCAATCAGGTATTAAAAAATGTAGCCGTAAACCAAACGCTTACAGTAGCACCAAAAAACACTAGACCTTTTGATTACCATTCCCTTCGAGAAACTAAAAAACAGTTATTCAGTCCAGTCGACGGCAACCTAGGTTTGGATTTTACGCATACGGAGGACAACTACACCGACTTTAACCGTGAAAAACTGATACCCTACCAAATATCCGATAGAGGTCCAGCATTGGCCATAGGTGACTTAAATGGGGATGGAATGGGCGACATTTTCTTTGGAGGTTCCAAATACGAGCCTTCGCAAATTTTTGTGAAACAAGATTCAATCTTTATAAAGCAAAAGTTCGACAGTCTCCAAAAGGATTCCATTCAAGAAAATGTTTCGGCCACCATTGCTGACTTTAACGGTGATGGAAAAAATGATTTGATCACAACTTCGGGGGGCGGTGATTTTTATGGAAAATCCGAACCATTATTGGATGCCCATTATGTTCAAAAGGATACTGTTTTTGAACATACAAAACTGCCAGAATTCTATCAAAATTCATCCGTTGTAAAACCTTTTGATTTTGACAATGATGGTGATTTGGATGTTTTTATTGGCGGACACACAATTACCGCCAAGTTTGGAGCGCCAGCTAATTCTTATCTACTCGTAAATGAGAATGGAAAATTTAAAGTCAACACAAATCTTGATGGGTTTTCCAAAGGAATGGTAACCGATGCCATTTGGAGCGATTTTGATGGGGATGGCAGCATCGACCTTATTTTGGTGGGAGAATGGATGTCCCCCAAGTTTTTAAAGCAACAAAACGGTTCTTTTACCCAAGTAGAGCAGGTTAACATTTCTGGACTATGGCAAGCCATCGAGGCTTTTGATATAGATGATGACGGAGATATGGATTATCTGCTTGGCAACTGGGGCACCAACTCCAAGTTCAAGGCTTCAGAAGAACATCCGATGCAATTATATTTCAACGATTTTGATGATAACGGTCAAACCGAAACGGTAACGGCCATGGAGAAAAATGGCAACTATTATCCTTTGGAGACATTGGATGGCTTGGCATCACAAATGGTGTATTTGAAAAAGAAATACACTACATACAAATCTTTTGCCGGTGACACCATGGAAGAAATATTCGGAGGGGATGTATTGAATTCATCAACCTTATTGGAGGTCAATACATTAAAATCGGGATATTTGCGAAATGATGACGGCAACTTTGTTTTTGTCCCCTTTAAAAATGAGCTTCAAGTAGCTCCAATCATGTCATTTTTAATAGATGATTTTGATGGTGACGGCAATACCGAGGTGCTCGTTGGCGGCAATTACTTTGGAGTAAAACCCTATCACGGTAGATTGGATTCGTTTCCAGGGGCACTCATCCAAAGTGAAAGCAACATTGTTTTGGGCAACCTATTGGGATTGGATTTTACCAAAAAATCAATTCGACATTTAAAAACAATAACACTTAACAAACAAAAATATTTGTTAGCTGTATTCAATAACGATAAAGCACAAGTCTATAAAATCAATGATTAATCGCAAGGCCATGAAAAAAAGAATAAGTTTAATCGCAGCACTAGTGTTGGTTTTGGCATCATGTCAAAAAAAACAGGAGCCCGTTGAAGTCTCCCCGGAAGAACTCCATGCATCCGTGGACAAAGTGATCGAAATAATGATCCATGATATATTCTCACCTCCTGTGGCCAGTAGAATATTTGCGTACTCCAATATTGCGGCATACGAAATTATAGCCAAGAAAAACGAAAAATACAAGTCCTTGGCGGGTCAGGTTACCGATTTGAAAAGTATTCCAGAGCCAAAAAACAGTGAGAACATCAATTACGAAATGGCAGCCTTGATCGCTCACATGGATATTAGCAAAAGACTGATTTTTTCCGAAGAAAGAATGGAAAGCTTTAGGGACAGTCTCTATACCATTTGGATGGATAAAAACGAAACGGTTTTTAATGCCAGCAAGGAATACGGATTGGAAGTTGCTGACTTTGTCGGGGACTGGATGAACAAGGACAACTACAAGGAAACACGCACCATGCCCAAGTTTTCCGTGGACTCTGATGACCCATCGCGCTGGCAACCCACTCCCCCGGCCTACATGAACGGTATTGAACCGCATTGGGATAAAATCCGCCCATTCGCAATCGACTCGGCGCAGCAGTTCAAGCCCATACCGCCACCAGAATTCTCCATGGAAGAAGACTCTGATTTTTACAAAGAGGTGATGGAAGTCTACGAAGTGAGAAAAAGCATGGTAGGCAAAGGAGATAAATCGGAAGAAATAGCCATTGCCCAGTTTTGGGATTGTAATCCTTATGTTTCCGTAACCCGCGGACATTTAATGTTCGCCACAAAGAAAATTACCCCGGGAGCTCACTGGATAGGCATTGCCAAAATAGCTTCGAGAAAAACAAATGCCGATTTTGCCAAAACGGTTTACGCTTACACCAAAACCTCCATTGCCATTGCAGACGCCTTTATAAGCTGTTGGGATGAAAAATACAGAAGTAATCTTATACGCCCGGAAACGGTAATCAACGAATATATTGATGACAGTTGGGAACCTGTGCTACAAACACCTCCGTTCCCAGAATATACAAGTGGGCACAGTGTAGTATCGGGGGCAGCGGCCATAGCCCTAACCGATATCTTCGGTGATAACTTTGCCTTTGACGACGACACCGAAGTAGCCTACGGTTTGCCCGTACGTTCCTTCACCTCTTTTAACCACGCATCCGATGAGGCAGCATTGAGCCGAATGTATGGCGGTATCCATTACCGAGCGGCCATTGAGGTAGGGATTAAGCAAGGAAGGGATCTTGGGAAATTTATAGTGGACAAATTGGATATGACAAAAGGCTAATCCGTATTTTTGCTCCTTAGTTATGAAGAAGATTATTTCAATAATCCTAGCCCTTGTGGTGGGAGCAGTTTTGTGGTATCTATTTTTAAAGCCCCAGGATTATCAGGTCAATTTTGAGGCAAAAGCCATTCCGGGAACCCTATTCGAAACCGTAAAGGCTTGGAACCATGGTTTTGATTCCGTGGTCCCGGTGGAGTACATAAGCCCAAGCCATTTTAAGCAGACCATTGTAGTGAACGATTCTCTTCATGAGTACGAATGGAAGATAGACCGGGTACACGATTCGCTGAGTGAAGTTCAGGTAAATATCAAGGATACCTATAATTCCATTGGCAACAGGCTTGCTGTACCATTTTCCGATACGGATTTTGAAAAAGGCTCCAGAAAATTGCTTTTGGACTTTAACAGTTTTCTGAACGAACATCTTGAAGGATTCAACTATTCCATAGAAGGGGAAGCTGAGATATTTTCCTCATTTTGTGCTTGCGTCAAGCTAAAGACCACGCCCGAAAACAAGGCCAAAGGCATGATGGCCAACTATAGCTTCTTAGATGGCATCCTTGCCCAAAATGAAGTTCAACTAAATGGCCCTCCATTTGTAGAGGTGTTGGACTGGGATTTGGAAAACAATAGTCTTTCCTATAATTTTTGCAATCCCATCATCCGTTCGGAAAAACTTCCAAACCACCCTGATATTGAATACAAGCGCATCTTTAGTAAAAATGCCATTAAAGCGGTTTACCATGGAAACTATATCACTTCCGACCGCGCATGGTACGCACTATTGGATCATGCCAATGAAAATAATATCCCTGTAGAGAAAAAACCTATAGAGGTTTTCCATAATAACCCTAACATGGGTGGTAATGAGTTACAATGGACTACAGAGGTATATATGCCCATAAAAGAATCCGATGAATAAACTTGTCCTTGGTTTTTTTCTGATGGTGGTCCAAACTTGTGACCAAAAGACTTATTTGAGTGAATTGGATCCCTTATCCAAATTCCCCTCCGAGCTCAAAGAAGTCTCTGGGGTGGAAATTGCTGCTGATGGGAATATTTGGGTCATTGAAGATAGCGGGAACAAAGACAAAATATATAAGGTTGGCAGGGATGGTGACATCAAAGAATCCTTAAAGATAGACCACGCCAAAAACAGGGATTGGGAAGATTTGGCAAAAGATGTTAATGGCAACCTTTACATTGGTGATTTTGGCAACAATGATAATGAACGTAAGGATTTGCTCATTTACAAGATTCCCAAGGATGAAATGGGCAAAAAGGAGCCCAATGCCGACAAGATTGGGTTCAAATATCCACTGCAGAAAGATTTTCCACCTAAAAGAGACAGTTTATATTTTGATACCGAGGGCTTTTTTCATCTTAATGATTACCTCTACATTTTTACTAAAAACCGTACGAGGCCGTATAGTGGAGAAACCTTGGTTTATAGGGTTCCGGATAGAAAAGGTGAATACGAAGCTGAATTTTTGGGAACCCTCTTTTTATGTGCAGACCAAGACCATTGCTCGGTGACCAGCGCCGATATTTCCCCTAACGGAAACACCATTGCTCTGTTGAGCTATGGCTTTGTGTTTTTGCTCACCGATTTTAGTGCTCCCGATTTCAGCAAGTCATCTATCAAAATCATTGATTTAAACACCCCCACTCAGGTTGAATCGGTTTGCTTTGTGGATAACAAAACACTTCTTATCGCCGATGAAGAGAACAACCACGGAGGTAGAAGTCTTTATGAATTAAAGCTCGATTAAAACCCAAATCCAAGACCAAAGGCAAAGCGCAGGCCATCTGTACTGTTGAAAAGTCCAAGATTCGCAGATACTACATCGGCACCGTTCAAGAAAAATCCTCCTCCGTAAGAATTGTGCCATTTGTCTGATTCCTCCCCGGGAAACCACACACGGCCGTAATCAAAACCTCCATAAACCCCAGGATTCACAGGTAACAGCCCAGTTTTCACGCTTCTAAAACTGTATCGAAGGTCCGTGTTTTGAAAATATGCCGTTTTACCCGTAAATCGTTGAAAGCGAAATCCACGTAGACCATTATTGCCCCCTATACTGGCAGCTTGGTAAAACTCGTAGCCATCCCCAATGGTAAAATGCCCTTTGAACTTAGTCGCCAAAACCAAACGCCCATCAGCAGTTAACCTGTGGTCCATAGAAAATGAAGGGATTATATACCCAAACGATCTTGATGAATCATCCAGATTAGTTTTAAAACCACCTTCCAGCGAAAATCCCATTCCCAAAGTGGGAAACGCCTCGTTATCAGTATTGGAGTAACTATACACTGCATCGACCCCAAAGAAACTCAAATGGTTTTCTTCCCCATTTTCAATATAAAATTCATTGACGAACCTATTCTCCGTCTCTTCAATCTCAATATTTTCATAAGCTAGGCCCAACCTAACTTTAGACCCTAAAAATCCGCGCCAAACCAGGGAAGGCGCAAACTTCAAGGTCCGAACCCGTACCCTATTGTAGTCCAGCCCCAAGGGTTCATCATCGTCATTGTTTACCGTTTCATTCCCAAATCCGAAAAAATTACGGGTAAAGTTGGGACTGGTAAACCGAGCATGGACCTCAAGGTTGACCTTATTAAATATATGGGCAAACTCACCCCTGTACCCTAAATCAAATCCATCGGTAGCAAAATAATAGGCTGCGTTGAATGTATGTTGTTGTGTAAAGGGGTTTTTCCTGAATCCATTAAAGGTATAGGTATCGGTCAATCCTATTCTGACACCATCATCGGGATTGTAACCAATAGTGGGCAATACTTGGTTATTGCTGCCTTTTACATTTAAAAATTCGTAGGTATTGGTATCGTAATCATCAATTAGGTTTATGTTCCCTCCATAGGCACCATCAAAAGTATTTTTCTTGCTCTTAAAGTCGTAAACGAACAATTTTTTGGGGTTTTCCGAGATTTTGTACACATCATTGTTTTGCCCCCCAGCTATACGCACCTTTATTTTTGATGTTTCCGTATCGGCATCGAACACATCATCATCATCCAAACCATAGATCCAAATTTCTTTTGTGTAATTGGGACTATACACTTTATTAAAGAACAAATCCGTGTATTCGCCTCCTTTTATCCGGTAAGCTTTCACCTCAACATCACCATTGGGCAAGGAAACTATGTTGAAATAATCATCTTTATCCGTTCCCGTAACCACGCTATATTTGTTTAATACGGCATAATAGTCCATTGCCGTTTGGACAAGTGTGTTTTTTCTGGCCAGAAGAATATTCTTGATCTCGGTCAAGGTTTCGTCCCTAACCTCTTCGGGAAAGGCCAAAAACGCATCGTCAATAATGTCAGCGTCCAAGTTTTGTTGAATAAACTTGGCTTGATCTATCCACACATCCAGATCCGTTTCAGACAATAGTGCCATATCCAAAGCGAATGTTCTAGGTGATGATGTAAATCCTTTTACGCTTCTTATTTTTTTGTGAAACCCTTCGAAAATACGTAGTGCAGGCACAGCTCTGGAGCCAAAATTCATGATAAGGCCGTCTCCCCAACGAGAAAATACCTGATCTCTATCTCTTGGAATTGGTTTATATACTTTATTGCCCTCTTCAGTTTCAAATTCGGCCCATCTCCATTGATCCACATGCCTATCCCAATCCCCAACGAGAATATCGAACAAGCGGGCCTTTACGTATTCTTTCTGGTCGATGCTATACTCCTCATCCTCCCTCAACTTATCCATGAGGTCATACGTACTTTCAATTTTTTTTGTGTAGCCAAAGCTTTCCAAATTGTCATGGCCATCCGAAACATGCTCCTCGATCATATAAAGCATGTCCCCAAACTCCTTGTTAAAGTCTCCCAAAACGGATTGCTTGGGCACATAATACAGCTTAGGATTGGTATGGTACATGCCCAGCGCATCAGAAATTTTACCTATGGTAAAAGGAGCGTACGGATGCGCTCCCGTATATAGGTCCAGCAATAATTTTTCCGTATAGGTATCCGAAAACTGGCCAATAATGTACTGATCTTGGAAGGCAATGGCCTGAAGGTACCTTTCGGCACTTTTCCGCAATCCCCGCATCACATATTCCCTACCCTCCTTATCAGCTAATCTCAAAGAATTGGATTGATTGCCCCCTCCCTTTCTTACAACGGTCAAACCTCCAAAAAGGGTATCCAAACGTACGGTAGGCGCCTTTACCTTGGTGGCGTAGTATTTTCTGTACCGCTCTCCCCACAACCATTTATGAAAACGACTTTTTTTAATCTCTTCGGGAGCATAAACGGATGCCATTTTGTACGCTGGAAAATCACTGGGCAATTCCACTGGTTTTGTAGACCTATCTGCTGGAAGTACTTCGGTTTGATACAATAAGGTAGTTGAATTGGTATCTGCCCCATAAAACCCCACCTGAGACGAACCGTCTTTGTACACCTTCAAAATGGCATATCCATTTTTTCCTGTTGAAAACTTGCTTCCGTTCAATAATCGGGTTGACCCGGTTTTTGCACCAGAACCACTTACAATTTGTGGTTTTCCGTACTCCTCAATATACTGTAGTGTGTGCTCGTGCCCAGAAACAAAGATAATCTTGTCCGAATATTGTGAAAGAGTTACGATCCTATTCTTTAACTCATTGTACTTTTTATTGGAAAGATCTTCTATTGTGGCGCCCGAAGTTTTTCTCAGAAGGTTGATTGCGGTTCCCAAAATGGGCATGGGTACTTTGCCCCCGCTGGGATACATGCCTTGCTCGAATGAAAATTGACCACCATGCGAACCATAGGAAAACATAGGGTGATGCATTGCTATGACCACTGTTTTATCCCTGTTCTTTTTAATCAGGCTTTCCAGTTCTTCAAAAAAACGCCCCCTGTCCTTTATTTCACATTCATCGTTGATGCTCGGATGCTTGTCCCAATCGACAAGGTACCATTCCGTATCAATGGCAATGACCATAACTTTATCATTGATTTCTATTTTTTCAATGGGGCATCCATTCTCCGGTTGAAAAGCGTCGTTGTTGTCCAATACATCTTCAACATATTTTTCTTCCCGTTTGAGCCCATCCAACCCATCGCTGTACCAGTCGTGGTTCCCAGGAATAAAAATGGTATTCCCTTTAAAGGATTCCAAAGTGGCCAACTGTGCATCCAAATAGTGTTTGGAGCGTTCATGGCCTACAGGGTCATCGTCCTTGTCCACAAATCCGGTAGGATATATGTTATCTCCCAAAAAAATGGCCGTACTGTTCCTATCGGCAGCATCAAGAACTTTTTTAAACTTTTTTAAGGTAGGGTTCAATTCACCCATTGGGGATTTACCCGCATCTCCAATCAAATAAAAGGTATGTTCAACCTCTTTTTCAACTAGGGCGGCATTCGCATAAAAAGGCGCTGCATATTTTGTTTCGTAGGTCGCACAACCGGACGCCAAAACAATCAAAAAAACCAGCAAGTAATGTTTCTTCATATCCACGAGGTTGATTCCAAAATTTTGTAATTTGGATAATTCAAACATACAGCCATGTCGGAAATTGTTGAAAACACCAAACACTTCGTTTCTAAACTGTTAACGGAAGAGCTTGACCCCAGGTTCTTGTACCACAACTTGCGACATACCCAACGAGTGGTCAAAAGTACTAAAGAATTACTCAATTACTACAAACTGGAGAGGGTTGAAAACGAAAGGTTATTGTTGGCTGCTTGGTTCCACGATGTTGGCCATGTAAAAGGCTGGAAAGACCATGAGGAAAATAGCTGTGAAATTGCCAGGAATTTTCTTGGCAAAAATGACTACGATCCCGAAGGCATTGAGCAAGTCTGCTCCTTGATCATGGTTACAAAAATGTGCAACGAACCCACCAACCTTATGGAAGGTATTATCCGTGATGCCGATATATCCCATTTTGCAAAAAAAAGCTACTGGGAAACCACGGATTTTTTAAAGGAAGAACTCAGAGAATTGGGCATTGCTGATTATTCCGCTAAAGAATGGCGGGACAAAAACATTAAAATGTTCCGGACAAAGCATAATTTTTTTACCGATTATGCCAAGGAGAATTGGGAGGAAGGAAAGCAACAGAATCTAAAGAAGCTCCTAAAAGAAAAGAAGGAAGAAAAAAAGATTGCCAAAAAAGAAGCTCTAAAGGCAAAATACAAAAGTGAGAGTCCGGACAGAAGTGTGCAGACTTTGTACAGGGTCACTTTAAGAAACCACCTTAAACTGAGTGATATTGCCGATACAAAAGCGAATATTTTATTGTCCGTCAATGCCATTATAATTTCGTTGGTGCTGGCCAACTTGCTCACCAAACTGGACAACCCATCAAACACATATATGATCTACCCCACATTTATATTGATCATGTTCAGTGTTGTTTCCATGGTCCTATCCGTTTTGGCCACACGACCAAATATTACAAGTGGTAAGTTTACTAAAGAGGATGTGGAAAATAAGAGGGTAAACCTGCTGTTTTTTGGCAACTTCCATAAAATGGAGCTTGAAGAATATGAATGGGCCTTGCAAGAGCTTGTCAAGGACAAAGATTACGTGTATTCCTCACTTACCAAGGACCTTTATTATTTGGGTATTGTCCTGAACAGAAAATACAAGATACTTCGGATTACCTACAATATTTTTATGATAGGCATGATTATCTCCGTAATTTCCTTTGGGATTGCCTTTCGGTTTTTTGGCCCCGATAGGCTTTTGTTCTAAGTCTTAGGAGCTCAGTTCCTCCATAAGGTCATCGTAGGTATAGGTGCGCTCGGATTTTTTATCTTTTTGATATAAAATCTCTGCCCTGATGGCCTTTAACCCAGATACACCTTGTACACCCTCCAACTCTACAATTTCGATATTGTTGGTAAAATACCCTTTTGCCTTTAAAAAGCTGATGTAGCGCATATACTCCTTTTCATCCTTGCGCTGTGAGTATACAATGGCAAGTTTGCCTTTTTGCGTAAGACGTTCATTGGTGCCTTTTATAAAGGACTTGTCTATACGTTTTTTAATGACTTCGTATCTGGCATTGTAGGTGCCATCAACATCAAAACGCTTTTCATCCATTCTAAAGCGGATAGCCAACGAGGTACTATATACCAAAACCAATGATGCCACATCCAACTTAACCGGCAGGTGCGGTTTTAGGCTGTAGTATTTGTTCTCCATTTCGCACATTACCTGGAGCTGCCACAACCTTAGGTTGCTCAAAAAAAGTTCGTTGAACTCCTTATCCTTGGTTATGGATTTTCCAATGTACATATTGTGTTCCACACCATCGGTTTTGTAACGCTCAAAATAGTGCGGGAACATCTCTTGGGCTTCTTCCTGTCTTTTGTCCAGAAGAGCTGCGAGTTTCATGTTGGCCTCCATCACACTGTTGTCGTAGTTTCTACGATGATCATAATAGCTTTCGGTGGCCTTGTCAATCTTCTCGTTGTATTTTTCCAGTAAACCGGCAATTTCGGCATCTTCTTTTTGAAGATGGTCAAAAACGGGGTCCACTTCTTCTTTCACAAAATCAAAAACGGCCTGTTCGGTGTGCGTAAACAAGGCTTCTTTTACCTCATTCAAATAATTGTTTACCCGAAACATCAATTCCTCATAGATGGGCAGCTTGTATTTTTTAAAAGCAATCTCCAGTACATCATTGATTTCTGACAGTTGGATCATAAGATCTCTTTGTATGGCTAGATTGCGCTCTTGCGCAGAGTCTTTGATGTCAATCTGTCCATATAAAGGATACACATCCTTGAAAACAATTTCCTTGAACACAGGTTCGTTGCCCGTCAACTCATCTGCCATAAACCGTTTGGCCTCTTCTTGGAACTTCCAATACACGGATGGGTGCACGGAAGTACATTCGTGCTGGATCACGGCATCGATCAAGTTCTCCTCTTCCTCAATGGTTCGCATTACGGCCGCAACAATGTATGGCATTACATCATCCAGCTTGTTTGCATTAACACTGTTGAGCTCGTTCACTTTGCCGGATACCAGCTCCAGTACCCCCAATAAGTTTCCATTTACGGCAATCGGGGCCAAAATAGCACTTTTAATGCCTTGCTCCATCAGGCTTTTATAGGGCTGGGTCTCTCCTTTTGATCCTTCAAAATATTTTTCGACATTGGATATGGCGAAGTATTTGTTTTCTTTGAACAGCTTATCATGGGTATAATTGCAGAACATGGAATCACAATCTTCCATATCCTTGCCATTGAGGATGTAACTTTCCATTCCCTTGCCATATATCTTAAAAAAGCGATTGGCGCTGGAATCGTACCCAGAAAAACCCACTTTTATATCGCTAAGATTAAAAAAGGACCTAAAGGTATCTTCAAAGCTCTCCATAAAAGTCGTATTTCCCCTTTGGGCGCGACCTATCAAAGTTGACTTTATCTCCGAAACAGAATGTTCGGTAGTTACATCGAACATATTGGAAATAACAAAACCTTTGGCAATAAAGCTATTTGGCGGAATTTTCTCTTTCCAAATATCCAGATTGTAAAAATTGTCCAACAACTCATCCACATCATCTTGAGAAAGCTCCTTTGCCTTTTCGGTTGGAATGATTTCCATAAAATCCGCATTGTACAAAATCCTGTACCTGCGCATCACCCCATTGGTATCCGGTATGTCGTAAAAGAAAGGACGTTTAAAGTCCAATTTAAAACCGTAATAAAACTGGAGGATTACAGCACATCTCATAATGTAATCGAACTCCCTGGGAATATTGGTTATTTCAAGGTCAAAATCCTCACCGGCATCCTTCAATATTTGGCGAAAACGCTCGGATGAATTGAACACCAAGTTCTCAAAAGGAGTAGATGCGGTTTTAATTTCATTTTTTGTCAAAATCGGAGAAAAAGAATCTTCCAAAATAATTCGGATAACATCCTTGTATTTATCCAATAAGGACAAATCGGTAAAACCATCCCTCAACTCTGGGAAGGGCGCCTGAGTATCCAGCACATATTTTGCCCTTTCGGCAATATGCGGATTGGAGCTTTCCAATTGCTCATCGTAATGTTCCAACAATTTATTGAAACTTACAAGTTGAACCAGAGGGCTTTCCGAATTGAGGTTGTGCTTCATACCCTTGTTAGTCGAGGTTTAGACATCAAAGTTACAAAAAGTAAAAATGCGGGGCCATTAATGGATATCTTTATGGACAAATCGTCATTTTTAAGGATATTTAACAAAAACTTTTTCATGTCCTCTTCTACCCGATTAGACCGAGCCTATAAAAACGCGAAGACCGTTTCGTTCGATGAGGGTTCCAAATTCATTTTCTTTAGTGATTGTCATCGCGGGGACAACAGTTTTGCAGACGATTTTGCCAATAACCGGAACATTTACTTCCACGCACTGAACCATTACTACCGTGAAGGCTTTCATTACATTGAACTGGGCGATGGTGACGAACTTTGGGAAAATATAAGTTTTGACTCGATCATTGAAGCGCACAAAAATGTGTACCAACTTTTGCGAAGATTCCATTTGGAGAAACGACTCCACATGCTATGGGGCAACCACGATATGGTGTATCGGGACCCTGATTATGTGGCCGAACATCTTTCGCATTATTTTGAGCCTATTGATGGCTCGGACAAAGAGCTTTTTGAAGACATTACATACCATGAAGCCCTTATTTTAAAGCATTCGGATACCGGTCAAGAAATTTTTTGCGTCCATGGCCACCAAGCAGATTGGTGGAACTATGTGTGCTGGCGTATTGGTCGATTTTTGGTTCGGGTTTTATGGAAGCCGCTCCAAGTCGTGGGCATTGCAGACCCTACCAGCCCTGCCAAAAACTACAAAGAGCTAATTCGTATTGAAAAGCGCATAAAACGATGGATTTTGAAGAAAAACCTGCTCATCACCCTTGCGGGACATACGCATAGGCCACGGTTTCCGGAACCGGGCCAAATTCCCTTTTTTAACGATGGTAGCTGTGTTCACCCGAGGAGCATCACGGGCTTAGAGATTGAAAAGGGTGAAATCTCCCTGATCAAATGGCACATTGACACCAAACCCGATGGAACTCTTCAAATTGTACGGGTTTTATTGGAAGGACCGGAAAAACTATCGGACTACATCTTCCATTGAACATGGAAAATCTTAACACCATACTTGATCAAATTCCCATTAGGCACGACCTTGCGTCGCACATTATGCTTTTGGGCATTGTTCAAGGCTTTTTCTTGGCCCTAGTTATTTTTTTGAGGTCTAAATGGAAATCGGCCATCAATTCGTTTGGTTGGTCGCTTTTGATACAATGTCTGGTCTTTTTGGATGTCTACCTCTGTTACACCGGCCTCATCAAACATATAATCCACCTGAATGATTCCACCGAATTTTTGGTCCTCCTGATTACTCCGACCCTTTATTTTTTCCTGTATACTTTATTGGAACGAAAGCCCATCACCCTAAAAAAGCATTGGCCCCATTTTGTTTTGCCCGTACTGTATGCCGTTTCACAGGTCAACTATTATTTGGGTCCCATTCAGGTAAAGCTTAACGCCTATTTGGGCGCTTACCACCGAGATCTGGGCTTTGTGGACATTCCTGGAAACATGAATTATTCCTACCACTTCATCAAAGACCAGTTTAGGTGGTTGGTGCTTTTCAGTTTTGCATTTTACTTGGTGCTGTCCCTTTTATTGGTGATAAAAACTAGAAAACGGGGGTGGACGTCACCCAAAAACATAAAAGTGGACAAGTATATTTTTTCCAGGAACACAGTTGCTTTTTTTATGGTGCTGATGCTGACCTTCCTTTTCATTTTTCTAAACTACGAGGACGATGGCGGTGATCATTTTATTGGTATCGTGCAGACGGTCACCATTTTTATCACTTCCTTTTTTATGCTGTCGGAATCCCGCTTTTTTGAAAAATCTTGGATTGCCGATAAATATGAGACCCTCGCCAACAATTCCATCAAATTTGAAACCATTGAAAGTTTTATATCCGAAGCCCACTACTATGCCCATCAAAATATAAGTTTAAAAAAAGTAGCTGAGGAACTGGACACCAACAGCAATATCGTTTCCAAATTGATCAATTCCGAAACAGGAAGCAACTTCAACGACTACATCAACCAAAAAAGAATTGCATTGGCCCAACAAAGATTATTGGATGATGCATTTAAACAGCTTACGGTGGAGGCCATTGGGCAATCCGTAGGGTTCAAATCCAAATCCACCTTTTACAATGCTTTTAAAAAGCATGCTGGACAATCGCCTTCCGCATTTATGAAGCAAAAAAGGAGTGTAATTTCTCCATAATTGCAATTCTGGACGTTTCCCGAACCAAAAAACCACCTTGTTTTATCGGCACTTTTCATCTTTGGAAAAAATTTTAGGATGAAAACTACCATTAGGCGTTACGATTTGGATTGGCTGCGGGTCATTGTATTCGGGCTTCTTATTTTTTACCACGTAGGAATGTTTTTTGTACCGTGGGGCTGGCATATAAAAAACAACGAAATATACGATTGGCTTCGCTGGCCCATGTTGTTCTTGAACCAATGGCGCTTGCCCATACTTTTTGTGATATCCGGCATGGGAACCTGCTACGCTTTGGGTAAAAGAAGCAAGGGCAAATTTGTGTGGGAACGTTTTCTCCGTTTGGGAATTCCCTTAGTTGTAGGTATGATTTTGATTGTGCCACCACAAGTATATTTTGAACGGCTGGTGGAGGGGACGTTTTCAGGCTCTTACTGGGAATATTTTACCACCGTTGCTTTTGATGGCGTCTACCCCGAAGGTAATTTGAGCTGGCACCACCTATGGTTTTTGCCTTACCTCTTGGTCTTTTCGTGGGTTTTGACACCCCTTTTCGTTTATCTAAGAAAACATAAAACCCGTTTTATTGAATGGGTCAAACATTTGATTCAAAAACCATGGGGCATTTATCTATTTGTTATACCACTTTATCTTGTTGAATCCTTGGTGGAACCCTTTTTCCCGATTACTCATGCCCTGGTAGATGATTGGTTCAACTTCATATTTAGTATAATCCTGTTCTTTTATGGCTTTGTTCTAATAGCCACAGGTGATGTTTTTTGGCAAATATTGGCCAAAGTAAAGAAAAAAGCGCTGACTTTGGGGGTAATCGGGTTTTCTAGTCAGGTAATTATCTGGTTGTTTTTTGAAGATGGTTACGTAATCCATTTTACGGAAGCCCTTTTAAAAGTGGTGAATATATGGTCTTGGATACTGGTGCTTTTCGCCTATGCTGCCAAATACCTGAACAAGCCCAGCAAAGGAATCGCCTATGCAAACAGGGCCGTTTATCCCTTCTATATTTTGCACCAGACCATTACTGTTGGCATTGCCTATTATTTGAGGAATTTGGATTGGGGATTGGTACCTAAAACATGTGTATTGGTGGTTGGGACATTTGGCATCAGTTGGCTCATCTACGATCTCGTTATTTTAAGGGTTCCTTTGTTGCATCCGCTATTTGGTTTAAAAGGAAGGAGCAAAAGAAAGCCTGCAGATTAACGATTTAACTTCAATTTATAATGCTGATGGCAAGGTATTTGCTAAATTTATATTTGGATTATTGCCTTTGTTACCATGAAAAAGAGAGTTTTTGTTTTATTGGGAATCATTCTTTTCACCTTGCCCATGTTCGCACAGGGTGACTTGCCCACCACGCGACCATTGAAGATTGGCGACAATAACAAACTAGATGTAAAAGCAAGCAACCAAGGTACTTTACTTCGTATGCCTTCGGTACTGGATGAAAACCTAACCTCCAAAAACGAAAAGCCCGGTGTTAAAATGTTGCCGGACAGGGAACTTTTACAAGCGGGTCACGATATGGTAATCGACCCCAAAGTGATGGAAAAAAGGGAAAAAGGTGCCAACGAACATTTTGGCGATCAATATTTGGGAGACTTCAAAACCACCGCAAAATTTGTGGGCATCGTTGCCAGGGACCACGAGTACGTGGATGGCGACCGTATCAAAATTTATGTAAACGGAGAAGCGGTAGAATACAATATGCTTTTATCAGGTTCCTTTAAAGGAATTAACCTTGATTTAGTGGAAGGATTCAACCGCGTAGAGTTTGAAGCCCTCAACCAAGGTTCTTCAGGTCCAAACACTGCACAAGTAGTGGTGACAGATGATAAAGGCGTGGTTATCCACAACAACCGCTGGAACCTTTCCACAGGCTCAAAGGCCAGCTTGGTTATTGTTAAGGAAGAAGATAGTGACATAGAAAAGAACAACTGAAACTCCCTCAATGGTCCTCGCCAGGTGAATACGCCACTTTCGCACGTTTTAGCACATCCGCTTTGTAATACGCAGCATCTTTAAATTCCATATCGGCGTAGCGTTGTGCCTGATCATTAAAGTGTGGTGATTCAGGGTCTCCGCTTTGTCCACCTGCCAGCATGGTCTTTGCCTTTACTTTATCACCAAATTCCACCACGGCCACAAAACTGTTGCCACGGGTACCGTAAATCTTTTTGGTATTGTTATCGTATCGTGCACCGTAAGCCGCGAGTGCACCCCAACGGCCACTGGCAAAACCGATTGGAATACTTGGTTTGGCATCATCAAAAGCTTGGCGAATATCCCCATTTAAACGTTGGTATCGGTTTACTTCGCCCCAAGGCATTTTCCATGTTCCGAAATCGGTTTCCAATCTATCCAATGTTTCCTTTAGAAAATTTATTTTTTTCTGATTGTCCCATTCATCACCCCAATATGCCACCCATTGCATGGAATACATACCTTCCGGCCTTTCTGCTTTTGAATAACATAAGGTTCCATAATAATGGGCCAAAGTCATGGCGATGGAATCTTTGGATGTTGTATAATCCCAGTTCCGTAAAGCTTCAATGGCTTCTTCTAATTCTGGGGTTGGATTTGCATCATACGCTCTCACCAACCCGGGAATCAATGCCTCAAAAGCGGGTAAATAGGGGTCATGGGCCATTTCAATAAGGCTGTCCAAGGTGTAACCCCTACTTCCGGTCAACAATTTAACGGCGTGGATACCTCTAAAGTTTTCTTGGTCTCTGGACATGTATTTTGGATAGTCTTCTCGCTTTGGACTGAACTCAAGGGCCGAAGTAAAAGGAGTGGAGTTACAATTTTGAATCCAACCATTTGCTGGGTTCAGCACCAAAATATTTTCATCTACGGTATGCAATCCTTGCCAATCCGTTGTGGGGTTGCTCCCATCCACCGGTTGGGTATAATCAAATATAGTGTCTCGTTTTGGTACAAAATTTCCGTGGAAATAGGCAATATTTCCTTCAGCATCGGCATACACGGTATTGTTGGAGGAGTTGGTTCGGATATCCATCATCTCCCTAAAACCATCATAATCATCCTGCTTGGTTCGGATGTAGGATTGCTCCAATGCCTTTACGGGTTCCCACATCATCGCCGATGCGGTCCATTGATCGCCCACTTGATGCGTTATCGGACCATGATGCGTTCGGTACATGGGGAATGTCTTTTCTTTTATACTTTCGCCATCTTTGTACTTCAAGGTTACTTTGCTGGAATCCACGGGGCGTAATTCCTCTCCATATTGATAAAACAGCTTCCCATCATTTTTTACAATGGTCTCTTTGAACTCATCCATTACATCGGTATAGGTTGATGTGTGCATCCACCCCGTTTTTTCGTTGAAGCCTTGGTACACAAAAAACTGACCCCAGGTGACAGCGCCGTAGGCATTCAACCCTTCTTCGCTCACCACATGCACCTCGCCCCTAAAATAAAATGAGGTATGCGGATTGATCAAAAGCATGGCATTGCCCGATTCGGTCAAATCCCCTGAAATGGCAATTCCATTGGAGCCTTGTGGTTCGGCCATTTCCTCTTCTTTCTTGAGTTGAAGGGCTTCCATTTCGGGCAATTCCATCCCGCTTTCGTAAAAACTCTTGATTTTTCGCGTGGAAATACGCTCAATATCCCCTCCTATGGAACCTTCACTAAAATACATGGGCATCCAAGGTTCAAAACGGGTCAGCAGTTTGGGTTTAACCTCGGGGTGAGTATGTAGGTAATAATTGATGCCATCCGCAAAGGCATTACAAAGCTCCTTTAACCATTCGGGGCTTTTTTCATAATTGGCCTTGGCCTCTTCTTCTGTCATAAACAGTTTTGCACGTAAATCACTGTACAAGGCATCTTCCCCTTCAACTTCGGCCAAACGACCTGTGGCCCAGATATAATTTTGCTCAACCCGGTTAAAATCATCTTCACATTGAGCATACAACAATCCAAAAACAGCATCGGCATCGGTTTTTCCATAAATGTGCGGCACTCCGAAATCATCTCGGATAATCGTTATGTTTTCAGCTTGTGCCTCCCATTCTTCAACTTCGGATTGAGGTTGTTCGGAACAGGATAAAAACAATAAAAGTAGGGCAAGGATTGTAATTCTCATCACGGGGATTGGTTTAGTTAGTTTTGTGAAAATACGTTAATTACAAAACAATTACCAACTTCCGCTGGCTCCGCCACCACCAGAACTTCCCCCGCCACCGGAAAAACTGCTGGACGAACTACCTCCGGATCTGGAACCGAAGGAATGGCTCCCTGAGGACGAAAAGGTCTTGCTCATATAGTCTTTGTCGGATTTAAAAAATGATAGTTTAAAATCCTCATTGCCTTTTTTTCTGATTTTTATTGCGACCAATATGATGGTTAGACAAACAAAAGCGGCAAAAATAAAGAGCACCCAAGAAAAATCTTTGACCAATCCGCTAAACAAGTCATCAAAACCAAGCAATAGTGTCATAAAAAATAGTGGCATTCCTATAAAAACCAATCCAAAAATTAGGGGAAGCATCATAAAAGCGGCCATTAATATACCTTTAACTACCGCTAACTTTCCTATAAACATCCCACGTATGATCTCAATAAGAGTGGAATAGCCCTTATAAAGAACAAATCCTCCCGCTGCAATAAACATCAATAAAAACAAGCCTATTACCACCAACATCCACCATGGCATTTCGTTTTCTTCCTCAATCTCCTTTTTAAACTCTTCCAAGGCTTCTGGATTGTTCAAAAATTCAATGATTTGGTCCGTGGCACCATCCAATCCGCTGAAGTAATTTTCTTCCTTAAATCTGGGAATCATGGTATTTCGGATAATCCGAGAAGCGACAGCATCCGTTATATAAGGCTCCAAACCGTACCCGACCTCAATGCGGACTTCCCTATCCAGTTTTGAGAAAAGAATCAGAATACCATTGTCCTTCCCCTCCTGCCCCAATTTATTTTGGTTAAAGACCTCAAGGGCGTAGTGTTCAATGGTTTCGTTACCCAACTCATCTATCGTCAAAACCACCAATTGATTGGTAGTCTCCGACTCAAATTGATAAAGTTTGGTTCGAAGCGCCTCAAGTTGCGGCTGGGAAAATATCCTGGCATTGTCCGTAACAATTTCAGTCAATTTTGGGTACTCCTTTTGAGCAAAGCACATGGAGAAAATCAAAAACAAAAGACCGAACAATTTCGCTTTTAGCATAATCCTTTCAAAATTTGAGCATTTAAATATAGCATTTGTAATCTTGCCGAGTACAGAAGCACTTCAATTAGGTGTCCTCTTAAATTGCCGTAACTTGCAACTTCTTTTGAAAAATTGTTATGCCAGAAAAAAAAGTAAGCATCCTCACCGCTTTTAAAACCATTATTTGGCCAAAACGTAAACTCGTTTTTTTGGGTCTATTTCTGATTGCCATTAGCAAAGCTGCCAGTTTTGCTGCACCTATTGCTTCCAAATACCTTATTGATGATGTCATCGTAAACAAAGACCTGAATATGCTCAAATATTTGGTCGCTGGAGTAATGCTGGCCATCCTTGTACAGTCGGTCACTTCCTTCTTATTGACCAAGATTTTAAGCGTACAGGCCCAATATTTAATTTCTGAACTTAGGGCACAGGTCCAAAAAAAAGTGCTTGCCCTTCCCGTGCGCTTTTTCGACAATGCCAAGTCGGGAGCCTTGGTTTCCCGAATTATGTCGGATGTTGAGGGAGTCCGGAATTTAATCGGTACAGGTTTGGTGCAATTGGTAGGCGGCATCATCACAGCCGTAGTTTCCTTGACTTTGCTTATGGATATTAGCGTTTTTATGACACTTTTCACCTTTATACCCCTTACTATATTCGCCATAATTGCATTAAAGGCCTTTAAGATAATTCGACCCATTTTTAGGAATCGGGGTAAAATAAATGCCGAGGTAAAAGGTAGATTGACGGAGACTTTGGGAGGCATACGTGTTATAAAAGGGTTTAATGCCGAAAAGCAGGAAGAAGAAGTCTTTGAAGTTGGTGTGGAACGCTTATACGAAAATGTAAAAAAGAGCCTCACCACTACCGCTTTTATGACGAGTTCTTCCACCTTTTTGCTAGGGGTTGCGACCACAAGCGTTATGGGTTTTGGCGGATACAAAATTATTCAAGGCACCCTAACTGTGGGGGAGTTTGTGGAGTTTACCGTGTTGTTGGGCCTTATGATTGCCCCGATTGTGCAAATGAGCAGCGTGGGCAGTCAATTAACGGAAGCTTTGGCCGGTCTGGACCGTACCGAAGAATTAATGAATTTAAACGAAGAATCGGACGAGGAAAACCGTACCATTTTATTGGACGAAGTAGTTGGGAGCATGTCTTTCTCCGATGTTTCTTTTTCCTATGAGGAAGACAAGCAAGTACTGCACAACATTAGTTTTGATGTGGCGCCTGGACAGGTTATCGCTCTGGTGGGGAGTTCAGGTTCGGGAAAGTCCACCATAGCAGGCTTGGCCGCCAGTTTTTTAAACCCTGATTCTGGAACCATTACCATTGATGGGCACGACCTTTCCAAAGTGAATTTGAACAGTTTTAGACAACATTTAGGCGTGGTGCTGCAAGATGACTTCTTGTTTGAGGGTACCATTCGCGAAAACATACTTTTTCCACGACCCGATGCCAGTAAGGAGAAATTGCTCGAAGCCGTAAAGGCAGCCTACGTAAATGAATTTACCGACCGTTTTGACAAAGGTTTGGATACCTTGATAGGGGAACGTGGCGTTAAACTTTCGGGAGGTCAGCGTCAGCGTATTGCCATTGCAAGAGCTATTTTGGCAAATCCGAAGATTTTGATTTTGGACGAGGCCACCTCAAGTTTGGACACGGAATCCGAGGCGCTTATCCAAAAAAGTTTGGGAGAACTTACCAAGGGCAGAACCACTTTTGTGATAGCCCACCGATTGAGCACCATTCGCAAGGCTGACCAGATTTTAGTGATTGAAAACGGCCATATTCTGGAGCAGGGCACCCACGAAAAGTTGATTGCTTCCGAAGGAAGGTATTACAACCTGTTTACTTACCAAGCGAGAATTTAAGCCTCTTCCGGTGCCAACTCCACCTCAAGGCCATCCAAATCCTCGGTAATATGGATTTGGCAACCCAAACGGCTGTTGTCCTTTACAAAAAAGGCTTCGGCCAGCATGGCTTCTTCATCATCCGACTTTTCGGGTAATTGATGATCGGATTTTACGTAGCATTGGCAAGAAGCGCACATGGCCATACCACCACAAATCCCAATGGTTCCCTCCGGGGCAAGTTCATAGGAACGCACTACCTCCATCAGGTTCATATTCATATCGGTCGGGGCGTCTACCTCATGTAGTTCGCCGTCTCGGTCTATAATCTTTAACTTGATATCGCTCATAATCTTTCTAGAGATACTTCCTAAAGTCCTCAAGGGGACAGTTTCACTTAATAATCAATCTATTGCCTTAACTACTGCTTTTGGTGCTTCTTTTTTACTTCCGTCAAATCCTGTAACGCCGCCAACGGTGGTATATTTCATTACGTATTTCTTATCTGGATATATCTTTTGATAGGCACTTTGGCACATCAATGTAGCTTCATGGAAACCGCACAGGATCAGTTTTAATTTGCCTGGATAGGTGTTGACATCACCAATGGCATAAATACCGGGAATGTTGGTCTGGTAATCCAAGGAATTATTCACCTTGATGGCATTTTTTTCTATCTCCAATCCCCAGTTGGAAATTGGACCCAACTTCGGAGACAATCCGAACAACGGGATAAAATCATCAATCTCCACATCGGTCTCTTCGGAGGTAGACGTGTTTTTTACGGTCACTTTCTCCAGGTAATCTTTCCCTTTTAGAGCAACTACCTCGGCGGGGGTCATCAAATTGATTTTTCCCTCATTTTTGAGTTGTTGTACTTTTTCAACAGAATCCAAAGCCCCTCTAAATTCATTTCTACGGTGTACCAAGGTTACTTCTTTGGCAACATCCGCCAAAAAGATGGACCAATCTAAAGCGGAATCGCCTCCACCAGCAATCAACACTTTTTTGCCTCGGTATATTTCAGGCTCTTTGATCATGTAGGCCACCCCATTGTCCTCATATTTCTCCAAGTTTTCCAACAACGGTTTTCTTGGCTCAAAACTGCCAAGCCCACCAGCTATGGCAACAATTGGTGCATGATGCTTGGTTCCTTTGTTTGTTGTTACTATAAAGGAGCCGTCATCCAGTTTTTCAATGGTCTCTGCCCGCTCTCCCAAGGTAAAACCCGGCTGGAACGGTTTGATTTGTTCCATTAGATTATCCACCAAATCGCCCGCCAGTACTTCGGGGAATCCAGGAATGTCGTAAATGGGTTTTTTAGGATATATCTCGGAACATTGTCCACCAGCTTGTGGCAATGCATCTATTAAATGACATTTGAGTTGTAAAAGACCTGCTTCAAAAACAGCAAAAAGACCCGTAGGTCCCGCTCCAATTATCAAAATATCGGTTTTGATCATAGACTAAAAATTTGGCGCGCAACTTAACGCTTACCCAAAAAATGATTTATGATTTTAATCAGTTAGGAAATATTGATTACCTCTTCAATTTGTGGCGCGTACTTTTTAATGGTCATTTCCACGCCACTCTTTAGTGTCATTTGGTTCACGGTGCAACCAATACAGTTGCCTTCCAAACGCACTTTTACGGTATTGTCTTCAATGGAAATCAACGTAATATCTCCACCATCGCTCTGTAAAAACGGACGTATCTCCTCCAATGCCTTTTCTACATTACTCCTTGTTTCTTCTGATGTCATTGTTGTCATGGTCACTTCTTTTTAACAGCGGAACAACCTGCCATTGTTGTAATTTTTATTGCTTCTGTCGGGGGAAGGTCTGTATTCCTTCTCACCAACTCCTGAACCACATTTTTCGTAAGCTCTTCAAAAGCTTCTTCTGTTGGAGTAGCTGTCTGCAAGGCGGCTGGTCTTCCAACATCACCTGCTTCCCTGATGCTCTGTACCAATGGAATTTGTCCTAAAAATGGAACCTCAAGGTCTTCCGATAGATTTTTTGCCCCGTTCTCACCAAAAATATAATACTTGTTATCGGGTAGCTCCGCAGGTGTAAAATACGCCATATTCTCCACGATTCCCAAAACAGGGACATTAATCGCCTCCTGTTGGAACATGGCCACCCCTTTTCTAGCGTCGGCCAAGGCTATCTCTTGTGGCGTACTTACCACTACGGCGCCCGTTACGGGCAAGGATTGCATAATGCTTAAATGAATATCACCTGTTCCTGGTGGCAAATCCAGCAAAAGAAAGTCCAGCTCGCCCCAATGCGCATCAAAAATCATTTGATTCAATGCTTTTGCAGCCATGGGGCCCCTCCAAATGACCGCTTGGTTGGGCTGGGTGAAAAATCCAATGGAAAGCAATTTTACGCCGTAGTTTTCGATGGGCTTCATTTTGGCTTTTCCATTCACATTAATGGACAATGGTTTTTCCGTGGCTACATCGAACATAATGGGCATGGACGGCCCATAGATATCCGTATCCAATAGGCCAACTTTAAAGCCCATTTTGGCCAAGGTTACCGCTAGGTTTGCGGTTACGGTGGATTTGCCTACGCCCCCTTTACCAGATGCAACGGCTATAATATTTTGAATTCCGGGAATCGGTTTTCCTTTTATTTGATTTACCTTGGGTTTTGCCGGAGCATCAACTTTTAGGTTGATTTTTATTTTTGCTTTCTCGTATACTTCTCTGTGAATACACTTCAATATTTCAACCTCTGTCTTCTTTTTTGCTTGAAGACTTGGATTTTTGATCGTAACATCCACTTCAACCTCATCACCGAATACTTGGACATTGGTTACCGAACCGCTCTCGACCAAATTTTGGCCTTCACCTGGTGCAGATATCTTTTCCAACGCTTTGAGAATGTCTGTTTTTTTCAACTTCATCTATCAAAATTTTGTCATCAGCTGTTTGAACTGATTCTAAACTACAAAGATACGGTGTTGGTGTTAGATTAAGAAGTTGTATTGCTGAATTTCAAAAAAATCACATCTTGGAGTTATGGGGATCTGAATAAATAGCCCCGACAGACACAAAACCGATGGATTATCGTGTTGGTTTTTTTGAAAAACTGTAGTTTAGAAGCTGCTATTTGAAATTATCGACCAACATGCTGCCAAAAACCAGAATCCCCCAACTAATTTTATTGTTTTTTACCCTAATATGGCTCTCTTGTTCCACTAATAAAGGCTCCTTTACCAAACGGGATGTGAAAAAGTCGGAAAAATTGATCGGGCTTCATTTTGAAACTAAATATCGTGACACCCTCTACCCTTATTTGAAAAGAAACCGAAGTGGGTTTGATTCGTTAAGAAAATACCCTTTGGGCAATGATGTTTTCCCTGCTATCCGTTTTGACCCCACTCCTTTTGGCTTTACCATGCCAGAGCAACAAAATGGAACCGAGTGGAGCATACCGGATAATGTAGAAATCCCTGAACCATACAATTTATTGGCCTTTTACACCATTCCGCAATTGGCTTCGTTGATCAAAAATCAAAAAATAACGGCCACAGAGCTGACAAAATTTTTCTTGGATCGATTGAAAAAATATCAACCTGCCCTTCAATGCAGCATTACCATTACGGATAGTTTAGCCTTGGCACAGGCCAAGCGAGCCGACGAGGAAATCAAAAACGGAAAGTATCGTGGTATTTTACATGGAATCCCATACGGCACCAAAGATTTGATGGCGGTCCCCGGATACCCCACCACCTGGGGAGCTGCTCCGTACAAAGACCAAATCATAAATGAAACGGCAACCGTAGTGAAGAAACTGGAGGATGCCGGGGCCATTTTAGTGACTAAACTGGTATCGGGGGCCTTGGCCCGTGGCGATGTTTGGTTCGATGGTAAAACCAAAAATCCCTGGGACACTACCCAAGGTGCCGGTGGTTCTTCGGCTGGATCGGGTTCTGCAACATCGGCAGGCCTCGTTCCTTTTGCTTTGGGGACTGAAACTTTGGGTTCCATTACTTCTCCAAGTACCCGAAACGGAGTTACCGGTCTACGACCAACCTACGGTAGAGTTAGTCGCCACGGAATTATGAGCTTAAGCTGGTCCATGGACAAAGTGGGGCCCTTGGGAAGAAATGCCGAGGATTGCGCCATTGTGTTTGATGCCATTCAAGGGAAAGATAAAAATGATCTGACCACCGTTGACCTTCCTTTTGGGGTTGATTGGAACAAGGATATCAAAAGCTTGAGGGTTGCTTATCTTAAAGAAGACATTGAGAAAGATACCACGGAGTCTGGAGACAATCTGAGGAATGCGCTCAAATCCCTTAAGGAAATGGGTATTGAGCCTACAGCTGTGGAAATGCCCGAAGATGTTCCTTATCGTGGATTTGATATTATTTTAAGAGCTGAAGCAGGTGCTTTCTTTGATGAACTTGTCCGTTCGGGCGGGGTTGATGTGATGGTGGAGCAAGACCAGCGTTCCCGTGCGAATTCCTTGCGGCAAAGCAGATTTATTCCCGCCGTGGAATATATTCAAGCGAATCGACAACGACAGGTGCTTATCCAAAAAGTGCAAGATTTGATGAAGGATTACGATGTGTTGATTTCACCCACATTTGGAAACGACCAACTTTTGGCCACAAACCTAACAGGGCATCCCGTAATTGCTGTTCCAACGGGTCTGGATGACGAGAACCACCCTACGAGCATGACTTTTGTGGGCAATTTGTACGATGAAGCGAGTATTTTATTGCTGGCAAAAGCATTTCAGGATGCCACATCGTTTGACGAATTGCATCCCCCGGGTTATATTGATTAAAGCTCCAAGGCTGGATCCCAGAAGTATTTTTGAAAGTCTACGATTTGATTTTCCTTTACCGGGATTCCCTCGTTTTCGAGAAGTTGCTGCATAATGTTGCTTCCGTCAAAATGATGTTTGCCCGTTAACACCCCTACGCGATTTACCACGCGATGCGCAGGTACATCTTTTGTCAAGGAATTGTTCATGGCCCAACCGACCATTCGGGCGCTTCGGGCTGCTCCTAAATATTTTGCAATGGCTCCGTAAGAGGTTACCCTGCCGTAGGGAATCTGTTTGGCCACTTCGTAGACTTTGTCAAAGAAGTTTTTTTCTTCCATGTTAGCGGTACATTATACGAATCAAGGTAATCACAAGCAGCAAAAGCATCAAAGCGCTTAAAATATAGTTGGAGTTCTTGGAAAAACGATTGGTCTTGGTCTCCATCTTATCAAAATAAAAGGTGTAGAGGTACAGAACAGAAAAAGTACCAGCTCCTGCGGCGACCACAAAAGTGGTAATGTCCTTGGCTTCAAACTTTATCCAACCCGCTTCGTTCCACATGGCATTTAAACCACTGTAATACGGAATGGTCAACAAATTAAGGGCAGCCAACAAAACTCCCTTGAAAAAACTGTTCTTTTTACTCAGGTTGACCTCTTTAATGGCTTGTGTCTTTGCTCTGTTACGCTTTGCAATCACAAAAAAGTAAACAGCAAAAAAGGCGAATACGGCCACAGCAATCTTAAACAGTACATCTATCACCGCTGGATTACGGTACAAAAATTTAGAGATATACACAGCAATATAAGCCTGCACCATGATAGTACTGGAAACACCCAAACTAAAAATAACGCCGTTCAATTTTCCTTTTTCCACACTAACCTTGGCGGCATTCATATTGAGCAATCCCGGTGGCACAGTAGCCATAAAGGCTGCCGAAAATGTGGCAAAAAAAAGTATGAGTACGTGGGTCATTGGTTAGTTGATCCTAAATTGGATATATGTAATTGGTTTTCCTTTTTCAAGATACTGATTTTCGTAGAAAGTTTGGATTTTGAATACTTCGGGAGGCGCTCCTTCGTTTTTATATACATCGTGATTGGCATATATAATTTCGTGTCCCAAGCCTTGCAAAAGCCCAAGGGTGTACCCATGCATGTACTCGCTATCGGTCTTTAGATTGATTATTCCCTTGGGCTCCAGGATTTTTTTGTAACGCTCCAAAAAAACGGGATTCGTCATGCGATGTTTGGTGCGTTTGTACTTGATCTGCGGGTCGGGAAATGTAATCCAGATCTCACTGACCTCCCCTTCGTCAAAAAGATGGTCCACCAATTCAATTTGTGTCCGTAAAAAGGCCACATTGTTCAATTCTTGCTCCAAGGCGGTCTTGGCCCCTCTCCAAAATCGTGCTCCTTTGATATCTATGCCAATATGGTTTCTGTCCGCGTTCATTTGAGCGAGGCCAACGGTATATTCACCCTTGCCACAGCCCAGTTCCAACACAATTGGATTGTTGTTGCCAAAAAAGGATGCCCAATTGCCCTTGTACTTGAATCCGGCCAAAACTTCCTCCCGCGTGGGCTGTACCACATTGGCAAATGTTTCGTTTTCCTTGAACCTTTTGAGTTTGTTCTTACTTCCCACGTTCGTATTAAATTGAGCAAAAAGTTAATGATTTGGCAAAACTAAGGAAATCTAAAAGCAATTCGCATTTTGTTTTTTTGTTGATATGAATTCTTCCAAACGTATTCTGGTCGCCCCGTTGAATTGGGGACTGGGACATGCTACTAGGTGCATACCCATTATTCGCGAATTATTAGATCACGGTTACCTACCTTACATTGCCTCGGACGGCGTGGCCTTATCCTTGCTAAAAAAGGAGTTTCCAGAATTACCCGCTTTTGAATTACCTTCCTATAAAATTTCCTATGCTGAGAAAGGGAAGAATTTCAAAATTAAAATGATTTGGGATTCGCCCAAAGTGCTCAAAGCCATTGCCAAGGAAAAAAAAGCCGTGAAACGCTTGGTTAAAGAACATGGTTTGGAAGGAATTATTTCCGATAACCGACTGGGAGCATACTACAAAAAGGTTCCCTGCGTGTTCATAACCCATCAACTAAACGTGCTTTCCGGAAACACCACTTGGATGAGCTCCAAAGCGCATCAAAAAATAATAAAAAAGTTTGATGCCTGCTGGGTTCCCGATGTGGAGAAAAAACCCAACTTGACGGGAAAGTTGGGGCATCTAAAAAAATCCAAGTTAAACGTTGTCTATTTAGGTCCTTTGAGCCGATTTGAGAAAAAGAAACTCCCCATCACGAACGATATGATGGTTCTACTCTCCGGTCCTGAACCGCAACGCACCTTGCTGGAAGAAAAACTACTGGATGAATTACAGGGGTTCGAAGGCAACATTCTTTTTGTTAAGGGCAAAATTGAAGAAAATCAGGTTCAAGAAGAAATACAGACATCGAAAGGAAAGATCCTCCATTACAATTTTATGAAGTCCGATGAACTGGAAAATGCCCTGAATCGAAGTGAAAAAGTGCTGTGCAGATCGGGTTACACCACTGTTATGGACCTGGCAAAATTGGAGAAGAAGGCCTTTTTTATTCCAACCCCTGGCCAATACGAGCAAGAATATTTAGCCAAAAGAATGCAGAAACAAGGGCTTGTCCCTTTTAGTAAACAAGAGGATTTTTCCTTAGGTGATTTATTCCGAATTGATGATTTTAAAGGATTGGCTCAATTTGAATCCGTTGTGGATTTTTCTTCCATGTTCGAGATTTTCTCCGAAACTGGTGGAACAGCAGCTTTTTCAAGGGTAAAGGAGAACTCGGAACCTACGTCAACTTCGCTTTCCACATAGATTTTTTCGCCGTGGGCCTCCACAATATGTTTTACAATGGAGAGTCCAAGACCTGAACCGCCTTCGTTTCGGCTTCCACTTTGATCCACGCGGTAAAAGCGTTCAAAAAGTCGTGGAATGTGCTGTTTTGGGATTCCACCTCCATTGTCCGTTACTCGAACAATCACCTTGTTTTTAATAAGATTTTCCACACTTACTTCCGTGGTTCCTTTTGGCAGACCGTATTTGATGGAATTGACCAGAAGATTGCTGATTACCTGTTGTATTTTTTCCTTGTCCCCATTCACGTAAATAGGCTCGGTATACTCCATATCAAAAGTGAGGGAGATTTCTTTTTTGGCCGCTTTCATCTCCAATAGATCAAAGGTGTTTTCAATAAGCTCAATAATATCAAAATCCTCTCGTTCCAACTTTAACTCACCTGCTTCCAGCTTGGTAATCAAATCGAGGTCCTTTACAATATAAATTAAGCGTTCTACGCCTTTATTGGCACGTTGCAGGTATTTTTTTCGAAGTTTCTTATCCTTCATGGCACCGTCCAAAAGCGTTAAAATATAGCCTTGAACGGTAAAAAGCGGTGTTTTTAATTCGTGGGACACGTTGCCCAAAAAATCCTTTCGGTACTCCTCACGAATTTTAAGGGTGTCTATTTCTATTTTCTTTCCTTCGGCGAACCTTTCAATTTCCTGAACCAAAGTTCTCATATCCGTGGTTACGGGTTTGGAAGAGAAGGATGAGGATTCCAAAAGGGACACATCATCGTAAATTCTCTTGATACGTCTGTATATAAAACGCTCCACCCGAATCTGGATGATAGCAAAACAAATTGCAAAACAAATTAGTGCAAAAAGAATGGTATGCGGCCAGTTCATGTAATCCGCATCCAAATGAAACCCTACGAAGACAGCAGTGATCAAAACGGTAATAACCAAAGAAGATCTTAGGGCAAATTTGTATGATTTCTTTAGTTTAATGGCCATTAGAGCACAAACTTATACCCCACGCCCTTAACGGTTTTAAAGTGGTGGTCACCGATTTTTTCGCGCAGTTTTCTAATGTGAACATCGATGGTTCGACCGCCAACAACAACTTCATTGCCCCAAACCTTGTCCAAAATTACTTCGCGTTTAAATACTTTGTTCGGTTTGGATGTCAGCAAAGACAAAAGTTCAAATTCCTTTCTGGGAAGCACCATTTCTTCTCCATCGTTCACAATTTTATATTCTTCCCTGTTAATTACGATGTCACCAACCTTGACAATATCCTCTACTTCTTTTTTATCATCTTTCAACCTTCTCAGCAAGGCTTTAACCTTGCTTACCAAAACCTTTGGTTTTATCGGTTTTGTGATGTAATCGTCCGCTCCAGCATCAAAACCCGCTACTTGGGAGTAATCTTCTCCACGTGCGGTTAAGAAAGTAATTATCGTGTGATCCAGTCCGGGTGTGTTACGGATAACCTCGCATGCTTCAATACCGTCCATTTCTGGCATCATCACATCCATAATAATCAGGTGGGGGCTCTTCTTTTTTGCCTTGGCAACGCCTTCCACACCATTTTTGGCGGTATAGACCTCATACCCCTCCGCTGAAAGGTTATAGCTTATAATTTCCAGAATATCAGGTTCATCGTCAACCAGTAGAATCTTAATGTCCTTGTTTTTCATGGGATGGTATTTCTGTGTTAATCGCCCAAATGTAAAGATAATACACTTACGGGATAAACGCTTAACGTTCATTTAATCTAGTAACATTATTGTAACACTAACAACAAAAACACTTAACACACAACTAACACGGCTTTTACAACCCCAGCCTTTCTTTGCATCGTTCAACATAAGGATCACATTCTACTTATTAAATGACAAAACAAAGAATTATGAAAAAATTTATTTCCCCTTTAATAGCGATTGCCCTGCTTTTTATAGCAGCGTGCAGTGGCGATGATAACGGTGCTATACCAGAGCCGGAACCGGAGCCAGAACCATCTGGTGAGGAGATAACCAAAACAGGTGTTCTTACTGAGGATGAAACATGGACAGCCGAAAACGTATACATATTGGACGGTAAAGTAGTGGTGGGCGAGGGTGTCACCCTTACCATTGAGGCAGGTACCATCGTAAAAGGTGAGCAAGGACAGGAAACACTTGCTTCGGCCCTTGTAGTGGACCAAGGCGGTACATTGATGGCCGAAGGCACTCCATCCAAACCGATCATCTTCACCTCAGTGCTTGACGGTATTGAGCCGGGACAGACCACGGGAACGCTTACCACTGCCGATACAGGCCTTTGGGGAGGTGTAATAGTTCTGGGCAAAGCCCCTATCTCCGTGAACGGGGATATCGGGACCGCCCAAATTGAGGGAATACCCGCCGATGAATCCTACGGACAGTACGGTGGAACCGACCCAGCGGACAACTCTGGATCACTGAAGTACATCTCCATCCGCCACGGTGGTGTGGCCATTGCAACAGACAACGAGATCAACGGTTTGACCCTTGGCGGTGTCGGTTCAGGTACAACCGTGGACCATGTGGAAGTAGTGGCCAACCAAGATGACGGAATCGAATGGTTCGGTGGAACCGTAAACGTTACCAACGCTTTGGTCTGGAACCAAGGCGACGATGGTTTCGATGCTGACCAAGCTTGGTCGGGCTCTTTGACCAACGGTGTCGTGGTCATGTCCTCCGAGTCCGGTACAGGCCTTGAACTTGACGGACCCGAAGGAAGTGCTGCAACAGAAGCTGGGTACACTCTGGAGGACATCACCTTGATCGGTGCTGGTACTTCCAGCATGTACGCAGACCTTAGGGACGGGCTTATCGCCAATCTCAACAACGTGTTCGCCTACGGCTTCGGGGCCGAATCCACCGTCAACATCAACGGTGCCGATTCTGCAACAGAGCTTACAAACGGCCGAATCGCATTCTCCAACTGGGAAATCGTTTTGCCCGAAGGAGTTGTATTGGCCGATATTTTTGCCGGTGACTTTACGCCCGGCGACGAAACCAAGTTTTTGAATAACGCTACAGCAGTAGGAACAGGAAGCGTAGGTGCTAATATAGATGTGTTCGGATGGACTTTTGCCGCTTCAGAAGCAGCAATACCAGCTGAACCAATCGGCACTACCATAACCAAAACAGGTATTCTCACTATAGATGAGACTTGGACAGCCGAAAACGTATACATATTGGACGGTAAAGTAGTGGTGGGCGAGGGTGTCACCCTTACCATTGAGGCAGGTACCATCGTAAAAGGTGAGCAAGGACAGGAAACACTTGCTTCGGCCCTTGTAGTGGACCAAGGCGGTACATTGATGGCCGAAGGCACTCCATCCAAACCAATCATCTTCACCTCAGTGCTTGACGGTATTGAGCCGGGACAGACCACGGGAACGCTTACCACTGCCGATACAGGCCTTTGGGGAGGTGTAATAGTTCTGGGCAAAGCCCCTATCTCCGTGAACGGGGATATCGGGACCGCCCAAATTGAGGGAATACCCGCCGATGAATCCTACGGACAGTACGGTGGAACCGACCCAGCGGACAACTCTGGATCACTGAAGTACATCTCCATCCGCCACGGTGGTGTGGCCATTGCAACAGACAACGAGATCAACGGTTTGACCCTTGGCGGTGTCGGTTCAGGTACAACCGTGGACCATGTGGAAGTAGTGGCCAACCAAGATGACGGAATCGAATGGTTCGGTGGAACCGTAAACGTTACCAACGCTTTGGTCTGGAGCCAAGGCGACGATGGTTTCGATGCTGACCAAGCTTGGTCGGGCTCTTTGACCAACGGTGTCGTGGTCATGTCCTCCGAGTCCGGTACAGGCCTTGAACTTGACGGACCCGAAGGAAGTGCTGCAACAGAAGCTGGGTACACTCTGGAGGACATCACCTTGATCGGTGCTGGTACTTCCAGCATGTACGCAGACCTTAGGGACGGGCTTATCGCCAATCTCAACAACGTGTTCGCCTACGGCTTCGGGGCCGAATCCACCGTCAACATCAACGGTGCCGATTCTGCAACAGAGCTTACAAACGGCCGAATCGCATTCTCCAACTGGGAAATCGTTTTGCCCGAAGGAGTTGTATTGGCCGATATTTTTGCCGGTGACTTTACGCCTGGCGACGAAACCAAGTTCTTGGATAACCTAACATCAATAATAGCCCCAGAAAATGCTTCGGTCGGTGCAGACACAACTGTATTTGCATGGACTTTTGCTTCTAGCGAAGGGGCCTTCTAGATTCCAAAATACCATTTAAAAAACAGAAATGTCCAAAGGCTTTTAATAGTCTTTGGACATTTTGTCGAATAATTGAATACTATTTAAATCAAAAAAAATGCATAAAAAAATCCTCTCAGTAATCGCGATTTCGCTGACTTTAGTTCAGTTTACCTTCGCACAAGTAGGTACCATTAGAGGAGAGTTGACAGATGGGGAGTTTAATGATGTATTACCTTTTGCAAATATTTTAGTGAAGGGCACTACAGTTGGTACTACCTCCGATTTTGAGGGGACCTATTCCCTGGAAGTGAAACCAGGCACGTACACCGTGGTATTTTCATATATTGGGTATACCCCACAAGAAATTACCAATGTGGTGGTGGAGGCCAATAAGGTTACGGAGCTCAATGTATTGCTCCAGCCTGCTTCAGCTCAATTGGATGAAGTAGTAGTTACAACAACCGTAAGAAAAAACACTGAAGCCTCTGTACTCAACCTTCAAAAAAATTCCGTAACCCTTATGGACGGATTGTCGTTAGAAGGTATCAAAACAATGGGCGCTAGCAATATAGCTTCCGCCGTGAAAAGGGTGCCGGGAGTTTCCGTGCAAGACGGAAAATATGTTTATGTTCGGGGATTGGGCGATCGTTACACCAAATCCATTTTGAACGGTATGGACATCCCTGGACTGGACCCTGACAAAAATACTGTTCAAATGGATATTTTTCCGACCAATATTTTGGAAAATGTGATTGTTTTGAAATCAGCATCCGCTGATTTACCAGCTGACTTTACTGGAGGCGTAGTGAACATCATCACAAAAGATTTTCCAACGCAAAAGCAGATGTCAATTTCCGCTTCGGTTGGTTATAACCCAAGTATGCATTTCCAAGATAATTACTTAAGTTATGAAGGTGGTGCAACCGACTTTTTGGGATTTGATGATGGCACGAGAGAACTTCCATTTCCATCAAATTCAGATATTCCAAGCCCATCGGATTCAAATAGAAATAGTATTTTGGATGATTACACCAGGGCTTTTGAACCCAACATGGCTGCTCAGGAACAAACATCCAAACCCGATTTTAGTCTAGGTTTTAGCTATGGCAACCAATTTAATGTAGGTGATAACACTTTAGGTTTTATTGCTTCTCTAGATTATAAAAACACAACAAGGTTTTATGAAGGTTTTGAAAACGGAATATATCAAAAAGCCCCGGAAAGTGATATTTACGAACTTCGCTTTGACAGGAGACAACGAGGCGATTTAGGAACCAACAATGTTTTGGGTTCTGCTTTGGCGGGACTCTCTTATAAAACAGGGAGGTCAAAATACCGCTTAAACCTACTACATATCCAAAATGGGGAATCCAGAGCGGCATTGTACGACCAAAGAACCGAAATTTCCAATGCCCTTGATGTTGTAAAGGACAATTTGGAATACTCCGAACGATCTGTGAGCAATTTGTTGTTATCTGGTAAACATACCTCCGAAGATGCTTCTTTTACTTCGGAATGGAGCTTGTCACCAACTCTTACAAGCGTTCAGGATAAAGATGTTAGACTAACCACTTTTATAGTAAATCCCGATGGTTTCACCATAAGTTCAGATGCAGGCTTTCCAACCCGACTATGGAGGGACTTAAAAGAGGTAAATGCTGTTGGTAAAATAGACTTTGCTAAAAGCTATAGCCTGTTGGACAATAAGGCCGTGTTTAAATTTGGAGGACTCTATAGCTATAAACAGAGGGAATATGGCATCTATAATTACGATATCGCGTTCTATAATTTTAGTACAGCCAGTCTTAATGGAAATCCAGATGCAATTTTACTGGAAGAAAACATTTGGACCCGCGAAAACAATTCTGGTTCTTATGCAAGAGGTAACTTTCAGCCTGCGAATAGCTTTGATTCAAATCAGAATACTGCCGCCTTCTACCTTTCCAATGAATTCAAGTTTGCCGATAGATTAAGAGCCATCATTGGAATCAGGGCCGAAAACTTCACCACCTTTTTTACTGGACAAAACAATACTGGAACCGAAGTTTACGACGAAGAAAAAACCATTAGCGAACTGGACTTTTTCCCTTCGGCCAACTTTATTTATGAGGTAAAGGACAATGTGAACATGAGGCTTTCCTATTCCAAAACCACGGCAAGGCCAAGTTTTAAAGAACTATCCGTAGTGCAGATTGCAGATTTGTTGACGGGCGTTCTTTTCCTTGGAAACTTGGACCTACAACCTACATATATTGACAACTTTGACTTTAGGTTTGAAATTTTTGGCGATAGTGCACAAATGTTTGCTGTCAGCAGTTTTTACAAAAAGTTTGAAGACCCGATAGAAATCGTTGCATACGATATTACCGCACCTAACCAATTCACTCCCCGAAATTCCCCTTCTGCAGATGTGTTGGGGCTGGAGTTTGAAGCTCGTAAGAACTTTGGTTTTATTTCCGAAGGTTTACAGGATTTGAGCCTTAACTTGAACGTATCCATTATCGATTCTAAGATAGAGATGGCAAAAGGCGAAAATCAAGAATATGATTCCAGACAAACATTTGCAAGGGATGGGGAAACCATTGACGAAACAAGACAGTTACAAGGGCAATCCCCATTTCTGGTAAATGCAGGACTAAACTATAACAACAGAAATATCGGTCTAGAAACCGGTGTTTTCTTCAATGTTCAGGGAAAAACCCTGGAAGTGGTCGGTTTTGGACAAAACCCAGATGTGTTTACACAACCTTTCAATAGTTTAAACTTTAATTTTTCAAAAACTTTTGGAAAGGAACAAAATAGCAAAATAACCCTGAAAGTGAACAATATACTCAATGACACCAGGGAAAGCTTATATGATTCGTTTGGCGCGACAAAGCAAAATTTCTCTTATAGGGAAATTGGAACAGCTTTTTCATTAGGGTACAGTCTTAACTTTTAGGATGCCAAAAACAATTTTATTTAAAGAGCCCCCGCCACTACCGGGGGCTTTTTTGCATTTCGTCGAAAAGTAACCCCCTATTCGTCAAACGGTTCCAGTTTGGCGTTGCAATTTTTATATATTTGTGGCATACCGTTTGCAACCATTAACGCATGAAGCATTTTTACCTTGTCATGTTTTTATTTATCTGTACACTTGGGTTTTCTCAGGAAAGTGCCAAGTCAAGTTTGGATATTGACGGGTTTAAGTTATACCCTAATCCTGTTACCCAAGGAAAGGTTTATATTGAAACGGCCCAAAATTCACCTAAAAAAATCCTTGTTTTTGATGTTTTGGGAACAAAAGTGCTTGAAACCACCATTATAGGAAGGGAACTCAACCTTTCCGAATTGGACAAAGGGGTGTACATTCTTAGGGTTTTTGAACGAAACAAAATAGCTACTAGGAAGCTCATTGTGAAATAGTTCAGCTAAATTTCATCGCTTTGTAGCGCTTCTCAAATACAGTTTCCAACGCTTTACAACCAGTTTTAGTCTTTTCACAACATAAAATGGTCAGCATTGCCCCGATTACTTACTTTTAATCTGCACATATACCCCAAATCAGCATACATGAAGAAAATCTACTTTGTTTTACTTATGGCTTTACCTTTATTTACTTTCGGTCAAGACCTGGTTACAATTAACAATGAGCCCGTACAGGAGCTCAAGGGTTTTAAAATGTACCCAAACCCTGCTTATGGGAGTGAAGTTTACATTACAACGGAAACCAACGGAACCAAGGATGTTAAAGTTTACGATGTTTTCGGCGAAATTGTTCTCACCAAAAGAATCAGTACCAACACCTTGGATATATCCAGATTGGTATCAGGTGTTTATGTGCTTCAAGTAACGGAACTTAAAAAAACAATGACCCGAAAACTGGTCGTTAAATAATATAACACAAGATATTTTGAAGCCCTTTTTGCGAAGGGCTTTTTTATTTTTGGGTACTTTTGCCCATGAATGAAGCAGTTTGACACCCATCGGATTTTCACTATTGCCAATGCTGAGGAATTTGATAATTTGGCATTGGATGTTTTTAGATTTCAATACAAAAACAACGAGGTTTACAGTGCTTTTTGTGACTACTTGAAAAAGTCGCCCCAAAATGTTTCCCACTATCTGCAAATTCCTTTTTTGCCCATTTCATTCTTTAAGACCCACAAAATACTTTTCTCATCAAAAGCATCTGAAATTATATTTACAAGTAGTGGTACTACACAGAGCACTACTAGCAAGCACTATGTTCCAGAAATAAAAATTTACGAAGAAAGTTTTCTAAAAGCATTCAAGCAATTCTACGGTCAACCCGAAGAGTTTTGTATTTTGGCGCTATTGCCCTCCTATCTGGAAAGAGAAGGTTCCTCTTTGATTTATATGGTCAACAATCTGATAGAAAAGTCAGAGCATCCCAGTAGCGGGTTTTATCTTCACAATTTGGAAGAACTCCATCAAAAGCTACAGGAATTGGAACAAAAGGGCACCAAAACCCTGCTAATCGGGGTTTCGTTTGCCCTCTTGGATTTGGCTCAACAATTTCCCGCTTCATTAAAAAATACCATTGTCATGGAAACTGGGGGCATGAAAGGTCGGCGCAAAGAATTGATTCGGGAAGAACTGCACCACATCTTAAAAAAAGGATTGGGTGTCAACAAAATCCACTCAGAATACGGGATGACGGAACTTTTGTCCCAAGCATATTCCAAAGGTGATGGAATTTTTAATACTCCTCCGTGGATGCAAATACTCACCCGCGACACCGAAGACCCTTTAACCGTTCAGCCCAACGGAAAAACAGGTGGCATCAACGTTATTGATTTGGCCAACATCTATTCCTGTTCCTTTATTGCCACGCAAGATTTAGGCAAAACACATCCCAACGGAACTTTTGAAGTGCTGGGGCGTTTTGACAATTCAGATATCAGAGGCTGCAATCTGATGGTGCTTTAAACTACAGCTACTCCACTACAAGAACAAAGTAATTCTTCTTGCCCCGTTGCAGCAGTACAAATTTATCGTTGATCAGATCAGAGGCCGTTATCAGATAATCCTCCCTTATCTTTTCCTTGTTCACGGCAATGGAGTTTTGTTTCAATTCCCTTCTGGCTTCGCCGTTAGAGCCCAAAAAGTTGGTCTTGGCCGCCAAAGCGCCGATCATATCCAGACCGGGTTCCAGTTCATTTTTACTAACCTTTGCTTGGGGAACGCCTTCAAAAACATCCAAAAATGTCTTCTCGTCGAGTTGTTTCAAATCTTCGGAAGTAGATTTTCCAAATAAAATGTTGCTCGCCTTTATCGCATTGTCCAAATCTTCTTGGGAATGTACCATCACGGTAACTTCTTCTGCCAATTTCTTTTGAAGCGCTCTCATGTGGGGTGCTTCTTTATGTTCCGCCACCAAATCCTCAATCTCCTTCTGAGTCAAAAAGGTGAAAATTTTGATGTATTTATCGGCATCCTCATCGGAAGTGTTCAACCAATATTGATAAAATTTATAAGGAGAAGTCCTTTCTGCATCCAACCAAACATTGCCTCCTTCGGTTTTCCCGAATTTGGTACCATCTGCCTTGGTAATCAACGGGCAAGTAAGGGCAAAGCCCTTTCCACCACCAATTCTTCGGATAAGTTCCGTGCCCGTGGTAATGTTCCCCCATTGGTCGCTACCACCCATTTGCAACGTACAATCGTGGTTTTGGTAGAGGTACAGAAAATCGTACCCTTGCACCAACTGATAGGTGAACTCGGTAAAGGACATCCCCTCTTTGGCATCAGAAGAAAGACGTTTTTTCACGGAATCCTTCGCCATCATGTAATTTACGGTAATGTGCTTACCAACATCACGGATAAACTCCAGAAACGAAAAGTTCTTCATCCAATCGTAATTGTTTACCAGTACTGCTGCATTGTCCTCCCCGCTTTCAAAATCCAAAAACCGACTCAATTGTTCTTTTAAAGCCTCTTGATTGTGGCGTAGGGTTTCCTCATCCAATAAATTTCGTTCGGCCGATTTGCCCGATGGATCACCAATCATACCCGTGGCACCTCCAACCAAAGCGTAGGGCTTGTGTCCGGCCAACTGAAAATGTTTAAGCATCATAACACCTACCAAATGGCCAATATGAAGTGAATCGGCCGTAGGATCTATTCCCACATAAGCGGCACGCATTTCTTCCATAAGGTGTTCTTCGGCTCCTGGCATAACATCGTGCACCATTCCCCTCCATTGCAGTTCTTGAACAAAATTCTTCGTCATGATCGGTTTTTTTGGAATAGCTGCAAATATAAAATGAAGTTGGCATTTCGCTCAATTTTTCCACTACAAATAGGTACTTTTACCTTATGATTTTGGTTACAGGAGGCACTGGACTGATCGGTTCCCATTTACTTTTCCATTTAATCAGCAATGGGAACACCATCAGAACTAATTATAGGACCGAAGCGTCCAAGAAAAAAGTCCACAAGGTTTTTGGGTACTATTCGGACAATCCATCCATTTTGATGGAACAAATTGATTGGGTACAGGCCGATATTACTGATGTAGGCGGATTGGATTCTCTTTTTGATGGTGTCGAATACGTTTATCATTGTGCCGCATTGATTTCCTTTGAGCCCAAAGACTTTAAAATGCTAGAACGCACCAATGTGGAAGGTACAGCCAATATTGTGAACCTTTCCCTAAAATACGGTGTTAAAAAACTTTGTTATGTGAGTTCCATTGCGGCCATTGGTCCCAGCATCAAACAAAAAGAAGTGACCGAGGAGAACGAATGGAACGAGGCCAAAGCCAATGTCTACGGCATCACAAAATACAATGCAGAACTTGAGGTGTGGCGTGGCTCCCAAGAAGGGCTAAACATTGTTATTGTAAATCCCGGAGTAGTTATTGGGCCCGGCTTTTGGAAATCTGGCAGTGGAACTTTTTTTACCTATGCATCCAAGGGGAAGAAGTATTTTATTCCTAGCGGAACAGGTTTTGTCACTATAAAAGACGTTATCCATGCGATGACCAAATTGATGGATTCCAACATCCGAACGGAACGCTTTATTCTGGTGAACCAAAATATGACCTACAAAGAATTATTTCAAAAAATAGCACCTCAACTAGGTGTAGCTCCACCAACCAAAAAGGTCTCCAAATTTATGCTTGAATGTTTTTGGCGATGGGATTGGGTACGCAGCAATGTGTTTGGTAAAAGAAGAAAACTCTCCAAGTCTGTGGCCAAAGGACTGTACCGTCAAAAAATATTCAGTAACCAAAAAATAAAATCCGAATTGGATTTTACATTTGAGGACATGGACAAGGCCATTACTTTTTGCTGTGATAGGTTTAAGGAACGAGTATAGCCTTCTTTACTTCTCCTTTTTCTTTATAGTGCTTTCAAGGAATCGCTTCGTCGTTGGTTTGCCTTACGGACACTATCGTTTCTTCGTTTCCCAATAGCTTCCAAGGTGTCTTTTTGACGCTTTATCCGTGTTTCCAACTCTTGGTAGATGGTTTGGTATTCCAAAGGAAGTGAGGCATAATACAGGTCGCTTTGGGAAAACTGGGTGCTATCTATACCATATTTTTTATAAAGAAATTCCATAATATCGACACCAGAATCTTCAAACTTTCTTGCGGCCCCGGATTTAGCAGCATTCAAAATGGCCAAATCATGAAGAATCTCGGTCATTTTTTCTTTTGGTATCAGGTTTTCCGGTTTCTCCACTACCTGCTCCGTACAGGAAAGCAATAACATCAAACCAAAAAATAATGTTACGGTATATTTCATCCCTTAACGATTAAACGTAAGCCTCTTTGCATTCTTTTCCGAACTGAATGTACCATTTTCATAGGCCAATAAACCATTCACAAAGGTTCGTCTTACTTCGGAGTCAAAAGTAACACCTTCAAAGGGAGACCACCCACATTTATAGAAAATATTGGCTTTTTTAACCTCATTTTTAGAATCCTGCTTCACTTGTACCAAATCAGCATAATAGCCTTCGCGAATAAATCCACGACGGTCAATATCAAACAACTTTGATGGGTTGTGGCACATTTTTTCCACTATTTTCTCCAAACTTATCATACCTTCTTTTTCTTTTTGGAGCATGGCCAATAGTGCGTGCTGCACTAAAGGTCCCCCAGAAGGTGCACTGGTGTAAGGATTGTCTTTTTCTTCGAGCGTATGCGGTGCATGGTCGGTGGCAACTACATCTATACGGTCGTCCATCAGGGCTTTCCAAAGTTTATCCCTATCATTTTTGGTCTTTACTGCAGGGTTCCATTTGATCAAAGTTCCTTTTTTGGCATAATCCTCATCAGAAAACCAAAGGTGGTGGATACATACCTCAGCGGTAATCTTTTTTTCTTCCAAAGGAATTTTATTGGTAAAAAGGTCAGTTTCAATACCCGTTGACACATGGAACACATGCAATCTTGCCCCAGTTTTTTTGGCGAGAGCAATAGCTTTTGATGAAGATAGGTAGCAAGCCTCAGCACTTCGGATGATGGGGTGCATTTCTATAGGGATATTGTCACCATACATTTCTTTGTACTTGGCCATATTGGCCCTAATGGTCCCCTCATCCTCGCAATGGGCAGAAATTACCATTTCGGTATTCCTGAAAATCTGTTCCAAGACTTTCTCGTCGTCCACCAGCATATTTCCTGTGGAAGAGCCCAAGAACAATTTAACCCCAGAGCAAGCATTTTTGTCCAATCGTTTCAGTTCTTCCAAATTATCATTGGTTCCTCCAAAAAGGAAAGAATAGTTTGCTGAAGAATCCTTGGCGGCAATGGCAAATTTTTCCTCTAGCTTTTCAATGGTCGTAGTTTGTGGATTGGTATTGGGCTGCTCCATAAAAGTGGTGACACCCCCAGCTATTGCGGCCCTACTTTCGGTAGCAATAGTTCCCTTGTGGGTAAGGCCCGGTTCCCTAAAATGTACCTGATCGTCAATAATGCCTGGTAACAAAAGATTCCCTTCCAAATCAATTACCTTGGCATGAGCATCGGAAATATCAGCATCTATTCGAGCAATAAAGTCGCCTTCCAACAGCACATCGGACTCAAAAATGCTGTTCTCATTTACAATCTTGGCGTTCTTCAACAGTATTTTTGACATAATTAAAAGCTCTTTTTAAAAAATATACTTCTAAACTTCATGGCTATAACCCCAAAAATGGCTTCCCTAATGATAGCGGAGTTCATTTTTGATTTACCATTCACTCTATCGGTAAAAATAATCGATACCTCTTCAATCTTGAACTTTTTGAGATAGGTCCTGTATTTCATTTCAATCTGAAACGCATAACCAATAAAGCGCACCTTATCCAAATTAATGGTTTCCAACACTCTTCTTTTGTAGCAGACAAACCCAGCCGTGGGGTCGTGTACCTTCATTCCCGTAATCAGCTTTACATAAAACGAGGCTCCGTAAGAAAGTAAAATCCTTGCCAAGGGCCAGTTCACTACATTGACCCCTTTTTTGTAGCGTGATCCAACGGCCACATCTGCCCCATTAAGACAAGCTCGGTGCAAACGGGAGAGGTCGGCAGGTCGGTGCGAAAAATCTGCATCCATCTCAAAAATGTATTCATACCCATTTTTTAAGGCCCATTTAAACCCGTGGATGTATGCCGTACCCAAGCCCGATTTTTCCTTTCGAACCTCCAAAAAGAGTCGTTCCGGAAAATCTTTTTGCAGGGTTTTTACACAATCCGAGGTACCATCGGGAGAGTTATCATCTACTACCAGCACATGAAAATCCTTTTTTAGGTCGAAAACCGTTTTAACAATGGCCTCGATGTTTTCAATTTCATTGAATGTGGGTATAATGACCAAGCCGTCTGCCATTCGCACAAGATTAGAATGTCAAAAATACGGTTTTCTAGCTTGCCCACACAAGTTACTATTGCCAAGCCGATTTGGCACTAACCCAATATTTGTAACTTTGCGCTTTAAAAATCTCGTTTTGATGACTCAAAAGTTTCCCAGGTTTTTTTTTATTTTCTTAGCGATTCTTTTTGCACTTAACCTTTTACAAGCATCCTTCACCGAGCTTATCTACGATGAAGCCTACTACTGGTACTATGCACAAAACATGGCCTGGGGGTATTTTGACCATCCGTCCATGGTTGCCTTTTTGATCAAGGTCAGCAGTTTGTTTTTTGATGGTGAGCTAGGGGTAAGGTTTATGAGCTGTGTGCTATCCGCAGGGACATATATGTTGCTTTGGTTATTGATCGATAATCCGAAGAAGAAGGATTATGTAATCCATTTTTTTCTTTTGGTGTTCTCCTTCACCTTAATGAACGCCTATGGTTTTTTGACCCTTCCGGATACATCACTTTTATTTTTTACAGCCCTGTTTTTATGGTTATATAAACGCTTCTTAAAGAATGAAGGCATAGCGACCGCTGTGTATTTGGGATTGGTAATGGCCGCTCTTATGTACAGCAAGTACCATGCGGTATTGGTTATTTTGTTCGTGTTTCTGTCCAACTACAAACTCCTTTTTAACAAAAAAGCATGGTTAGCGGTGGTTTTGGCCTTGATTTGCTACATCCCGCATTTTGTATGGCTCTATCAAAACGACTTTGTTTCGATAACCTTTCACTTGTACGAACGCCCCAACCAAGCCTACCAATTCGATGAGTTTACCCTGGGCTACTTTTTGAACATCATTGTAATTATTGGCCTTTTGTTTTATTGGATTTACGGGTCACTTTTCAAATTCAAGATAACGGACAAGTTTTCAAAAGCTTTGGTTTATCTGGTTTACGGGGTATTGATCTTCTTTTTCATCTCCAGTTTTAACCGAAGGGTTCAGGCGCAATGGACAATTGTAATCTCAATTCCGCTTGCGGTAATTGCTTTTAATCATCTTTTGGAGAATGCAAAAAGCCGAAAATGGATGTACCGAATCGGCTTGGTGAGCTTAGTACTTTTACTATATGCAAGGGCATGGATGGCATATTACCCTTTGTTTCCCATGTATTTTGAAACCCATGGCAATAAGGAATGGGTAAACGAGCTTAAAACAAAGTCCGGTGGGGTACCCATCCTTTTTGAAAACTCCTATAGACGATCCTCGATGTATAGTTTTTACTCGGGTGTTCCTGCCATATCATTGAACACTTATATGTATCGAAAAAACCAATATTCCATTGATGATTCCGAAGAACAAATGCGAGGCAAAAAGGTCATGTTTGTTTCCAAATACAGGAAAAGTGGGGATATTTCCTATGTGCATTTGGACAGCACAGTTTTTCATGGAATCTACATCAATGATTTTCAATCGTACCGAAAATTGGAATGTATTGTGGAAAGACCGGAAACCGGCATCAAATATTCCCTGAAAGTTTACAATCCATACCCGTTTGATGTGCCCTTGGAGCAATTAAAGTACACGATTTCGTATTCCAACAAACACAAACAAGTTAAACAAATGCGCTCCTTAAAGGTAAAGAACACTTCGCCCCAGCAAGCATTTTTAAAATCCAAGGATACGGTTTTTTATACGTTTGAACTGCCATTGTCCTCAATGGAAAATCCATCGTACTTTAGAATAGGAATTGCAGAAAACAATCTGCCCCCAGGACTTAACGGTAAACCCATTAAAATAGAATAATGGAACCCATTGAAAAAACAATCACCTCATTGGATTGGATGACCATAACATTGTTTGTGGGTCTGGTTGTTTTGGCCCTTGGCAAATATTTATTCCATAAAAAGTTTCTGAACTTTATCATTCTCCCATTTAATGATAAGTATATTCTGCTTCACAACAAAAAAGGACAATTCTCGCATTGGTTCCACCTCCTTCTTACCTTGTTTCAACTTATCAACCTCTCTTTATTTATTCTTCTTGTTCTTAATGCTTTTGACCTGATACCCTATAAAAAAACAGTCCTTGTCTATTTAATAATCCTAGGTTTTTTGGCGTTGTTCGAGTTGGTGAAATTCTCCCTTCAAATGTTCGTAGGTCTTGTTTTTAATAATTTAAACCTTGTTGGTAGCCTTATTTTCAGTAAAATATCTTACCTCAATTACAGCAGTATAATAATTTCCATTGCCAACATTTTACTGATATACATCACAGCAAACTCAAAAACAACAATATACGTGGCTTTAACGCTGATTATTCTAATAAATGGCATTGGCATGGTAAAGCTGTTGAAGAACCATCAAAAAGCACTGTTCCCGTATTTTATGTATTTTATTTTGTACCTTTGCGCACTCGAAATTGCGCCCTTGGTGTTAATTGGAAGCTATTTAAAAGGTTGAAAACTTATGAAAGTAAAAACAATTTTGGTTTCCCAACCAGAACCCAAAGTCGAAAACTCCCCCTATTCGCGATTAATTGAAAAGGAGAAGGTTAAAGTAGATTTTAGACCTTTCATACACGTTGAAGGCGTAGAGGCCAAAAATGTGAGACAGCAGAAAATCGACTTGAACAACTTTACGGCGATTATCCTGACCAGCAGAAACTCTGTGGATCATTTTTTCAGGATTGCCGACGAAATGCGCTTCAAAGTTCCGGATTCCATGAAATATTTTTGTCAGTCAGAGGCAGTAGCCTACTATTTGCAAAAATATGTGGTGTACAGAAAAAGAAAAATTTATGTTGGGAAGAGAACTTTTAACGAGTTGACTCCCTTGATCAAGAAGTACAAGGACGAAAAGTTCCTGTTACCATCTTCCGATTCGCTAAAACCCAGTGTTCCTGAGCTATTGGACGAGGTAGGCGTGAATTGGACTCGTGGCATCTTCTACAAAACGGTAATAAGCGACCTTTCGGATCTAAGGAATGTATACTATGACATTTTGGTTTTCTTTAGCCCTTCAGGTATTGAATCCTTGATGAAGAACTTCCCGGATTTTGAACAAAACGATACTAGGATTGCCGTTTTTGGCAACAGCACGGTTAAAGCAGCTACAACGGCTGGGTTGCGAATAGATATTCAGGCACCGACGCCCGAAACTCCATCCATGACCATGGCTTTACAGAAATACATTACCAGCGTTAATAAATAAAAACGAACTGGTTTAAAATAAAAACGCCCCCGGAAAAAGCTGGGGGCGTTTTTATTTTTGAACTGATTTAGAAAGCGTACCGTTGTGGGCCTCCCCTTCGGATTTCCTCACTGGCGTACTCCTCAAACTTTTTAAAGTTCTCTCTAAAAGCATTGGTCAGCTTAAAGGCTGTTCTGTAATAGGCCTCGTCATCGTCCCAGGTGGCCCTTGGGCTCAATACTTTGGTGGGCACCCCTGGGCATTCCCTCGGTTGTGCCACCCCGAACACCGAATGGATATGGTATTTCTCGTAATTGTACAGGCCAAGTTCGCCGCTGAGTGCGGCACTGATCATCGCCCGTGTGTATTTCAGCTTCATCCTAGTGCCTACGCCATAGGGTCCTCCGGTCCACCCGGTGTTCACCAACCAAACGTCCACCCCGGATTCCTTCATCTTTTTGCTCAGCATCTCAGCATACTTTGCCGGGTGCAAGGGCATGAACGGCGCTCCAAAACAGGCCGAGAACGATGGCTGCGGCTCCACCACACCAGCTTCCGTGCCGGCCACCTTGGCCGTATAGCCCGAGATAAAGTGGTAGGCCGCCTGGGCGGGGGTCAGTTTGGAGATGGGGGGCAGCACGCCAAAGGCATCAGCGGTAAGGAAGAAAATATTCTTTACGTTTTTCCCTATGGATGGCTGCTTTATGTTCTCGATATGGTGAATGGGGTAGCTCACCCTGGTGTTCTGGGTAATGGAGGTGTCCGAAAAGTCCACGACCCCGTTGTCGTCCAACACCACATTCTCCAAAATTGCCCCCTTTTTGATGGCCCCGTAAATCTCCGGTTCCTTGTCCTTGGAAAGGTCGATTACCTTGGCATAGCAGCCCCCCTCAAAATTAAACACGGTATTGTCGGGCGTCCAGCCATGCTCATCGTCCCCAATAAGTTTTCTGTTGGGATCGGTGGATAATGTAGTTTTTCCTGTTCCCGATAGCCCAAAGAAGATAGCCGTATCATCATCTTCTCCCACATTGGCGGAACAGTGCATGGGCAAGGTGTTCCTGTAAACGGGCAGGATAAAGTTCAATGCCGAGAATATTCCTTTTTTGATTTCCCCGGTATAGCCCGTTCCCCCAATAAGAGCAATCTTCCTGCCAAAGTTTAGAATGGCAAAATTATGCTGGCGGGTACCATCGACCTTGGGATCCGCCATAAAGCCAGGCGCGTTTACCACGGTCCATTCTGGGTCAAAGCCCTCCAACTCTACTTCCGTGGGGCGCAAAAACATATTATAGGCGAACATGTTGGACCAAGGGTATTCGTTGATCACACGTATGTTCAATTTGTAGTCTGGATCTGCACAGGCGTAGGAATCCCTGACATAGAGCTCCTTGTCGTTGAGATAAGCAATGACCTTATCATAAAGTGCATCAAACTTATCACTCTCGAAAGGGATATTGATCTTCCCCCACCAGACCTTCTCCGAAGTAATCTCGTCCTTAACAATAAAACGGTCCATGGGCGACCTGCCAGTGAACTCACCAGTGTTCACGGCCAAGGCCCCGGATGAGGCCTCCCTGCCCATCCCCTTTTCAATGGTAATCTGGTGGAGTTCCTCGGGGGAAAGTTGATAGTTTATATTATCATGATCAATTCCGTATGACTTTAACGAAATCGTTTTCGTGGCTGAAGCAGAATCCTTCATAGTTTAGCTTTTATGTTGGTACAAAACTAGAAAATATTAACTTTTTGTCCTTTTAATTCTTGCTTAATCGAGTACTTTTTGGGTTAAAATGTTATATCCTAAGTAAAACCACCCAGAAATCATCAAAACACCTCCGATAGGTGTTAAAAATCCGATAATTTTAAAATCAAAAGCGGTTAAGCTGTTCAATGCCAATAGGTAAATAGAAAAAGAGAAGAGAATCACCCCCACGAGCACAAGAATAAAAACAATTTTTTTTGACTTTAAGGCCAATCCGCTCCATATTCCTAAAAAGAGAAGAAAAAAGGCATGATACATTTGATATGTAACACCGGTTTCAAAAGTGTCAACAGCTTCTGCATCGACCAATTTCTCTAATCCATGGGCTCCAAAAGCCCCTAAAACAATGGCCAACAGTCCCATGATTGTACCAACCAACAAAATTGTTCTGTTCATAACTTTAACTCGCTATTTTTTTATAAATATAACATTTTAATATCTTAGTGTCCAGTTAAATCAAAAGTAAACAAAACACATGGTCCGTACTATTTTAGTTGTTGGAGCAGGTAAATCAACCTCATACCTTCTGGATTATTTCCTTAAAAAATCAAACGAAGAAAAGATTCATCTAAAGATTGGAGACCTTCATCCAGAAAATATCCCAGATAAATTCGCCAAACACCCAAATTGTACCGTTTTTCCTTTGGATATATTTAACGAAGAGGATAGAAAAAAAGCTGTTGCCGAGGCATCCATTGTTGTATCGATGCTTCCAGCTCGAATGCACATAAATGTTGCCCATGATTGTATTGAATTTGAAAAACATTTTATTACCGCTTCTTATGTAAGTGATGAACTAAGGGCCTTGGATGAAGAAGCGAAAAAAAAAGGCCTTGTATTTATGAACGAGATCGGCCTGGATCCCGGAATCGACCACATGAGTGCCATGGAAGTGATTGACCGAATTCGTGATGCCGGTGGTAAAATGCTGTTATTTGAATCTTTTGCCGGAGGTTTGGTAGCTCCGGAAAGCGATACCAATCTTTGGAACTATAAATTTACCTGGAACCCAAGAAATGTAGTGCTTGCAGGCCAAGGTGGCGTCGCGAAATTTATACAGGAAGGCACGTACAAATACATCCCATATCAAAAGCTATTTAGAAGGACCGAGTTTATGGGTATTGAAGGATATGGCACCTTTGAGGCTTATGCCAACCGGGATTCTTTAAAGTATCGCAAAGCTTATGGGCTAGAGAATGCTTTGACCCTGTTTCGGGGAACCATGAGGCGAGTCGGTTTTTCCAAGGCGTGGCAAATGTTCGTGATTTTAGGCATGACGGACGACAGCTACACCATTGAAAATTCCGAAGGAATGTCGTACCGAGAATTCGTCAACCTATTTTTGCCCTATTCGCCTACCGATTCGGTGGAACTAAAAATGCGGCACTACCTTAAAATTGACCAGGACGATATTATGTGGGGAAAATTATTGGAATTGGATATATTCAATGCTTCCAAGAAGATTCCCCTAAAAAACGCCACTCCCGCCCAAATGCTCCAATACATTCTGGAGGATACTTGGACGCTCAAGGAGGACGAAAAAGACATGATTGTGATGTACCACAAGTTTGGTTATGAATTGAACGGAAAAAAGAAACAGATCGATGCCAATATGGTAGTAATCGGGGAAAACCGGACATACACGGCCATGTCCAAAACTGTAGGGCTTCCCGTAGGCATGGCCACACTTCAAATATTGAACGGCAAGATAAAAACCCCAGGGGTACAAATCCCGATCAACAAAGAAGTGTACAAGCCCATACTTGCCGAGCTTCATAAGCACGGAATCCAGTTTAAAGAATATGAAAAACCCTATTTAGGCTATAACCCGGATTCGGTAGCCAGTTAATTTCTGTTGGATTTTCAATACCTTTAACTTCAAATTAAAATCATTGTTGTGAAAAACAATAACAATTCAGTTAAAATTGACGGTATTGATAAAAAAATCCTAAGATACCTGATGGAGGATGCGCGTAAACCTATCCTCGAAATTGCCAGAAACATAGGAATCTCGGGGGCGGCCATCCACCAAAGGTTACGCAAACTGGAAAGCTCCGGTCTTATAGCGGGCTCCAAGTTTGTTATCAATCCAAAGATACTGGGCTATTCCACCATGGCCTACATTGGAATTTATCTGGACAAAGCCATGGCAAACCCCAGGGCGGTTAGGCAATTGGAAGAAATTCCAGAAGTTTTGGAATGCCACTACACCACCGGAAATTGGTCTATCCTTATAAAAGTGCTCTGTAGGGACAACGAACACTTAATGCAGGTACTCAACAAAAAAATACAGCAAATAGATGGTGTTTCACGTACCGAGACCTTTATTTCCCTGAACCAGCAAATTGATCGCCAAATACAGGTCTGATATTTGTATTGAATCTAAATAAATATTACATTTGCCCCCATGAATGTAATATTCCAGTCTACATATTACACCTTGTACCAAGCTGCCAACGAACGCTGCTATTATATAGATTTCGGGCAGAAATTGGTCCGCATGTCTTTATGCCAGCTACTTTCACTTCGTCACAAAGTGAACACTATTGCAATTGAGAACCATTTTGACAGCGATTTGAACGCCCACGGGTTTGAGGTTCTTATGCTATGCAACAAAGAGCATCTTTTTATCCTAAATACCTTGGAGGTACTGGACCTTAAAAACCTTGTGGATCATGGTTTTGTTGCTATAGGTCTTTCTGCAAAAACTGAAGTACCAAGCCAGTAACGCTATTATTTTTATCCAGTCTTAGTTCTCTTTTAAATAAAGAGTTAACTCTTTTAAAACAGATAAAATTCTGTAACTTTATAGAACAATTTACACTAGAAATTTACACCATGAAAGATATAGCAAGACAAAGTATGAGCATTAAAGTGGAATCCATGGATTTGCTCAACGGACAGATAAAAATGGAAGCCCACGCCTCGGCCACCTATTTGGCCATGGCTTCTTGGTGCGAACAAAATGGTTTTTTTACCAGCGCCAAGTTTTTCTTTAAACAAGCCGAAGAGGAACGGGAGCACATGATGAAGATTTTCAACTTTTTGGTGGATACCGGAGGTAACCCCATTTCACCTGAGGTAACCAATATTAATCATGATTATTCATCTATTACAGATGTTTTTGAATCTACCTTGGAACACGAGGTTAAAGTCACAAAATCAATTCATAACATTGTGAAGAAAGCCCGTGAAGCTGGTGATATTGCCACTGAGCGTTTCTTGGATTGGTTTGTAATGGAACAAATTGAAGAAGAGAACACCGTTAGGGATATCTTGGACATGATAGAAGTTACCGGCACCGAAGGTGTAGGGCTACAAATGATCGACAACCAAGTTGCCAATTGGATTGATTAAAGCGTCAATCAATATCATATACAAGAAAAGGGGCCAAAAAAAGGCCCCATTTTTATTGAATAGCTTTACAACTATCCTTAATCTCTTCCCCCGAACACCTGAACAGCCCAGTAAAGCAATGAGGCCAAAGCACCCAGCGCTGCCACCAAATAGGTTCTCGCCGCCCATTTCAGGGCATCTTCCGCACCTGAGTATTCTTCTTGACTTACCATATTCTTCTGCTTTAACCAAACCAATGCCCTTTTGCTGGCATCGTACTCCACGGGCAGGGTTATAAAACTGAACAAGGTCGCAAAGCCCATCATAATAAGTCCAGCTACGGCAATATAGAAGCCAATACCACCCGCGACACCCGTTGCCGCCATCAACATGATACCGCCAAACACCACCCAAGTGGACATTCCGGAGGTAACACTTACAACGGGAACCAATTTGGAGCGCATGGTCAACCACTCATAAGCCTGTGCATGTTGCACGGCATGCCCGCATTCGTGGGCAGCCACCGCAGCCGCAGAAGCGTTACGCTGATTGTATACGCCTTCACTGAGGTTTATCGTTTTGTTTTTTGGATTATAATGGTCCGTCAACATTCCGGGCGTGGAAATCACCTTTACATCTCTGATACCATGATCGTCCAACATTTTTTGGGCAATTTCAGCACCGCTCATGCCATTCCGTAAATGAACCTTGGAATATTTTTTGAACTTACTCTTTAATTTATTGCTCACCAGCCAGCTGACCAGGGCAATTCCACCGATCAATATATAATATGTCATCATAGCCTTATCTCTTTAATTGAATATAAATATACCATATTAAAGCAAAAACCCCGCCAAATAATGGCAGGGCTCTTTTACTGTCAAAATGTTAGTTGATTACACCAACACAGGTTCCAACTGGAAAGTTTCGGCAATTTCATTGTAAACAATCTCCCCTTCGACCACATTCAATCCTTTTTCCAAGGAGCTATCCAACTTACAGGCACTACGCCATCCCAAATTGGCCAATTTTAGCACATAGGGCAGTGTTACATTCGTCAAGGCAACTGTAGAAGTATAAGGCACTGCCCCTGGCATATTGGCTACACAGTAATGGACCACATCGTCAATAATATAAACGGGGTCCTCATGGGTCGTTGGCTTGGTGGTTTCCACACATCCGCCTTGATCCACCGCTACATCAACTATGACGGTTCCCGGATGCATGTCCTTGAGCATGTCCCTAGTTATCAGGTTAGGTGCTTTTGCTCCTTTCAATAGCACACCACCAATTATTAAATCATTTGTTTTTATATGTTTTCTGATGTTGAACTCGTTGGAAAAACCCGTCACTACATGGCTCGGCATAATATCGTTCAAATATCTCAGTCGTTTCATGTTTACATCCAAAATGGTTACTTGTGCTCCCAAACCCGCTGCCATTTTAGCAGCCTGAATACCAACGGTACCCGCTCCCAACACCAAAACACGGCCTGGGGATACCCCGGGCACCCCACCCAAAAGCACTCCTTTGCCCTTTACGGGTTTTTCCAAATATTTGGCACCTTGCTGAATCGCCATCCTACCCGCCACTTCGGACATTGGGGTAAGTAAAGGCAATGTTCCATCTTCATCTTCTACCGTTTCGTAGGCAATACAGATAGCCTTGCTCTTGAGCATGGCCTTGGTCAAAGCTTCGCTAGATGCAAAATGAAAGAAAGTGAATACAATCTGCCCTTCTTGAATCAAGCCATATTCTTCAGCAATAGGTTCTTTTACCTTCACGATCATATCGCTCATGGCATACACCTGACCGATAGTGTCCAAAATAGTGGCTCCTACCTGTTGGTAATCCTGATTAAAAAAACCACTGCCCTCGCCTGCGCCGGATTGCACATATACGGTGTGGTTGTTCTTTGTCAATTCAAATACCCCGGCAGGCGTCATGCCGACCCGGCTCTCGTTGTTTTTGATTTCTTTAGGTATCCCAACAGTCATTTTGTTGTTTTTAATGGTTGATGGACCAAAGTTGAGCAAAAAAAATTAGAATAAAACACAAAAGTAGATAAAAAGTAGGGGGTGTGTTTGAAAATAATCATTTTTAAAGGCATATACCCTGTTTTTTATAGGGTCTATATATTATTTCAAAGTTTTTAATGGAAAAAATTATGTTTTTTTGTAGGGGTGTACGCTTTTAAAAATAAAAAAGCATGCCGATTGGCATGCTTTTTAGGGGTGTATCTGTAAAATTCGTACTTGTTTTATCTTAAAATAAGGATTTCGTAAATCTGATGAGATTCCGAAACCAGTTCGGAAGGACGGAAAAAACAGATGTTGAAACTATCCTACGATGTTTACAATTTTCCCAGGTACCACAATTACTTTTTTGGGAGTTCTGCCTTCCAATTGGGCCTGAGTTTTTTCGTTCGCCAAAACAGCCGCTTCGATTTCGTCCTTGCCCATATCCAACGGCAACTCCAATTTAAAGCGCATTTTACCATTAAAGGATATCGGATATTCCTTGCTGCTTTCCACCAAATATTTCTCCTCAAACCTGGGGAATGGTGCTTCGGCAATGGAAGTTGTATTACCCAAACGCTCCCAAAGCTCTTCGGCAATGTGCGGTGCATACGGAGAAACCAAAATCGCCAAGGGTTCCAAAATAGCTTTGCTGGTACATTTTTGGGATGTCAGTTCGTTGACACAGATCATAAAAGTGGAAACGGAAGTATTGAACGAGAAGTTCTCAATATCCTCCTCCACTTTTTTAATGGTTTTGTGCAACGTCTTCAAATTTTCTGCGGTGGGTTCAACACCCCCCTCGCCCCCCTCAAGGGGGGAGTAAAGTTTCCAGAGCTTTTTGAGGAAGGAATGTACTCCGGTGATACCGGCCGTGTTCCAAGGCTTGGATTGCTCCAATGGGCCCAAGAACATTTCGTACAAACGCAACGAATCTGCACCGTATTCCTCACATATAGCATCGGGATTGACGACATTGTACTTGGATTTGGACATTTTTTCAACTTCACGGCCTACAATATACTTTCCATCTTCAAGGATGAACTCTGCATCCTTATATTCTGGTTGCCATTGTTTAAATCCTTCCACATCCAATTCATCGGAAGCATTTACCAAAGAAACATCTGCATGGACAGAATTTAATGGAGTAATCAATATCAACTCATCATTCTCAATTTTATTCAATAACTCCGAATCGATATAAGACTTGACAAGCCTAATCAAATCCTCATCACTTTCATAAAGTGATTTTTTATAAAGTTCCTTTGAAATAAAAATGAATTTTTTATCCGCAAGAACTTTACCTGTCCCACCCTTTTCCAATATTGAGTAATACGTAAAATACACAAAAGCACTCGTCCCCGTAATCATCCCTTGGTTAATCAACTTTTGGGCAAACTCGTCTTTGGGTACATACCCCATATCAAACATAAACTTCTGCCAAAAACGGGAATACAATAAGTGGCCCGTAGCGTGCTCGCTACCTCCTATATACAAGTCCACATCTTGCCAATAGTTGATGGCTTCGGGAGAGAAAATGGCATCGTCGTTGCGCGGGTCCATATACCTATTAAAGTATTGGGAACTTCCTGCCCAACCTGGCATGGTGTTCAACTCCAATGGGAAAACGGTTTGTTCCCCCTCTCGGTCTCCCTCAGAGGGTGAGAGGTTTTCGTTACTTACCACTTTGTTCCGTACCGTGTCCCAAGCCCATTCTGTAGCATTTCCCAAAGGTGGCTCGCCCGTTTCGGTGGGGAGGTATTTTTCCACTTCGGGGAGTTCCAACGGCAAATATTTCTCATCGATCATCTGCGGCATCCCGTCCACATAATATACAGGGAACGGTTCTCCCCAATACCGCTGACGGCTAAATACGGCATCGCGCAGACGGTAGTTCACTTTACCTTTACCGTGACCAATCTTTTCCAATTCAGCAATGATTTTCCTCATCGCTTCTTTATAAGGTAGACCATTCAAAAAATCGGAATTGGCGATTACCGTAGTTTCCTTGTCGGCAAACGCCTCTTCCGAAATATCAACCCCTTCAAAAATGTTGGGGATGTCTATATTATAATGTTTTGCAAAATCGTAATCGCGTTGATCACCACAAGGTACGGCCATAACCGCTCCGGTTCCATAACTCGCCAACACGTAGTCGCCAATCCAGATGGGAATGGGCTCTTTGGTGAACGGATGCTCTGCATAAGCTCCGGTAAACACCCCCGAAATGGTTTTCACATCGGCCATACGGTCACGCTCGGAACGTTTTGCCGTAGCTTCCACATAAGCATCCACCTCCGCTTTTTGTTCTGGCGTAGTAATTTTGGCCACCAATTCGTGCTCTGGTGCCAAAGTCATAAAACTTACCCCAAAAATGGTGTCGGGACGGGTGGTGAAGACTTCGATGGTATCTTGAGATTCCTCGCTATCGCTCGAAATGACATTAAAAGTAACCGAAGCCCCTACCGAACGTCCAATCCAATTTGTCTGGGCATCCTTTAGCGGTTGCGGCCAATCAATTTTGTCCAATCCGTCCAACAAACGCTGCGCATAAGCGGTGATACGCATGCTCCATTGCGTCATTTTTTTACGTACAACGGGATGACCTCCACGTTCGGAAACTCCATTTACGATTTCATCATTGGCCAAAACGGTTCCCAAAGCAGGACACCAGTTTACTTCGGTATCCGCCAAATAGGTCAATCTATATTTTAAAAGGATTTTCTGCTTTTCCTTTTCAGAATACGCGTTCCAATCCGAAGCACCAAAACTTGGCGTACCATCATCACAAGCCGCCTCTACATTGGCATTTCCTTCTTTTTCAAAAGTGGAAATCAACTTGGATATATGCTCTGCCTTATCGGATTTTTTGTTGTACCATGCATTGAACAATTGGATAAAAATCCACTGTGTCCATTTATAATATTGTGGGTTGGATGTACGCACTTCTCGGCTCCAATCAAAAGAAAAACCGAGCTGATCTAACTGCTCACGGTACCTTTTGATGTTGTTTTCGGTAGTAACGGCAGGGTGCTGCCCTGTTTGAATGGCATATTGCTCAGCGGGCAATCCAAAGGAATCGTATCCCATGGGATGCAATACATTGAATCCCTTATGTCTTTTGTAACGCGAATAGATGTCCGTGGCAATATACCCTAGCGGGTGCCCCACGTGCAAGCCTGCCCCAGACGGGTAGGGAAACATGGATAATGCATAAAATTTGGGTTTGTCGGAATCGTTGGATGTCTTGAAAGTTTCATTTACTGCCCAATACTTCTGCCATTTGGCCTCAATTTCGCGGAAATCGTAATTCATCATACTTCTTTCATGGTCAATTTATGTCACATCGAGCCCTTCGACTCCGCTCAGGGTAAACTCTGGTCGGGATGGCTTTAAAAAATATTTCCCGTCCTTCACCAAAGGACTCGAAATGACAAAATTTTGAATCTATTTTCGTGTGCAAAAATAGGTTTAATCCCCTAAATACAATTTACTTTTCTATTTTTACGTACTGATTCTACTATATGAGCCAATATATTGAACGATATCAGCGACGAAAACTGATTTCCTCCTACTTTTCCGTGGCTTTGAGCATTGCCCTGGTCCTGTTTCTTTTGGGTGTTTTGGGCCTTTTGGTGCTCAATACCAAAAAATTGGCGGATCACTTTAAGGAGCAAATCACGATTTCCGTGTTTTTGAAGGACAATGCCAAACCTGTGGAAATAGATCAACTACAAAAAAGTTTGATGCTGGCAGAATACACCAAATCCGCCGAATACATTTCCAAAGAAGATGCCGCGGAACAATACAGCGAGGATATTGGTGAAAATTTTGAGGAGTTTTTAGGCTACAATCCGCTAAAAAACTCCATCGACGTCAACCTCAAGGCCGATTTTGTCTCCCCCCAACAGATTGATGAGATTGCAGAAGAACTGGCAGCCAAGGCCTACGTGGACGAAGTAAGCTACGACAAACCCTTGATTTCGCTGCTCAACAACAACGCACGGAAAATAAGTCTGTGGATTTTGATTGCGAGTGCGGTTTTTACGATCATGGCCGTTTTGCTGATCAACAGTTCCATTCGACTGTCCATTTATTCCAAACGCTTTATCATTAAAACCATGCAAATGGTGGGAGCCACCAAAACGTTTATCCGAAGACCTTTTATCTGGACAAACATTAAGTTAGGAATGGCTGGGGCCTTTGTCGCTTTGATCGGATTGGGAGTTTTAGTGTATTATATAGACAAAAGTTTCCCTGAACTGGATCTTTTGCAAGATTATATTGTTCTCATTATTTTGTTCGTTGGTGTATTCGGTTTGGGCGTTATTATTTCGTGGGCCAGCACCCATTTCGCCACACAACGCTTTTTAAACCTGAGGACCGACGATCTTTATTATTAACTTTGCGATATGAGCAAGAAAAACGACAACGGCAAAAAACCACCTAAAGACTTTGTTTTCCAAAAGAAAAACTACCGCTTTCTATTTATAGGTATTGCCTTTATAGCCCTTGGATATATTTTGATGAGCGGCGGCGGAAGCGACGACCCCGAAGTATTCAATCCGGAGATATACAACTTTAGAAGAATCCGCCTAGCGCCGACCTTGATCCTTATCGGTCTTGGCATCCAGGTTTACGCGATATTGTTGAATCCTAACAAGAAAAACAAGGAGTAATTTGGAATTAATAGACGCCATCATCCTTGGCATTATTCAAGGATTGACCGAATTTTTGCCTGTTTCCTCCAGCGGTCATCTAGAATTGGGAAAAGCCATTTTGGGAGCGCAGGCCGTTCCCGAAGAAAGCCTGTTGTTTACCGTAGTGCTGCATTTTGCAACTGCACTGAGTACCTTGGTGGTGTTCCGAAAAGATGTTTTCGATATTTTTAAAGGGCTATTTCAATTCAAATGGAACGAGGAAACCCAATTTTCCTTGAAAATCATTATTTCCATGATTCCTGCCGCATTGGTGGGACTTTTTTTAAATGATTTTATTGAAGTATTTTTTGATGGTGCAATTGTCATTGTTGGAATTATGTTGGTGATTACGTCATTTTTGCTGTATTTGGCAGATCTGGCCAAAACCACCGATAAAAATGTATCGTTCCGAAGTTCTTTTGTAATCGGCATGGCACAGGCCGTAGCTATTCTCCCAGGAATTTCCCGAAGTGGGGCTACTATCTCGGCAGCAGTTCTTTTAGGTGTTGATAAAACCAAGTCGGCACGATTTTCCTTTTTGATGGTGGTTCCGTTGATCTTGGGAAAAGTGGCCAAAGATTTGATGAGTGGTGAAATCTCCTTCCAAGGTGATCAGGCCGTTGCCATGGGTGCTGGTTTTATTGCAGCCTTTATTGCTGGTCTTGCCGCTTGTACTTGGATGATCAAATTGGTACGCCAAAGCAAGCTTACCTATTTTGCCATTTACTGCTTGGTTGTGGGGCTTATTGCCCTGGCGTGGAGCATTTGGGGATAGATCAGTATATTTGCTGTAAAACTCCAAGTTTTTGAACACCAAAGAAGATTTTTTGAACGGTCAGATCCTATTGATCGATAAACCGCTGGAGTGGACTTCGTTTCAAGCGGTAAATGCCCTAAAATGGGCCATTCGTAAAAAATTTGGTCTTAAAAAGATAAAAATTGGTCATGCAGGAACCTTAGACCCCTTGGCTACTGGTCTATTGGTTATCTGTACGGGGAAATTCACAAAAAAAATTCCCGAGCTTCAAGGGCAGGTTAAAGAATATACGGGCACTTTCACACTAGGTGCCACTACGCCTTCCTACGATTTGGAAACGGAAGTAGATAAAACTTTTCCAACCGAACACCTCACGGATAAATCCATCAAAGAAACCACCAAACAATTTTTGGGCGAGATTGACCAAGTGCCCCCCATTTTTTCAGCATTAAAAAAAGATGGAAAACGATTGTACGAACTGGCCCGTGAAGGCAAACAGGTCGAAATAAAATCACGAAAAATAGAAATCCTGGAATTTGAGATTACCCGAATCGCCCTTCCCGAAGTGGACTTTAAAGTAGTTTGCAGTAAGGGAACCTACATTCGTTCCTTGGCTCACGATTTTGGCAAGGCATTGGGTTCTGGAGCCTACCTATCCGAGCTCAGAAGAACCAAAATAGGGGATTTCAACGTAAATAATGCTACAACACCCGTTATTTTCAAAGAAAATTTGGGGGTAGGCACCTCGACCTAAACGGGTTGTGATAAAATAATTTTGCAAAAAAGCGGTTATAGTTAAACCATGAACTTAAACAGGCGTCAATTATCTCTTTTGATTACTTTTTTCTCTATGTCCATAGTGATTTTATTGCTTTTCAATATTCATTTGGGAGGCATAAAGGAAGATGAGTACGTTATTGAAATGAGTTTGGCCGATGAGGATATTGAAGAACTTCTTAAAGAGGAAGAGGAACGATTGGAAGAAATGGCCGCTAACAACGACCCCATTAAAAGCCACATGGCCGTAAATGAAACCGCTAAACCAAGCGTTGGAAACCCAGAGCCTTTAAAAACTTTGGAAGAGCTTATGGAGGAACGAGCCCTCAGTAGCGAAACCGGGGAATATGCCGATAACTCAGGTTTTGAGGAGCAATTAAAACAGTTAAAGGCCCAGCGGGACGAGAAAAAAGAAAAATTGGGCGAACGTGATGCCCAAAAAGAGGAGTTCACCAATTACCTAAAGGATAGGCGCACTTCCATTTCCTACTCTTTGGTCGAGCGAAATGCCTACCACCTCCCACCTCCCATATACACCTGTATTGAAGGTGGCAAAGTGGTTGTTAACATAACCGTGGACAATAACGGTTATGTCACGGAAGCCAGCTTCAACGATAAAAGTTCGGGAACCAGCAATGGTTGTTTAGTGGATAATGCCATCGCTTATGCCCTTAAGGCCCGTTTTAGTCCGGATTCCAAGAATTCTCAGATCGGCACAATTACTTACCTATTCCAAAGCAAGTAATTCCAAGACGTCTTCTAAGATATTTTGCCCTTTGTTTTTGTTATACCAAACCTGAAGCTCTTGTTTGAACCCATCTGTCAATTTGCCGTGTTCCCTTTTACATTCCTCCACCATTTGAGTGGCAATACTAGGTCTTGGTCCCCATTCCCCAATAATTTCTTTGTTGGCTTCGTCCAAAACAATTAATTTGGGTATGGAGCGGGCACCATTGGTCAAAAACATGTCCATTAAATCGATACTTTCATCACGTAAAACCGCTTTTAAGGTAATATTAGGGCTTGTTTCGGCTATTTTATGGATTATGGGCAAACTTGCTGCCGCATCCCCGCACCAACTTTCTGTAAGCACTAAAAACACCAGTTTTTTGTCCAGGACTTTCAGTTTTTGCTGAATGTCTTCGGAAATTTTAAAGGTCTTCTCCCAACGGGCCATTCTGCGATCGCCCAGCTTGGTATAGTTAATCATAGCTTCGGATTGGTTTGGGCCTGTGGACTTTCCCATTTTTGCCAGTTGACCCACCAACTCACGGTATCTTGGGTAATCCATTCCCTTTGAAATATATTCCTGCACTATTTCCAATCTATTTCTCTCCAATACTTCCATATAAAAATGTTTTTGCAAAAGTACAATGGGCAGTTGGCCCATTTGGTGACTTTTATCATTGGTTGTTTTTACAACCTAATTCTTACAAGCTTTTTGGGTTGATGGCCAAACTCTTGAACAGCATGGCCTTGGTATAAAAATATTTGTTCTGCATCTCGTTTCGCTTTAGATAAGCATCAATGAGTTTGCTTTCCCTGGAATTGATCAGAAACAAAGAACTCTCTCCAAAACTGAATTTCCGTTCCTCGGCATTCAATAGGGTTGAATAATCTTTTACAATATCAGCAATCAACTGATTTTGTTGGGTATATGAGTCCAATTCATTATAAATGGCGATGATCTTGTTCTGTATTTCCACTTGGGCATTGTCCCTTTCATATTCGGCATCCCTAAGTTTAAATTTGGCCAGTTTTAGGTCTCCGCGCTCTTTCCGCAGAAAAATGGGCATTTGAAAACTTAACCCGGCCTTATAGTTCTCGGTAACGAAGGAATTCATCAACTCGGGGGTTTCTGTTATAAAATTGTATTCTGCCTTTAATTTCGGCAATAATTTATTCGATTTTAAACGCTTATCCACTGTCAACCCTTCAATTTTATAGTCCAAAGACATTAGTTTGGGATGTGTTTCCAGATTAAAGCTGTCCAATGGCACACCTTCTATTTCCAAGGTTGAATTGATATCCATTTCTGGTTCCAAGTTTGGTCTTATACCTGGCTGAAGCTCTACCGGCACGTCCTCGATCCATAAAAAGTTGCCCAGCTCCAATGATTTTTTCATCAATTTGACCTTGGCCTGCTGATAGCCCAAGTCCCTGTTACGAACGGCAATTTTAGCCTCTACGGTATCAATCATGGCAATATCCCCAGCCAAGGCACTCTCTTTGATGCCTTGAAAACGCACTTCGGCATTCTCCAAAAAATCTTTGTATACCTCAGCATCTCTATAGGCTTGCAACCAATCAAAATAGGCGAGCGAAGCATTGTACAAAACCTTGTTCACCTGTAAATCCTGTTCTGCTTTGGATTGTTCCCTGAAAAATTTGGCTTTTCTTAGAGTGGCCATACGCTCGTTTATCCAAAACCCCTGCAAAACGGACATGGATACCCCTGCACTGTAAAGACCGTCATCGGGCAAGGTTTCATCAGGATTTAGATAATATCCTTCATTCTGCTGGAAATTTCCCTTAAGCTCAATACCAAACCAAGTTGGAATTTTAAAAGTAGTGTTCAACCGATCCCAATATTCGGTCCCCTTAAACTCCTTTTTATCAAAATCCACCTCTACCTTGGGATCAAAACCTCCTCTGGCCTTCATAAGTTCGGCCTGTCCAATAGCAATGTTCAATTGGGCCTGTTTGGCAATGGGGTGGTATTTTTTTACATAGCCCAAGTACTCCTTAAACCCAAGCACCAAGGAATCTTGCTGAGCGTAAGAAAAGCTTACGGTAAAGAAAAAGAGGGTACAAAATAAAAGTAATCTTCTATTTCCTTTTGGCATCTGCACTTATATTTTGAGGTTGATAATAGTTTGGAGGGAAACCGTTGAGCTGTCTCCACAGTTCGTACCAAATGGGAACATCTTCCAATAGGGCCATGGTACTGGCCCCAGAACCTACACGAATGCCTTTTGGCCAAGGAGCCTCTTCCTCGTCTGGAGCCAATAGTACACGGTATTTCCCATTTGGACTGATAAAGTTTTCAATAGCGACCACCTTACCTCCAAAGGTTCCGTAGGAAACATTGGGCCAACCACTGAATACTATGGCGGGCCAACCATCAAACTGGATACGCACCTTTTCGTCCACATGGATCAACGGAAGATCTATGGGATCAACAAAAGTTTCTACGGCGATATCGTAATCCGAAGGCATTATCCCGACCAATTGTGCCCCTTCCTTAAAAGTTTCCCCAATACCGGATTTTATGGCTTTGGTGATATAGCCATTTTGGGGAGCTCTTATGTAGAGCATTTTGTTTCTCATTTCATAATTGGTGTACTGGTTCTCCAGTTTGGTGACCTGTGCTTCCGAATCAAATTGGTTGGATTGTGCCGTATAGAGATCACTTTGTGCTTTGGAAATTTTGTCGGAGTACTCTGCTCTTACCCTATTTATTTCCACTTGGGCATTGATTACATTGTTTTTACTGGCCAACAATTTGTTTTCCTGGCTTATAAGTTTTGCCTGCGTCTCCTGCAGTTTCAATCGTTTTTCTTCTACATCGGTAACTGCTTTTAATCCTTCTTCCTGTAACTTTTCGGTACGGTCGTACTGACGCTGGGCTATTAAAATATTGGTCTTGGCCGCTTCAAGGTCAATGCTGTCGCTTTCCACTTTCAATTTGGACTGCATTAGTTTGTTTCTGGCCTGTTGCAGTTTTAGTCCGAGTTCTTGATTAAGGGCTCTGATCTGTTGGTTCAAGGCTTTTACCTTTTCTTGGTACGAGGATACGGACATGGTCTTCGCCTTAATCTGTTGCCCGGTACGCTCCACTAGATCGGGGTCGAAGTACTCACTTTTTATCTCTGATATGAACAGGATCGTATCACCCTTTTCAACATAATCCCCTTCCCTAACATACCACTTTTCAATGCGTCCGGGAATCGGGGATTGAATGGTCTGTGGCCTCTGATCCGGGGTTAACGTGGTGAGGTAACCCCTACCAGAAATATTCTGGGTCCACGGTAGGAACATCATCAAAAGCACCATGATGGAAAAAGAGGCCAAAAAACGGTTAAATTGTTTGTAGTGCCTTTTATGAAAGACTTTTTTACCTGCCTTATAGCCGGTAAGATCTACTTTCTCGTTCAATTTATTATTTGAAGAAATGTTCAGCATGAACTTTATTTTACGTTGATCAATCTACCTTTATCCATTCGAATTACTTGATTGCAGCGACTTGCCCAATTGGGGTTTTCACTTACTACGACCAAGGCCCATCCATTGGCAGGGTCTGCAAAAAAGTCCATCATCCTTTCCGTATCTTCATTATTATATTGCTCCAGGGGATCCTTTAATATCATTAGTTTAGGTCTGGTTACAATGCTCCGGGCCAAAACAATTTTTCTGGAAATAAAATCAGGGATCTTTTTCCCTTCAGGATATAAAATGGTTTTAAGCCCATTGGGTTGCTCTTTTACAAACTGAGTAAGACTTACTTTTTCGAGCGCCCAATACACATCTTCCATTGGGATATCCTTATTACCGAATGTAATATTGTCCAATAGGGTTCCCTCAAATGGATATTCCTCGTTTAGGGAATGACCTAAATAGGAGCGGTATTGGCTTAATTTTATTCCTTGGATGGCCACATTGTTCACATATATTTTTCCTTCATCCGGCTCTAGGATGCCGGCTATCATTCTTAGCAAGGTGGATCTTCCCGATCCGCTCTTTCCTTGTATCAATAATTTGGTGTCCGGCCGGACGGTAAGCGATAAATGGTCTATTATCTTTTTGTCCATCCCTGGCACTTTGTAAACAATATCCTCAAGCTCTACTGTTAGGCCTTCGTTATCTTTAAATGGAGTTTCTCCGTTTTGGGGCTCTATTTCCTTATCCACGACCTGTCCCATTTTTTCCAAAGAGGTCAATAAATCGTAAAACGTTTCAAGTCCCAAGATCATTTTCTCAACAGAACTGATTACCAATAAAATAATGATTTCCGCTGCCACAAACTGACCAATATTCATCTGCTGATCCAAAACCAACAAACCTCCAATCAACAATAGACCTGCTGTAACCAAGACTTTAAAGCCTATCATTTGAATAAACTGCAAGACCAACACCCTAAAATGGCTTTCCCTAGCTTCCAAATATTCATCGACCAGAATATCGTTTTTGTCCAATGCATGGGAAGTTTTTCCCGAAAGCTTGAAACTGACAATGGAACGGGCGATCTCCTGCACCCAATGCGCTACCTTATATTTGATTTTTGACTCGTCTAAACTGGTATCCAACCCCCTTTGTGCCGTAAACTTGAACACAATGTAAATGAGCAAAAGGAGCAATAAACCATAAATGATAAAGAAAGGATGGTAAAAAGATAGCAGCAACAACCCAAATACGATCTGCAACAATGCCGCTGGAAAATCAATAAGTATTTTGGACAGCGATTTTTGTACCGTAAGCGTATCAAAAAAACGATTGGCAAGTTCCGGCGGATAATAATATCGGAGTTCGCTCATTTTTATTTTTGGAAAACGGTAGGCAAACTCAAACGAAGACCTTGTAAAGATTTTTTGCTGAAGGTTTTCAATAATCCGTATCTGCATTAACTGAAGCATCCCCACAAACGCAACCCCAAGGGTAACCAATACCACGAGCACGATCCAAGATGTACTCACCCTGGCCCCTTGGATAAGGTTTATAATGGCCTGTATACCCAAGGGGAGGGATAGGTTGACCAAACCCGCAAAAATAGCGTAGTAAAATATTTGAAAAATGTCCTTTTTGTCCAAGGTAAGCAGCCCCATTAATCGCTGCCAAGCTGTAAGTATTTGTTTAGCCATTTACTTTTTATTTAGTGTCCGGAATATGAGGTCCGTAAAAAACTCCGTAGGGGTAACCTTTTCGTTACAGTTTGTAAGCGTCGGAAAATGTGCCTTTAAAAAATACTGATGAAGCGAACCTTCCAGAACGGTACTGGCCAAACTTACAGGGTATTCGTAATTTTGATCCACGGCCGAAATCATCTCGCTCAAGCGGTTTACCAATCTTTTACAAATAATAAAATAACCGTCCTTGCTCTCTTTGTTTATTTCTTTTACCAAATAGGATTTGGAATATTCATTGATAATAAGTCGGTTCAGTGCCACTTCGTTCACATGTGTGATTGAACTATCCTCCTCAACATTTTGAGTAAGGATCTCTATTGCTTTCTCCAATTTCTTGACCGGGTCGGAAATACCGTTTGTGGCAAAGACCATGCGATATTCTACCCACCCCCAATACCAAGTGGCCAAATAGAGCAACAGCTTGTGCTTGTTCTCAAAATAGCGGTAAATGGAACTTTCGTTGGAATTTATCTGTACACCCAATTTTTTGAACGTAAAGCTCTCAAAACCCATTTCATCAATCATCAAAATACTTTGCTCAACAATATTCTTCCCCAAAGTTGAAGATTCGGGATCCTTTATATAAAGCTTTTCATTGACCCCAATTTTAAGAGATTGCATCAATAACTCCATTACATTACTTTTAAAATATAGTCTCGCAAATATAAAAGTATTACTATCAATGTATAATACTTTAACTTTCAATTAACTCTCTTGTTTTTCCCTTATTTTTGATGGAAAAACAAATAGAAATGCAAAAACATAGATGCGGATGGTGCCTTGGAGACCCTTTGTATGAAGCCTACCATGATACGGAATGGGGCGTTCCCGTAAAGGATGATGCCACATTGTTCGAATTTTTGATTTTGGAGACGTTTCAGGCGGGGTTGAGTTGGATTACTGTGCTACGAAAGCGTGAAAATTTTAGAAAAGCCTTTGATCATTTTGATTACAAGAAAATTGCCCGCTACGATCAGGGAAAAATTGATGAACTACTACAAGACCCCGGGATCATCAGAAATAAATTGAAGGTGAACGCCACGGTTTCCAACGCAAGCGCTTTTATGGAAATTCAAGAAGAGTTTGGTAGTTTCAGTAAATACATTTGGGGCTTTGTGGAGAACAAACCCATTAAAAATAAGCTGCAAAATTACAAAGATGCTCCTGCAACCACCTCTCTTTCGGATAGCATCAGCAAAGATTTGAAAAAAAGAGGGTTCAAATTTGTAGGAAGCACCGTTATTTATGCCCACATGCAGGCCACTGGCATGGTAAACGACCACGAAGTAAATTGTTTTAGGTACAATGAGGTTTAATTAAGCTGTTGTGCATTTTTCTATTTTACCTTTATTTTTACTGAACTTTAAACTTTTCCAATTGGTTAAAATAGCATAGGTTTTCGTCACCCTGAATTTATTTTAAGGTCACATTTTATAAGTATTGGATGAAAATATGTGATGGGATGCTGAAACGAGTTGAGCATGACGGAGCTTATAATGAATTGTTGCTTCAAAATGCGTCTCGGGTTTTAATTATATCCTTCCAATAATGCTAGGAATTGTGCAATTACCCCTTTAAAATCTCCACAAACTCTTTTCTGGGAATCAATTCAGCGCCCAAACTTTCCAAATGATCGGTATGTACTTGGCAGTCAATAAGCTCATATCCTTTTTCATCCAGTTCCTTCGCCATTTTTATAAATGCAAACTTGGAGGCATTCGGTTTAAAACTGAACATGCTCTCCCCGCAGAACACATGGCCTAGATCAACACCGTACAAACCACCCACGAGTTCGTCGCCTTCCCAAACCTCAAAAGATTTGGCATGCCCTTTTTTGTATAAATTCATGTAGGCTGTTTTCATTTCGGGGGTTATCCATGTACCGTCTTGTCCTTTTCGTTCAATTTTGGCACAATGGTCAATCACCTGCTCAAAACAAGTGTTCTGAGTAAGGGCAAACGCTCCATCACGAATTATTTTCCGCATGCTTTTGGACGATTTCACCTTTTTGGGAAAAAGAACCATACGCGGGTCAGGAGTCCACCACAGGATCAAGGAATCATCATTGAACCACGGGAAAATTCCGTTTTTGTAGGCCAACAACAATCTTTCTGGAGACAAATCACCTCCAACGGCAAGCAACCCATCTTCACTGGCAGTATCAACAGGAGGAAACTCCAATCTTCTGCTCAAAAAATGTAATGGGGTATTTTCCAAGGTCAATTTTTTCTAAAAATACAAATAGGTCTAAAAACAAGAAAATCCGAACCAAGAGGTCCGGATTTTTATTGTGAAATATCTTTTTCTTCTAAAAAGGAAGGTCGTCATGGTCGTCCTCGTTCAAATCATCTGCTGGTTCAAAAGCTTCCATTGGAGGAACGGGAGGCATATTATCCGCATTTTGTTCTTGTTGCAGGTTTTCAATTCTCCACCCTTGAATAGAGTTAAAATATTTGGTTTCCCCTTGTGGGTTCACCCATTCTCTTCCTCTTAGGTTTATACTGATTTTTACCATTTGACCAACGCTGTAGCTGTTAAGCAAATCGCACTTATCCTGAACAAATTCCACCAATATGTGTTGTGGATATTGCTCCTCTGTTGTTACGACCACCTCTCTTTTTCTGAAACCGTTGTTGCCGTATGTCTTGGTCTCATCTATCATTTTGATTCTTCCCTGAACTTCCATGCAATGTTAATTTTTGTTGAAAATTCAAAAGTACATAAAATGAATTCCATGGGCAGCCGTTATTTCAACTAACTATCAACATGTTTTCCATTTACCTATCTTTAAACAGAATTTGACCACCAATGAACTTTAGTCCTAAAAGGAAAACTTCCAACATTACAATGCTGATTGCGGCATTCGTTATTGTGAGTCTTATTTTATGGAACACCAATAGTTTTTTTAAAAAATTCAAGGAAGAGGAACGCCTAAAAATGGAAATCTGGGCTACGGCCCAATTGGAACTCATCCAATCCTCCGTAGATCAAGAGTTGGGAAACCTTACCCTTAAAGTATTGGGAAACAACACCTCCACCCCCATGATCTTGGTAAACGAGGAGGGTTCTTACAAAACACATAATATTCCCGAGGACAAGGTAAGCGATAGTGTATACATTCGAAAAAAGATTGCACAGTTCATAAATGAGAACGAACCGATACAGATAATTCAAGAAGATGAATTATTGGAGACCTTGTACTACGGCAATTCTGAGGTTTTGAACAAATTAAAGTACTACCCATTGGCCCTTCTGTTGATCATTTTCTTGTTCGGTGCGGTCATCTTCTTTTTCTTTAGAACAAACCGGGCTTCGGAACAAAACAAACTTTGGGCGGGAATGGCCAAGGAGACAGCACATCAAATTGGAACACCGCTTACCTCCCTCTTGGGTTGGAACGAACTCTTGAAATCGGAAGACATCAATCCCGAAGTAACCAAAGAAATTGCGAAGGACATCGATCGTTTACAAACCATAACAGAGCGCTTTTCCAAAATTGGGTCGATTCCCGAATTGCGTGAGCATGATATTGTGGCCGAAACCAAAATGGCCTACGAATACTTGAAACAGCGTAGTTCCAAATTGGTACATTTTTCCTTTAGTTCCAATGCCGATGAGGCCTATGTGCTTATGAATCCACCCTTGTACAACTGGAGCATAGAGAATCTTGTAAAAAATGGTATCGATGCCATGAAGGGCAAAGGAAACATAGCCATCCAAATTGAAAAAAAAGGACAAAATATACATATTTTGGTGTCGGACACAGGCCACGGCATACCCAAAAGCGACTTCCAGAACATATTTAACCCAGGGGTTACTTCAAAGCAAAGAGGCTGGGGATTAGGGCTTTCGTTGGTAAAAAGAATTGTTGAAGAGTACCATAAAGGAAAAATTAAAGTATTTTCGTCTAGTAAAGAAGGAACTATCATGCAAATTTCCCTACGAGCAATAGAAAAATAAGTTATGGCCAAGGAAAAACAACTTGTAATACAAGAAGCTGATATCACCAACAATTGCCCCGAATGTTTTAATCAGGAACTTAAGATTACATTTTACCAAAAACACACCTTTAACGCACTGTACCACAGAACTACGGGCGTTGTAACACATGAAATCAAGTGTAAAAAGTGTAATTCGGTTATTTACCCTGTAAACTGGACTCAGGATATTGAGCGGGTTTTTGACTACTACAACAAACTGGTAAAGCCAGATAGACCCGCGGTACGGTTTACCATGTTGTTCTTTATTATTTTGGTATTGATGCTATGCTTGGTAGCAGCAGGTGTATATTTTTATTTGGAAGGCTAAATATTTGACCTGATCGCTTCGGCCACGGCCTCAAACTCTTCTGTGGTAAGGCTTTCCTTATGTTGAAAAGTGGCACTCGCCATATTTTGAAGTGGAATGAGATGAACGTGCACATGGGGCACCTCCAGGCCAATAACCGACATTCCCACACGTTTGCAAGGCACGGCCTTTTCAACGGCAAGCCCCACTTTTCGTGAAAACGCCATGAGTTTCATGTAAGATTCCTCATCAAGGTCCATGATCTTGTCCACTTCTTTCTTGGGAACACATAAGGTATGTCCTTTCGAGTTTGGGTTGATATCCAAAAAAGCAAAGTTATCATCATCCTCCGCAATTTTATAACTGGGTATTTCCCCATTGATGATTTTTGTGAAGATACTGGCCATTTTGATTCGGTTTTAAAATAAAAAATCCCGTCTTTCAACGGGATTAAATATAACCAATTTAGTTGCTGTTACGCTCGTGTGATCTCTAAAACTTCAAAATTCAGGGTTCCGTTCGGTACCTTGATCTCTGCCACATCACCTACTTTTTTACCCAACAATCCTTTTCCAATGGGTGATGTAACGGAAATTTTACCCGTTTTAAGATCAGCCTCGCTTTCTGCCACCAAAGTATATTTCATTTCCATGCCATTGGCTTGGTTTTTAAGCTTAACAGTGGAAAGTACCAATATTTTGGAAGTGTCCAATTGGGATTCATCAATTAAACGGGCATTGGCCAAAGTCTCTTCCATTTTGGAAATTTTCATCTCCAAAAGTCCCTGGGCTTCCTTGGCCGCATCGTATTCTGCGTTTTCGGAAAGATCTCCTTTGTCCCTTGCCTCAGCGATAGCCTGGGATGCTTTGGGACGTTCCACATCTTTTAAGTGGTTCAGTTCTTCCCTCAATTTCTTCAATCCTTCAGGCGTATAATATGAAACCTTGCTCATGTTGTTAATTTTTAATGCAAAGAGGCACTGAAGAAAATAGAAAAATTTTCCCAATGTTCTCTTCTTTACAAATACAAAAAATCCTCAACTATACCCATGACCTGCATGGTATTTTTGCGAGGATTTAACGCAAATATAGGCAAATTTTCATCAACTTTGCCCAAGAAACGTTTTCAAACATTGATTATGAAGCACTTCTGGGCCATTATGCTTTTGGCACTGATTTTATCCTGCAGCTCGGATTCCACCAACCGTAATCCCTACTTGCAAGAAGTACGGTTTCGGTTTGAATTGAATATGAACCTTCCGTTGTACAATAATCTACAAAACATCGGAAATCCAGTTTATGTGGGCAACAATGGAGTGGGCACACGAGGTGCTTTTGTTATCAATACAGGGTCTAGTTTTATGGCCTGGGAAGCCAGTTGTCCGAACCATGCGCCGAACGAGTGCTCCACAATGACCATTGATGGCCAAAATGCAGTTTGTAGCTGTGAAGGATTTACGTATAATTTGTTTACGGGACAGCAATTGGACAGGCCCGATGATGGAAACCGTTATCACGACCTTTTATTTTATAGCGCCACCCAAAGTGGTAATGTGGTAGTGATTTCCAACTAAAATACATTTAGGGTCCTGCGATTGCCACAGAACCCCCTTTCCATAAATATCATCAAAAATTAACTGTCGCTCCTACAAGGAAGTTGATTCCTGCTTGTGGATAGTATCCAGCACCCTCAATGGTTGTGATGGTTCCAGGGTTGGAGTAATCATCATCAAAGGTGTAAAAATAGCCGTTGGAGACAATGTCAGCATCAAAAATATTGTTCACCAGACCGGAAATCCCAATACTTTCCACAAAAGAGTTTATGTTGATGGTATACTGAACATTGAAATCCGTTTGGGTATAACCATCCAAAACAGAGGTCTCCGAGTCGATGTTACCCATATATTGCTTCCCCACAAATTTTGACAACAACGAAACCTGAAAATTTGCATTGGGTTGATAGGAAATAATATTGCCCGCAATTAATTGTGGCGAGTAGGCTATGTTAGTATTCCCCAAATTTTGAAGTTCTCCATCACGCTCAAAGAAGAAATCGATATTTCGGTTATCACTCAAAGCAATATTTGGTCTCCACTGAAACGCATTGGACAGCCTGATGCTCGCATCGATCTCCAGACCCAAACGGTAACTATCACCCACATTGGACCTCAACGGTGCCCCTACATCGTTCAACTCGCCGGTCAATACCAATTGATCTTTGTACCGCATGTAGTACACATTGGTATTCAGTTGGAAACTTGGCGAAATGTAACGCCATCCCAGCTCAAAATCGTTTAATTTTTCTGGTTTTGGGCTGCCGCTTTCATAATCATTACGGTTGGGCTCCCTGTTGGCTCGCGCATAAGAAAAATAGAAGTTGTTGTTACGGTTTAAATCGAAGGTAACACCTGCCTTTGGATTGAAAAAGCTGAAGGAATCATCCACCAAGCCCGTATCTTCACCATTTGCTTCGTAGGTTACCCCACGGTATTGCACATCTCCGAACAAGGACCATTGGTCCGTTAATTTGTAGTTCGCCTTGGTATAAACGTTGAAATCGGTTTTGGTGGAATTATCATCGTAATACCTGTCCCTTATTTCGCTGCCACTGGCATACTCGGCCCAAATAATTTCACCAAAATGGTCGCCTTTGTATTCGTTGTAACCACCTCCCATAATCAGTTCGAGATTCTCGTTATTGTAAGTGGCTGAAAAAATGGTTCCGTAAAAATCATTGTCCAACCATCTACGACGAATCAAATCCGTGGTTTCCACTAAATCGCCGTTTACCGTAATGGGCTCCAAACCATAGGTGGCAAAATCGTCGTCTTCCCTAAATTGTTCAAAAAAACCTCTTCCGCGTGTGTAGTGTACGGCCAAATGGGTGTTCCAAGCAGAATTCCAGGTTTCGTACCAATGTAGTTGAAAATGGTCTTGCTTGTAATTGTCCACTTCGTTCTCGTAGTATTGAGTGTTACCGCCATCATCGGTGTACTCCCCTGCGGAATTGTAAGTGCGATTGTCTTCCAACTGTTCTGCTGTTATTCCATTCCAAGCTTGATAAGTAACCTCATGCCCTCCAAAAAGCAAAGCTTTGATCAGGGTATTGTCATCCTTGTAGGCACCTTGCAGGAAATAGCCATCCAATTCCGAAGCCGCTCGGTCCACATAACCATCGGATGTGACCCTGGACAATCGCCCAGAAAATTCAAAATAATCGTTCATCAATCCCGTACTGAACTTTACATTGTTCCGAAGCGTATTAAAACTTCCTACGGATGATGATATTGTGGCATACGATTCCTCAGAAAAAGCATCCGTGAGCATGTTCAAACTAGCACCAAATGCCCCGGCCCCATTGGTGGAAGTTCCCACACCTCGCTGCAACTGCAAACTTTGGGTGGAGGAGGCAAAATCGGGCATGTTTACCCAAAAGGTTCCGTGCGATTCCGCATCATTGTACGGAATACCATTAATGGTAACATTTACCCGTGTTGCATCGCTACCACGAACGCGCATGCTCGTGTATCCCACGCCAGCTCCGGCGTCGGAGGTGGTGACAACCGCGGGCATAAAATTCATTAGAATCGGAATATCTTGACCTAAGTTCCGCGGAGCTAGTTCCACCTTGTCCAAATCGGAAAAAGTAATGGGAAAATCCTTGGTTATCCTTACCGATTGTACCAAAACTTCGTCCAGCACCACTTTTTCTCCTTCAAGACTGTCAATCGGTTCTTCTTGGGCGCTCATGGTAAACGCCAGCCCACCTAGGGCCACTGTTGCACATAATGTTTTAATGCGGTTCCCTTGATTGTTTTTTGTCGGTCGCATTGAGCCAAAAACGGCTCTTTTTTGAATAATTGAATAGAGTTTCATTCGTAAAAATGTTACGAATAAAAGGGGTCATTATTCTTTGTTAATAATTGATTGTTGTTTCTAAAAGAAACATAGAAATTCCAAGATGCGACTTGCGCATTCCCTTGGCAGCATTACCCGCCCAGGTTCATTGGGTATAATCTCAGCCTTTTGGTAAAAAGCACCCCTTTGAGATGCCACAAATGTATGATGCGAATATTGATTTTCATAAAAAACATCTTGGAAATTTAACTTTTGATAACAACCATGACCCCCAAGTGCCTGCGTATATAATGGTATGCACCCTAAATCCAAAAAAAGGTTTACCCTTAAAATTATACTGAGTTATGCAGTGCTTGGAGTTTTGGCAACCTTGGCTGCATTCTTTATCTATAATGAGTTCAAAAGCTATGCTTCTGCAAAAAATCAAGGAGAGAGCAACGAAAAACTACTGAAGACCAACAGGTTGCTCACACAACTCTATGATGCCGAAAACTTATCCAAGTTGGCCTTACAGACCAAAAAACCGCAGGATTTAAAATACTATGCGCAAAAGGTGGACTCCATTACCCAGTTCATCGACTCCCTTAAACCATTGGCGCAAACCAACAGTGGCAGTCTAAATCTTAGGTTGGACAGTGTTCAGGAATTATTAAAGCAAAAGGTTTTTAATAATGCCGAACTACGAAAACTAAAGGTTAGGAACGAAAATAAAACTTCTTTGGACTCAGTTTTAAAGGCTTTCCATGAGATGGAAGTGGACATGGGCAGAATTACCCCGGAGACCTTTGCTCCGAATTTTGACAAATTGCCTACTAGAACCCAAGAATACATCAAAGAGTACGTCGCCATACTCAACAAGAATATTCCAAATTCCGATGGTAATGCGACAGCCAAAAATATCGACTCCATTTTAGAAGTATCCAAAGCTATTTTAAACAAAGCCAAGACCGAAACAGTTACGGCCGAACGAACCGTATTGCAAAAAGAACTTCAAATTTATAGGACCGACCTAGAGCTTTCACAAAAAATGCGGGGCATTTTATCCGACTTTGAGCAGGAAATGGCACTGAATACCCATCTGGACAGTCTTAAGCAAGAGCAGGCATTGAAAAAAAGCTCTCGCTTGGCAGTCGGAGCTGTTATTCTAGGGCTAATAACAGTGATATTGTTTACGCTCATGATTTCCAAGGATTACTGGAAAGCACAGCAATACCGAGAACGGCTCGAAAAGGCCAAAAAATATTCCGAATCACTTTTAAAAAGCAGGGAACAATTAATCTCGACCGTTAGCCACGACCTAAGAACACCGCTGAATACCATCAGGGGCTATTCCGACTTGATCGAGCAAAGTGGATTGAGCACGAAACAACTGAACTACCTTAAGAAAATCAAGTCTTCTTCTGGCTATGTAGATAATTTGGTAAACGACCTTTTGGACTATTCCAAACTGGAGGCGGGAAAAATCCAGTTGGACAAGGTGCCTTTTGCCCTATTCCAATTAATAGAAGAAACTGCGGTTGATTTTGAAGAAATACAATCAAAAAAAAGAGTATTGCTCCAATTGAAAATAGCCGACGACTTAAAAAAGCCTATCATAAACGATCCTTTTAGAATACGGCAAATACTTACCAACCTCATTGGTAACGCCTTTAAGTTTACAGATTCTGGCCATGTCAGGGTTGCTGCGGTAGTGGAAGAAAAGAACAAAGCTACATGGGTGAGGATTGATGTTGAGGACACGGGTATAGGAATCGCTGTCGAAAAGCAGGAAGCCATTTTCCAAGAGTTTACACAAGCAGAAGCTCCTTCCCAGAAAGCCCAGGTCGGGTATGGGCTGGGGCTTACCATTTCCAGAAAACTGACAGAATTACTGGGAGGTACATTGAGTTTGAAGAGCAAAGTAGGCAAAGGGAGTACTTTTACTGTTCGGATTCCTGTTGAGTTTTCTAAAATCGAAGTGGTTGAAAATGATTCCAAAGCGTTTATTTCCAAACCCAAAGAGCTTTCCATTTTGGTTATTGATGATGATGAAAACATGCTTGGCCTTATCTCCGAGGTTTGTAAAATCAACGATATCAAAACAAAAACTATTTTGAATTTTGATGATTTTGAGCTATCAAAAATCCACCAGTTCGATGCTGTGCTGACAGATATTCAAATGCCCACTACAAATGGTTTTTCCGTGCTAAAAACAATTAAAAGCATTGGATATAAAAATCCCGTAATTGCCATGACCGGACAACAAATCGGCAATAAAGCAGACTACTTAGAGCCTGGTTTTTCGGATGTGCTGCAAAAACCATTTACGGCCAATTCCCTCCTGCGCGTTTTAAAATCGACAGAAAAGGTGGCCTTGTCCAATGCAATTCCTGCTTCGGAGTCTTCCATGTTCACTCTTAAAAATATTTCACCCTTTTTGGATGATCCAAATGCCATTCAGGAAGTTTTACAAGTGTTTTTGGAGAATACGAAAAAGAATCTAGCGTTTTTGCTTTCCGCCGTTGGCGATAAAGATTATACGGATATTAGGGCTACATCCCACAAAATGTTGCCCATGTTCAGACAGTTGGAAATACAAGATGCCATCCACTTATTGGAACTTTTGGAAAATATTTCCGATGATACAAAAGGTGAAAAAACGTTCAAAATTCTTTCGGAACTAAAAAAAGTGCTGTCCAATTTGGAAACTGAAATCCAAAATTATTTAGCTATACATTCAATTGATATTGATTGATTTTGTTGTAAAGCGTCTTGCGAGTGATCTGCAGTAGCTTTGCCGCCTTGCTTTTGTTAAAGTTGGTCTGCTTTAAGGCGGTCAGAATCCGCTCCTTCTCATAATCGGATTTAGAAAAATTGACCTCTTCATATTTACTTGCTCCTTTTACGACTCCTTCTGCCAAAGCATTTGGGAACATGGTTTCCGTTTCAGAAAAAAGAACGGCCCTTTTGATCACATTTTTCATTTCCCTCAAATTTCCCGGCCAATCATACTCCTGAAGGATTCGCTTGGTTTGATCGGAAAACGCTAAAATATTCTTATCCAATTCGGAATTGGCTTCGGCCAGAAAATAATCTGCAAATAGAAGAATATCCTCTCGCCTATCCCTCAAGGATGGCACTTCAATGGAAAACTCGTTGAGTCTGTGGTACAAATCCTCCCTAAAACCACCTTCTTCCACAGCTTCGGAAAGATTTTCGTTTGTGGCAGCAATAATGCGGATATCCAACTGGGTTTCTTTGGTACTGCCCACTCGTTTTATTTTACGCTCTTGAATGGCCCTAAGCAGCTGAATTTGATGTTGGTAGGATAGATTCCCTACCTCATCCAAAAAAAGGGTTCCTCCGTTGGCCGCTTCAAAATGGCCTTGTTTATCATCTATGGCGCCCGTAAAACTGCCCTTTACATGGCCAAAAAATTCGCTGGTGGCAATTTCTTTTGGTATGGCACCACAGTCTACCGCTACAAACGGTTGATCATTTCTCTTGCTTGCCCGGTGAATGGCCTTGGCGGTGACTTCTTTTCCCGTACCACTTTCGCCCGTTAGTAAAACGGACATGTTTGTAGGAGCGACCAGCTCCACATACTGTTGGAGTTTCTTGGATTTCTCTCCTTGACCTTTTAAAAAATTGATCGAGCCCTTCTTCGCTTCAGTCGATTTTGAGCTTTCGCGAGAAACTTTGAAATCCGTCACTTTGGAGCGCAGGGCATCTTTAATTACGGAAAGTATTTCTTCTGGTGTAAAAGGTTTTGATATATAATCGAAAGCACCCTTTTTAATGGCATTTACCGCAGTCTTCACCTCGGCATATCCTGTCATTAAAATAACTTGGGTCTTTGGTGACTCGCGTTTTACCTGGGGAAGCAAAGTAACCCCGTTTCCTTTCGGCAATCTAACATCGGATAGGATTATGTCGAAGGTAGATGACGCTAGATATTCCTCTGCCTCCTTAATGGAATAACTTACTGATACGGCAAAACCGTTCTTGGTCAAAAACTTTTGAAGCATTTGACAAAAAGCAGTATCGTCCTCGATTATCAAGATTTTGGGCATATCTCAGTTATTTAATATACGGCCCTGGCTCTTTTTGGGACTTTTCCATTTTGATAAAATTATCACAAAAAAAAAGGACTGCCGAAGCAGCCCTTTTCCAACCAAACTAACTATTGTGGGGTGATAAAACTAATTACATGTCAATCCAATTCCCCTCGGCATCGGCATACACAGTTCCTGTTGTACCATCTTCAAGGGTAAGGTCCAATTTGTACTGATCTTGGTCATTTTTGTACGCCTTACTGATCGTAGCCGTAGGGTAATCTGATTCCACAGCACTTGTTACTGCCGATGGAAGGTCGGAAACGCTGATCTCTTCAAAATCCCCCTGTACGATTTCCATTGCGCTATTATTTTCCAATTCTGGGGTTTCCACATTGGCAAATGCTGTGATTCCTACAAATGATAGTACTGTTGCTAAAGCTAAATTTTTCATGGTATATGATTTTAATTGTTAAACTTGACTAACTATGTGAAAACATAGTGCCAATTCTAAAATCACACATCAAATACACGTACATTGTTGTTTATTAGTTGGTTATAATTTTAAGCTGTTTTGAAGCACTGTGTAAAAGTGTGTAATTCGGTAAACAGCCTGTGTAATTTTTATACAAGAAAGGCTGCCGAAGCAGCCTTTCATTATTGCCAATTATACGGTCACAAGGAAAAAAGACCACGGTACAACTTGGCAGAAATGGATAATACATGGATAGTGTTTATATAGCATCATCCTGATTTTGCATGTCCTTATCCTTATTTCTGCTTATTAAATACGATATCAATATGTAAATGGCCAAAGCCAATGATATTAGATTAAAGAACAGGACTATTTTATAAATCATTTTAATGTTGTTGCCTATTGTTTCCGAAATCGGATAGGAGGAACGGGATTAATTCCCGTTCCGACCTTCCACAGCACCCAGCGTACGGATCCGTACTGGGCGCTTCCTTAATTTATGTCCTGACCTTCATGTAGAACTCCAGAAGAGAAGGGTATCCGGCCTTAGATAATCGTTTATTCGTGATAGTCCATCGAAGAATATCAGTATTGGCTATACGCCAATAGTTCTTCCTCGTATTGGCATATTGCCACGCTTGATTCTTGCTTAGACCGAGTTTAATTAACATTCTTCCTTTTGTCCGAATATGCTTCCATTGTTTCCAGATGCACATTCGCAGACGTCGACGGTACCACATATCTATATCCCTCAACAAATTCTTCATGTCTGCCATTTTAAAATAGTTCACCCAACCTTTAATAAATTGATTGAGCTTCCCCTTTCTTATGGCGCCTCCCCCTCCGTTACTCCTTGATGTTAACAGCTTGATATGCTGTTTCATTTTATGGATACTGTCAGGGTGGGCTCGGAGTCTCCCTTCTCCTTTATATTGGTAAAAGGAGTATCCGAGGAATTTAGTCTTTCTGATATAGGTTACTTGTGTTTTCTCCTTATTTACTTTCAGGAATAATTTATTCTCTATAAACGGAATAATGTTCCGTAGTGTTCTCTCTGCACCCCTCTTACTTTTGCAGAGGATGATAAGGTCGTCCGCATAGCGGACGAACCTATGCCCCCTTTTCTGGAGCTCCTTGTCCAGCTCGTTGAGTAGGACGTTGGAAAGTAATGGGCTTAGCGGGGAACCTTGCGGAACCCCCAGCTTGGTTTCTTCAAATTTATTCCCATTGACTACTCCAGCGCGAAGATATTTATGTATGAGCGATATTACTCGTCCATCCTTTGTGGTTCTTGATAATACTTCCACGAGTTTACTGTGGTTCACCGTATCGAAGAAACATTGCAGATCCATATCAACAGAATAAGTATAGCCGTTGGTGATATAATCCCTGCATTTCTTCAGTGCTTGATGAGCATTCTTGTTGGGTCTGAAACCATAGCTGTGCGCTGAGAACTGCTTCTCGTAAATAGGAGAGAGTACCTGAGTGATGGCTTGTTGAAACACCCGGTCTACCACTGTTGGTATGCCAAGTGATCGTTTCTTTCCATTCGCTTTAGGTATCTCTACCCGTCGTACTGGATTGGGACGGTATTTTCCGTCCCTGATGGATTGTAATAGTTCGTCCCTGTTCTCCACAAGATAGACCTTTAAGGCATCGACTTCCATCTTGTCCACCCCTCCTTTCCCTTTGTTACTCCGAACCCTTTTGTAGGCTTGGTTAAGATTAGAAGGAGACAGGATCTGTTCAAGCAATCCATCTTCTAATAGATTGACATTTGTAAGGTTGTTTTCAATTATCCTCATAAAGGTCTGCCCTGCTGCATATCTTTCAGGTTCCGCCCTATCCTTTTGCTGCCAGGTATCTTTCGATGTTTTCTGCTCTCTTCCCTTCACAAGGTAATATTCATTGACTACTTACTTCTTAAGGTTCACCCCTTCCCGGTGTCGATTGATTCCGGTACTATGGGATCTGCTGACTTCTCATAGCAAATCTTGTTTCAACCATAGCTTCATACACTGTTTCGACTATGTCTATGAGACCTCCCGTGGTAAGACATATCACTTTCGTTCCATATATCCGCATCATCTACACTCTGACCTCCGTATAGCTTTAGGACTTCGCTTTGAGTGGCAAGCTCATCCAGATCAGACATGCCTTATATGATGTTCGTGTTCCTCGGACCAGAACTTTGCTGCCGGCTTCCTTCAGATTCCACCTCACGATGGACACCCTTGCCATTAGCTAATGATAGGTAGCTATAAACCCTCATAACGGACTTGCACCGTCAAGTAATATGCCATGCACGGCACACCACTAAGAAAAGAAAGCCGTACAAAATGCACGGCCTCTTCCCAAACCAACCAACCTAGTTGAGACAACCCACAAGGATTATCAAAATTTAATCATGTCATCGAAAACAATTTCGATTGTACTTTTAAGACACACCTTTTAATGATAGGTCACGCCAGAACACAAAAAAATCCGCTATCCATTTAGGAAGCGGATTAATTCGTTGTCTTTTAAGTTTTTATGCTTGGTGTGTTGGCTTTAAAAGGTCGTTTACCGTTTTAACAGGGTTAAAGGTTACCAATGGCACCTCTACAAAAATAGTGTTCCAAAAGGCCATGCCCCCGTTCCACAGACCAGGAAGTTCCAAGGCTTTCAATTCCTTGCCTTCTTTGGTTTTTCCTGTAATAAAACCTTGCTTGGTGTCCACAAATTCCAATAGGTTGAACTTTTCTCCTTTATGGTTCCGTACACCGCAGACCAGGTCGACGGGATTAAAATGTGTTGCGTTCTGTACTATTGCAGCTTGCTCTTTGTTGTCCATATCAATTTGGGCGGACTCTATGATTTGAAGCGATATGTTCCCTTGACCATCTTTTATCCAAAAAGGGCCTCCACCGGGTTCTCCCTCGTTTTTAACCATGCCACAAACTCGGATGGGGCGGTTTATCCTATCTTTTAAAACCTTCTTTTGTTCGTCCACGCTGAAATCATCGTAATTTTTGGGCATACGAACATTGAGGTCTCTTTCCAAAAAAGCTTTTATTTCATCCGATTTTTCAATGGAAACATCGTCTTTTTCCAAAAGTTTGGCATAAGAAAAAGCCTTATCCTGTACTTTTTTTAGGACACCGGCCAACATTTTTTTGCTGTTGGCCACGGTCTCCAAGTTTTTATCAACGACTACGTTATCAATATTTTTAATGAAGATAATGTCGGCATTTTGATCATTAAGGTTTTCGATGAGCGCCCCATGCCCTCCCGGACGAAACAGAATGGTTCCATCGCTATTTTTGAATGGCTGGTTCTCCATATCCACCGCAATGGTATCCGTTGAAGGTTTTTGGTTGGAGTAGGACACTTTAAAAATGGTATCGGTCAGCTTTGAAATTTTTGGCCCTACCAAGGCTTCTTCCTTGGCGAACATCTCATCGTGCTGTTCCGATACGGTAAAATGAAGATTGGCCCTGCCCTTTGTTTTCGCATAAAGCGCAGCTTCTTTTAAATGTTCCTCGAACGGGGTTGCCGTCCCTGTATCATATTCATGGAAAGGCAATAGCCCTTTTGGATAAAAACCGTAATTGAGCCCATCCTCGGCCAACATCTCCTTTACAAAAAGATAGGATTCTTCATCCTTGTTGGATGCTTTGCCATTTATTCTTGACATTATGAGGTCGTAAAAAGGAAAATCCGAAAGGTTCTCGGTAAACTTTTTTGCATCCTTGTCACCAGTTCGCTCTATGTATTCGGAGAGTTTTTCTTTTGATGGATCATAACTGTCCAAAAAATTGAACATGGCCTTGAACATTCGGGATGCCGCTCCCGAAGCGGGCACAAACTTTAATAGTTCCAGTTCTTTTCTGTTGTCCTCAAAATACTGAAGCAGGTCGAGTTGTTCTTTTTCGGAAAACCTAAGTATGCCATTACCCACCACAGCGGCTTGCGATAGCTGAACAAAGGGGATGCCCTCTTTAAATGTTTGTATTTGGTTTGCTACTTTTTCTTTGGAAATTCCTTTGGAATCCAATTGTTCCAAGTCTTTAGGACTTAATTCAATCATGTTTTTGGAGAAGTTTATCTATATAATTTACTGCTGTGGATAGCCTTGACGCTTTATCCCCCCTTAAAATAACGAATTTCCTGTTATTATTCTCCAAAGCTTCCTTGAAATACGCAAACATTCGTTCTCTTTCATCTGGCTTGTCCCTCAAATCATCCGCCTCCCATGGTGTATCTATATATGTCAAAAAGTATAGGTCGTAGGTGTTTTTTAGGGCGTACTCCTCCAAAAGTAAGTCGCAGGTTCTATTGTAATAAGCCTCCGAATAAACCTTGGTCTCCAAAAGATCCGTGTCACAAATAAGGACTTGATTTGCCTTTTTGGCCAACTCATTTTCCAAACGCATTTGGCCGTAGGCAATGGGAACCAAATCGTGGGGTTCGCAAGTTTTTTTCTCCCTGTCCCATTTCTCTTGAAGATATTCCCGTGCATATTCGGGCACCCATTGCGTATTGTAGTGCTCGGCCAATTGTTGGGCCAAGGTGGTTTTTCCGGTAGACTCGGGTCCAAAAAGGACTACTTTTATGAGGTTTGAGGGCTCTTGCCCAAGTTTTTCTTCCATGCTAGATATCCCTGTATTGCCAACACAGTAAAAATGAGGTACTGTAAAGAGAACATACCCCATCCTCTATATGCGTACAAAGGTACAGTTATTAAATCACCCAAAATCCAAAGGGTCCAGTTTTCCAGTTTTTTATTGGCCATATACCACATCGCAGTAAAGAAAATCCCCGAAGTGAATATATCCACGTAATTGGTCGGTTCTATTTCCGCACCAAACATCCTGTATACCCCATAAGTAACCAACATGGTCAGTAGGAAAAAACCAAACCCTGTCCATTTTTCTTTGGAATTGGTTCTCGAAATATTGACCACCAGCCGTCTATCATCTCTTCTTCGGGCCCAGTTCCACCATCCGTATATGCTCATAATGGAGTAATAAAAATTCATCATCATATCACCATACAGGCGATCCACAAGAAAGATATAGGTAGTTATTACGGTAGCGACCAATCCCGTGGGATACACCAAAATATCTTCCCTTTTGGCATAGACCACGCTGGCAATTCCAAAGAAAAAAGCAGTGGCCTCTAAAATGATCAGGGATAGTTCTCGGTCTCCGTAGGGGCCGAGAAAAAAATCAAAAATGGGGTTCATACTCGCTTCGGTCGGATTTTACCATTTTCATGGTAAGTACTACATGGTCCAAGTTCTCAAAACTTTCCTTGATTTCGGAATGGAGCAGCTCCATTACCTTATCATAATCACCAAACACCTGTGTACTCAATGGGTTTTCTAAAACAGTGAGTCCCGAATCGCGCAACTTTTTGATAAAATCAATGACAGGAGCTTCAAAATTGTCTTGAAGTGGTGATAAGGTTAGTTCAACGGATACTTTCATGGGCAGTTATAGTTTCAGCAAAACTACAAAAAGGAATCATCATCCCCCCATCATTTTAAGCGCATAAACGCATGTAAAACCCTCAAACTCTATAAATTCAATTTCGTAATGCGATCTTTTCCCTTCGTACAATATCTCGGCCACGGTACGGGTGTCCTCAAAAGAAAAATCAATCACATTAATATGTCTTAAAAAACTGAGTCCCTGCCGTGCGTAAATTTTGTAAAGCGACTCTTTGGCGCCCCAAACAATGGTGAGCTTTCGCATCAATGCTTCCGAATTGGCCAAGGTTTTGTACTCTTGGATGGGCGTAAATTTGTGGGCGATCTTTAGGATTTTATCCCGTTGCATCTCAATATCGATGCCGACCTCATCGGTTTCACTGATAATTATTCCGGTAAAGTTGTGCGAATGGGTAATGGAGATAAATTTCCCATCCTTAAGATGCGGTTTTCCAAAGTCGTCATAATACAGGTCATGATCTACATATCCCGCCTTTGCCATAAGGTGACGAATACTCAAAAAAGCCCTTCGGTGTGCCTCCGATTTCATGCCGTCCATCCTGTTTTGGCAATGCGTTGTAAGCTCCACACCCTTAGCAAGTTCAGCCTCTGGCTCGGTAACCTTCCAAATGTAGACTTTGGTCGTTGGCGAAACTGTTATTGTTTTGTAAATGGGCATGAACTAAAGTTAAGTGAATTCGTATCTTTGTCGCACTATTTAAGCGAAGCTACAAAAGTAAATTTATATAAAATATGAGCACAAAGACAATTCCGCATGTACCTTACAAAGTAAAGGATATCTCTCTTGCAGATTGGGGAAGGAAAGAAATTGAGCTTGCTGAGGCCGAAATGCCAGGGCTTATGGCCTTACGTGAAGAATACGGGAGCCAACAACCTTTAAAGGGTGCAAGGATTGCCGGTTGTCTTCACATGACCATTCAAACCGCTGTTTTGATCGAAACCTTGGTGGCCCTCGGAGCTGAGGTAACCTGGAGTTCTTGCAATATCTTTTCTACGCAAGACCACGCTGCTGCGGCAATAGCTGCTGCAGGAATCCCGGTTTATGCTTGGAAAGGGATGACCGAAGAGGAATTTGACTGGTGCATTGAACAAACCTTGTTCTTTGGTGAGGCAAGAAAACCATTGAACATGATCTTGGACGATGGCGGGGACCTTACCAATATGGTCCTTGACCAATATCCCGAGTTGGCAACCGGAGTAAAAGGACTTTCCGAAGAGACCACAACCGGAGTACACCGTTTGTATGAAAGAATGAAAAAGGGAACGCTTCCCATGCCAGCCATTAACGTGAACGATTCTGTGACCAAGTCCAAATTTGACAATAAGTATGGATGCCGTGAGAGTGCCGTGGATGCTATCCGCAGGGCCACGGACACCATGTTGGCCGGTAAACGTGTTGTGGTTGCCGGTTATGGCGATGTTGGAAAAGGAACCGCTGCATCATTCCGTGGGGCAGGTGCCATTGTTACCGTTACCGAAATTGACCCAATTTGTGCTTTGCAAGCCTGCATGGACGGTTTTGAAGTGAAAAAATTGGAAACCGTGGTGTCCAATGCCGATATTGTAATCACTACAACAGGCAACAAGGACATTATACGTGAAGAGCATTTTAGAGCCTTAAAGGACAAAGCCATTGTTTGCAACATTGGCCATTTTGACAACGAAATTGATATGGCTTGGTTAAATGGAACCTACGGCGATACCAAAGACGAAATAAAACCACAGGTTGACAAGTACACCATTGATGGCAAAGATGTAATTATCTTGGCCGAGGGTAGATTGGTAAACCTTGGATGTGCCACGGGCCACCCAAGTTTTGTAATGAGCAACTCGTTCACCAACCAAACCTTGGCACAAATAGAGCTTTGGAACCACAGCGACAAATATGCCAACGAAGTTTATATGCTTCCGAAGCATTTGGACGAAAAAGTGGCTAAATTGCACTTATCTCGTTTGGGCGCTGAGTTAACTGAGCTCAAGCAAGAGCAGGCAGATTATATCGGTGTAAAAGTAGAAGGACCTTTTAAGCCTGAATATTATCGCTATTAATCTTAAAAAGCTTTTATAAAACAAAAACCCATGGCAAAACCATGGGTTTTTTTATCAAATACTGAAGTCTAGTCTCCCAAAACAGTCTGGTCGTAGTAACAAGTCTTGTTTTCTTGAAGCAAGGCCAATCCTTCTTCCCTAGTACTCATAGGGTCTATTTTAACCTTTTCCCCGTTTGGCATATAAACAATATAGAAACCTTCTTCAAAAGAGGATAGCTTAATAATCTCACCATTTGGGCGAACGGCATTCCAAGATTTTTCATCTGGTTTATACACCAAATCAATTTTCTTTCCTTTTTTTGGTCCCTCCACCACGGTAACTTGAATTCTGTTTTTGGTGGCCACCATTTTAAATTTGTTTCCATCGTGCTCTACCATTTGAGTTTCGGATTCCCCATCTTTCATAGCAATGGGGTTAGATCCCGACCAAAACTCGATTACGTTAAAAATAAGGGTGTCTCCAAGAAAAAACAGGCCGTAAACGGGAACTATGTTCAATCCCCAAAATATGAGGTTATCCAAAAACTTGCTATCCGTTAATCCTTGGTTCCAATCTTTTAAATTGTTGAAGGCACTAAAAGAACCTAAGCAGCTAGTAAATAAAACAGAACAAGCCAATAATGATGAAATGATTGCTTTTTTCATGATATAAGATTTATAGTTAATGTTATTAAAGCTACAAAAAAACTTTATGTAAAAGTCACAATGGGTTATCCATGAACTTTTTTTGGCATCATTTAATTGGTTACATTGCCTTGGCAATTTATATTCAAAACAATGGACAACTGGTACAGTATACAAAATGTAAAAGCAGTGGATTCACCGTCAGTAGCGTTGTACTTGGAACGCGTTAAGTACAACATTAATGAGATGATTACATTGGTAGATGGCAAAACAGAACGGTTGATGCCACATATCAAAACCAACAAAATGCCCAAGGTAATGGAGCTATTGGTGGCATCCGGAATCTCCAATTTTAAGGCTTCCACCATTGCTGAAGCGGAAATAGCTGCTGAAGCTGGAGCTAAGTCTGTTTTGATTTCCCATCAACTTGTTGGGCCCAAAGTAAAACGCCTCCTTAGTCTGATGAAACACCATTCTGAAACCCGGTTTTCCACTATTTTGGACAATATGGATAGTGCCGAGCTTTTAAACCAAGAGGCTTTGGACCATGAACTCACCATCGATATTTATATTGACATCAACAACGGGATGAACCGTTCCGGAATCGAAGTTGGTCATGGCCTCGATGAGCTAATGGCTTTTCTTAATACTTGTAATGCATTACATTTTAAAGGGTTCCATGTGTACGATGGTCATCTACGCGACACCGATTTTGAGGAGAGGAACCAAAAAATTGAAAAGGGACTTGAAGAAGTAACCGCATACTTTAAAGCGGTTCAAGAAAAGTACCCAGACTCCCAAATGATCTGTGGCGGAACACCTTCCTTTACATCCCACTTAATTAACAAAAGTAGAATTACCAGCCCGGGCACTTGTGTGCTTTGGGATTGGGGCTATGGTGAAAAATTAAAGGAGCAAAACTTTAAACATGCCGCACTTTTGATCACAAGGATTATTTCCAAACCCACCGAGGGTATTATTACAGTAGATCTGGGCCATAAATCCGTGGCGGCTGAAAACCCCATTGACAAACGGGTAAAATTTCTCAATCTAGAAAATTATGAATTGCTTTCACAAAGTGAAGAACATGGTGTGATCAAAGTAAAAGATTGGGACAAACATAACGTTGGAGATGTTTTATATGGCATTCCGTATCATATTTGCCCTACTATTAACCTTCATGATGAAGCATCCGTTATCGAGAATGGCAAAAAGGTTGATACTTGGGAAATTACAGCCCGAAAACGGAAATTACGCTTCTAATACAAGTCCAAGATTTACCCAAACCCTAAAAATAGAGGTTCATTTCAATATTCTACAAGAAAAGAAGGCCACTCCCCATCACTCCAAAAAATCACCATTAGTTTTTGAAATCTTTAAAAATGATGGCAAATAAAAAAGGCCCCGCCAAATGCGGAGCCTTTTCCAAAATATCGTTGTTGCTTATTACGCTTCAAAAGGTTCGATGGAAACGTAAGATTTCCCTCCAACTTTCTTTTCAAACTTAACAACACCATCTACCTTGGCGTGCAAGGTATGGTCTTTTCCTGCGTATACATTTTCACCAGGGTTGTGCTTGGTACCACGTTGTCTTACAATAATGTTACCAGCAGTGGCTGCCTGACCACCAAAAATCTTAACACCTAAGCGTTTCGATTCTGATTCTCTACCGTTTTTTGAACTACCTACACCTTTCTTGTGAGCCATGATATATAAATTTTAGTTCTTTTCTTTTATTTGCTTAACGCTTCTATCAACTCGGCTTTCTTCATGGAAGAGTAACCGGTAATTTCCTTGGCCTTTGCCATTTCCTTCAATTCAGCAACAGTTTTGGAACTCAAATCCTCAGTTGCCTTTGGAGCTTCCTTTTTTGGAGCTTCCGCTTTTTTCTCTGCCTTTTTTGGTTCGGCAGCTGGTTTTGCTTCAGCCTTAGCAGGAGCCGCTTTCTTGGCACCTTTTGCTACAATACCTTCAACCACGATTTCGGTCAAATATTGCCTGTGACCGTTTTTCTTCTGGTATCCTTTACGTCTTTTCTTTTTAAAGACGATTACCTTATCTCCTTTGAGGTGTTTTACTACTTTGGCCTCAACAGCCGCACCTTCTATGACCGGGGCGCCAATGGTTACGTTACCACCATCTTCCAAAAGAAGCACTTTGTCGAAAGTAACTTTATTACCTTCTTCTTCCTGCAAACGGTGAACGTACACTTTTTGGTCTTTTGCAACTTTAAATTGCTGCCCTGCCATCTCTACAATTGCGTACATAATGCGTTAATTAGATTAAAATTACTTCGCTTTATCAAAATTAGCGGGTGCAAATATACTGCTAAATCCTTAATCCACAAGTAATCTTCCCTGATTTAACCCATAATTTTTTTTGAATTGTTACTGGTTTTAAAGAGTTGCATAAACGAGAGGGTCAAAACCAAAGTCGTGGCAAACCCCATTATGGCCACTGTAAAAAAAACAATGCCTTGGAAATTCTTATAGTCGTTGGACCATGCCGAGGAGAGTTTATCAAGAAAAGCACTGTCCAGCTCCGTTGCATAGAGGGCAAAAAAGATGGTGAACAACAACGTGGCAACAAAACCGGTTGTAATGCCTGCGGTAAATCCATTTCCATAACTAAAACTCTTGCCCTGCCTTATTTTGGTATACTTGATTGTCTCATATATACCAAAACCAGTAATCACCCCATTAAACAGGCTGTAAAAAACATTGGTATGCTTTCCCATCAAAGCCAAAATCAAAAAATATGCGATCAGTACAGCACTGGTAACTATTCCGAAACGGATTGGAAGGGTTAAATTTTTCATATTTCAATTTTTGGATTCATTGTTTAATTTACTGAATGTTTGTGAATTATCCCACATTTTAAATCTAAAGACTTTTATAAATTCACAGGATCGTCATAAAAAATTTTATATTTAGCGTAACATCGATTGAAGAATCGATACCAACCTCTTAGCAATATCAATTTTTAAATACTAACTATTAACATGAAAAAACATTTGTTTTCTGCATTTACAATGCTCTTTGCGGTAACCCTGCTTTCTGCACAGGAAGTGGTTTTTGAAGAGTATGATCTAGACAACGGCCTGCACGTTATCCTACATCAGGACAACGGTGCACCTGTGGTTACCACATCGGTTATGTACCATGTGGGATCCAAGGACGAGGACCCCGACAAAACGGGTTTTGCCCACTTTTTTGAACATTTATTGTTCGAAGGCACCAAAAACATTGAACGAGGTGAGTGGGACCAAATCGTTGCTTCCAATGGAGGAAGGCATAATGCCAACACCTTTTTGGATCGCACCTATTATTATGAAGTTTTTCCTTCCAACAGTTTGGAGGTCGGCCTTTGGCTGGAATCGGAACGATTGATGCACCCTATAATTGGACAAATTGGCGTGGACACCCAAAAAGAAGTGGTACAAGAGGAAAAGAGACTTCGGGTAGATAACTCTCCCTACGGTGCCTTTTTTAATGAAATCCTGAAAAATCTATATGCCAACCATCCATATCGCTGGGGGGTTATAGGGTCTTTTGAGCATTTGGCCAGTGCCACTTTGGATGATTTCAAAAAATTCAACCAAACCTACTATGTGCCCAACAATGCGGTTTTGGTTGTAGCTGGCGATTTTGAAGCTGCCAAGACCAAAAAAATGATCGAAGATTATTTTGGCCCTATTCCAAGAGGCGCCGAAATTCAAAGGCCAAACGTAAAGGAAGAGCCTATCACCAAAACCAAGTTTGCCAAGTATTACGACCCCAACATCCAAATCCCTGCAATTTTATTGGCTTATAGAACACCAGGGCAGGGACAACGGGATGCTTATGTGATTAACATGATTTCTACTTATTTAAGCGATGGGGAAAGCTCCAAACTCTACAAAAAATTGGTGGACGAGAAAAAAATGGCGCTGCAAATACTTTCCGTGCCCATTGATGCCGAAGATTACAGCTCCTACATTGTTGGGGGCCTTCCGGTTGGGGACAATTCCATTCAGGACATCAAAAAAGAAATCGATGAAGAGATCCTAAAACTTCAAATGGAGTTGATTTCCGAAAAAGATTACCAAAAACTTCAGAACAAGTTCGAGAACCAATTTGTAAATGCCAACAGTAGTGTTGAGGGCATCGCCAACTCATTGGCAGAAAATTATATGCTGAAGGACGACACCAACCTCATCAACACCGAGATTGATATTTACCGTTCCATTACCCGTGAAGAAATCATGGAAGTGGCCAAAAAATATTTGAAGGTAAACCAACGATTGGAATTGGAATATTTACCAGAACAAAAAGATGCTAATTAAGATGAAAAAATATTTAATTTTAGCTGTGCTGTCCTTATGCATGACAGCCTCATACGCACAAATTGATAGGAGTACGCAACCTGAACCAGGGCCAGCTCCCAAGATCAACTTAAAAGAACCTGCCCGTTTTGAGCTTAAAAATGGCTTGAAGGTCCTGGTAGTGGAAAACCACAAATTACCCAGGGTTCGCATTCAGCTTTCCATTGACAACCCACCTATTTTAGAGGGTGACAAAGCTGGGGTATCCGCACTTACGGGAAGCATGTTGGGCAAAGGGTCCAAAAACATCCCAAAAGACGAATTTTATGAAGAAGTGGATTTCTTAGGTGCCAATATCTACATTGGTGATCAAAGTGCCTTGGCAAGTTCCTTGTCCAAATATTTCCCAAGAATTTTGGAATTGATGGCCGATGCCGCACTCAATCCAAATTTCCTTCAAGAAGAGTTTGAGAAAGAGAAAGAGAAAGTCCTTACTGGAATCAAGTCCCAAGAAAAAGACGTTTCCGCCATTGCGGACAGGGTTCAATTGGCCTTGGCCTACGGAAAAAATCACCCTTTTGGTGAATTTATGACCGAGGAAACCGTTAACAATGTAACCCTACTCGATGTGGAGCAATTCTACCGATCTTATTTTGTTCCCGCCAACGCTTATTTGGTAGTAATCGGTGATGTAGAATTTGAAAACGTGAAAGAATTGGTGACCAAGGCGTTCACTCCCTGGTCCAAAGCAGCCCCGCCTTCTTTTAGCTATTCCGACCCAAAAGATGTGCAGTACACCCAAATCAATTTTGTGGATATGCCCAACGCTGTGCAGTCCGAAGTAGCGGTGGAAAACATCACCCACTTAAAAATGAAGGACGAGGACTATCTGGATGCCCTTTTGGCCAATAGAATATTAGGTGGCGGTGGACAGGCAAGGTTGTTCAAAAATTTGAGAGAGGACAAAGGGTACACCTACGGTTCCTATTCCGGATTAAGGGCCAATAAATTTAGTCCAATGCGTTTTAACGCCTATGCGCAAGTTAGAAATGCCGTTACCGATAGCTCCGTGGTCGAAATCTTGAAAGAGATAGATAAAATAACTTCCGAGCCTGTCTCCGATGAAGAACTGGCTAATGCAAAGGCCAAATATGCAGGAAGCTTTGTGATGGCCCTCGAAAAACCTGAAACCGTTGCCGAGTATGCACTGAACATAGAGACCGAGGATCTTCCAAAGAATTTTTACGAAACCTATCTGGAACGATTGGACGCCATTACCAAAGAAGATGTGCTCCAAGCAGCCAAAAAGCACTTTTCCACCACCAATGCCCGTGTAGTTGTTACCGGAAAGGGAAGCGATGTTTTGGAAAACTTGGAAAAAGTGACCTTTAAAGGGAAAACAATTCCTGTTCTCTATTATGATAAATATGCCAACAAAACGGAAAAGCCTGACTATAATGCCGCGGTTCCCGAAGGGATGGATGCCAATACTGTATTGAAAAACTATATTGAGGCCATTGGCGGAAAATCCAAACTGGAAGGCGTGGATTCTTATTCCATGTTGGCGGAAGCAGAAATGCAGGGCATGAAATTGGAACTTGAGATGAAGAAAACGTCCCAAGACCAATTTATGAAAAATGTAAAAGTACAGGGCAACTCCATGCAAAAACAGGTTTTGGATGGCGATAGTGGCTACATGGTGGTGCAAGGCCAACGAAAAGACCTTTCCCCAAAGGAAATTGAAAAAATCAAAGAAGAATCTGCCGCTTTCCCTGAATTGAATTACTTGGCTGCAGGCGATGTTGCCTTGGAAGGTGTTGAGCCTGTGGGCGACAAAAAGGCCTACAGGCTAAAAATAAACGACAGCAAAACCGCTTTCTACGATGTGGAAACCGGTCTAAAAGTTCAGGAAATCAACACTCAGGAAGTACAAGGCCAGCAAATGACGAGTACATTGGGGTACAGTGATTACCAAGAAGTTTCAGGCATCAAATTCCCATTCAAGCTGATGCAGAGCATGGGGCCTCAAAACTTTGAATTTAATGTAAAGGAAATCAAAGTAAACGAAGGAGTCGAGGCATCAGACTTTAAATAAAAAAGACTTTATCACATAAAAGGCGCTCTTTCTGGAGCGCCTTTTTTAATGTTCATCAATTTGCTAAAAACTGTACTGTATAAAAGCAGATAAGTTTCTTCCAGGATCATTGATGGGTACCCGACCATAATCCGCTTGGTTCACAAAAGAGAAATTCAGGTGATTGTTGTAGGTCTCATCAAAAATATTGGATAATGCCACACCGACGGTCAAATGTTCGAAGGGCTTTGCACCAAAACGCAAATCCACAACCCCATAACCATCCGTACTTTGCTCTCCAAAGGAATTAGCAATATTGGACTGTTCCGATGTAAGCGTATAGGTTGCCCTGGCCCAAATCATTTCTCTCTCAAAACTTAAGTTGAAGCGGCTCACCAAAGGTGGTGTCAAGGGAAGGGATTCATCCAAATCTTGATTCTTGGCATAGACATAGGACAATTCCGTTTTAAAGGTGAAATCTTCCAAAAAGGCCAATTCCCCAAAAACTTCAAACCCTGTTTTGTAAGCATCATTCAAATTGGTGAATCTTTTTACTTCGGTAGGTTCCGCCATGGGCATGTATTTTTTATCCAAAGATGGGTCTATCACAGGAACAATATAATTGTCATAGATAGCATAATAGACAGAGGCTCCATAGTCCAATCGGTTGAAAGCATATCCCTCAAAATTGGTATTTGCTTTAACGCCCAACTCAAATTGATTGTTTATCTCGGCGTCCAAATAAGGGTTGCCCACATATTCGTATGGATCTTGCCCGACCGAAAAATGGTTGATAAAGCGTTCGACCATATTGGCGGAACGCACTCCTCTACCATAAGCCAATTCCAATAAAAGATTGGATGTGGCCATATATTTAAATGATGCTGTTGTACTAAAATTATGCTCCGTTCTTGTATCCAAATCGGGATATTCGGCAACAAAATCATCTGCTGGTGCATCTGTTTTGGACAGAACCATATCATACCTCGCCCCTACATTCAGCAACAACCTTTTGGATAACGGATATTTACCCTCTACAAACGCTCCGTAATCATCAATTTGGGAATCTTGCCATACCTCATCCACAAATTCCATGGGCATGGGGAGTGTTTCCCCAGTCATTATGTTCCTTTTCACCAAACGGGTCCTGGTTCCCGTTCTCCCAACTGAAAATGCATCAATTCCTGTGTAGAGCTTAAAATTGGTGGCTGGTCGCCATTCCAGTTCCACTCTTCCACCAAGGGTTGTGGCGTCCACTTCTGATACCGCCTCTGTCATCATAAAAGTGGGTCTTAGTTCATTGGTCATAAGGTGGTCCACTTTGGAACGATATATCTTGGCGCTCAAGGCTTTTAACCGATCGGACACATTGTCCAATTTATAGTCGACAGAAAATACATTGCTGTTATCTTCCTCAGTATCCATGGGCAGTCCGGCATGCAGTACATCCCTTCCAAAAGATTGCCGGAATCCTAGCTGAATCCTCTGGTTTTTTGTTGGATTGTATCCTACTTGAACACCATAATCGGTACTTTTAAAAGACGATGGCACCTCATTTCCATCTCCGTCCTCATAGTTGCCAAAATCACGGAGTCCGAAATTAAGGTTCACATCAAACTGCTGACCAACATACTTTATATTTGCAAAACTGGTAATGGCATTTCCGTTGTTCTCCGCTCCAAAGTTTACTTTGCCATGATAGCCTTTATCTTGTTTTTCAACCTCTTGGGTCACCAAATTCACAATGCCACCAAAGGTGGGCCCGTATCTAAAGGTATATGGCCCTTTAACCACTTCTACCCGCTCTATCTCTTCTGGGGTCACATGAGTGGTAATGGGGTCCATCCTATTGGGACAGGCGTGCATCACCTTGGTTCCTCCATTAAATTGAACATTGAGCTGCTCATATTGAGAAGCCCGAAAAGACGGATCTATGGCATAGTTACCCCGTTTAATCAGATTAAAGCCATTGATATCCTTAAATAAATCGGCCACATTCTTGGATTGGACAATTTTCTTTTCCGGTTCGCTCTTAAATGAGGACAAAACCGGATCTGTTTTTCGTTTTCCCTCTACCAGTACCTCATCCAATTGTACCGGTGCTTTTGATAAGGTATCTTGCGCATTTGACACTTGCGCATAGGACACACTGGCCCCAAAAAGCAAAACACAAAGTTTTGCCATCGCACTTTTATTCATTTTGATTTTATGTTAAGATTATACATGTTCGGCAATGGGTGTTTGCCGTTTTTATTGTAAAACCTTAAGCCATAGGCGGTTTAATGAGGGTATCGCTAAAACGATATGAATAGGATTCTGAGTAATAAAATGAGTTAGGGTTAGCCTCAATGCTATTTGGTATGTTGTAGCTAGGTATTTCCATAAAAAAGATCCTGACTTCTTCCCAACCGATTACCGGCATGGGCTCTTCATCCTCCGCTTGGGCACGGAGCATTTGGGCCAACATACATTTGCCATCGCAATTAAGTTCCGGTTTGTCCTTGTTTTCGCAAAGTTCCTCTATAAACCCATCCCTATCCAAACAGTAATACACGTACATTGATGAAAAACGGAGATTGCTTATCATTATCAAAACAATGAAAAGACAAGCAAAAAGGTTTTTGGGACTAAATATGGACTGTATCCTTTGCAACGAGTTTTATTTAAGTTGCAAAGATAAATCTTACTCAATGGCAAGAATATGAGAATAATCATTAATTAACACATATTAGTCCTTTATTATATAGAAGTGGTTTAAACTTTTTTCTTCTTTTTCCTGTTGAATTTTTTAAGAGCTATTACGATGAACGCGAGATAGTTGAACCCTTTCCAGCTTTCGACCGTCGTATCGAACCTGTTGAGCAGCGATCGGAAGCTGTCCATCCACGCATTGGTGCGTTCCACGGCATATCGTTGATCGTAAAGTTCCTTATCGAAATATTCGTCCCGATCGGTATTCCCGTTGCGTTTGTTGAAACATACGTTCGCGTTTATCTCCTTGTTGGCGCAGGAGCTTCGGAAATCCTTGGAATCGAAACCGGCATCGGCGTTCAGGAACAGCCCCTCCACCGTGATATCGGCCTGTTCGAGCGTTCCCGTGACCACCTCGAACTGCACCTCTATATCATAGAGGTCGTTATGGTTGCCCGCCACGGGCTCGGACATGGCCAAGGGCAGTCCCTGCCTATCGGTCAGGTACAGGGCGTTGGTAGTTTTCCTCTTCTTCCTTCCCTGGTATTCCACGCTATGGCCGCCCCTTATCGCCGGCGTATGGCTACCGTCAAGGTCCACGCTGGAAAGGTCCAGCTCGGCCCTGTGCCTGCTCATGAACTTTGTCCAACAATCCTTCCAGGTCCCTGATAGGCACCACTTCCGATAATGGTGGTAGACCGATTGCCAGCTAAGGGCCCTCCCTGAGAATAGCGCCCTTACCGGCAACTGGTTCCATTGTACCCCCGTCTTGAGCTTATACAGGATCGCGTTGACAATCTCCCCAAGGGGAACGGTCGGAGGGAAACCTCTTTTTGTTCTCGGTATAAATGGCACAATTTCCATTTCTATCATATCTTTGTCAAGTACACTGTACATAAAGGGTTGTTTTGGAATTATTTATGTTTGGCAACACAAATATCCGCAACCCTTTCTTTCGATCCAAAAAAGTTTAAATCACTTCATAATGATGTTTGACAGTTGTTTATTTTTGTAGTTAAATAAAAATCCATGAAAAAAACCTTTTTTATCCTAAGCTGTGCCATTTTATTTTTGAGTTCCTCCTGTAAAGAAGAAAAAAAAACTACCGAAAGTACAACCCAAATGGAAAAAGTGATGGCCATCCATGATGAGGTAATGCCCAAAATGGGAACCATAGGTAAATTGGTCGGGGAGCTAAAACCTAAAGTGGATTCCACCAAAACGGGGCAGCAATACGAAATCGCTATGAAAGATCTTCGAGATGCACATAAAACCATGATGGACTGGATGAAGGATTTTGGTGATAGATTCAATCACGAAGAGATCTTAAACGGCAAGGAGCTTTCCGAAGAAAAAAAGCGATGGTTGGATGAGGAAGAAGAAAAAGTGATAATGGTCAAGGAAAAAATAAATGGCAGTATTGCAAGGGCCGAAGCGCTACTCGCTAAGGATTCAGTGCAATAAATCAATTTTTCCACCGCAAACTTTCCATAATCCTTCGGATATCGTTCTGTAGGTACATGGCTGCGGGAAGAATGGAATCGTAGTTGGGTTTTGCGTAAAAATACAGAGAGCCTGTTACAAAATGGTTGATACTGTCTGTTACATAAAATTGCGATTGCGATGCTGCATTGCCACTTACTTCGTAGAACATTCCGTACACGCCATCTTCTTGATTAATAAATGGTTGTTCCGCAATGTTATCGGCTTTTACCACGTGCTCATAAGATAGTTTCTGTGCATCTACAAGCAAGGTGTCCAAATTGCCTTGAACCGGTTTGTAAGTGAGGTAGATTGACCCGTTCATCATTGGATAGTCCAGAACCATGGAACAATCCTTACTTTCCTTGATTTCAGAAAGGATGTTTTTATCAAAAGTATACACACAATCAGGGCTGGACTTTGCGTACTCAGCAACCGGATAATCCAACCGAAGCATAGCTTTGGGTTTTGGCAAAACCTCACCCTTACACCCAATAAAAAATACGGCAAGACCAATAAAAAAGAAAATGTTATACTTCATGTGGCAATGTTACTTTTATACGTTTCAATCTTTTTTTGTCCATACTTTCCACAATAAACTTGTAATCCTTGAACAAAACCTTTTCTCCTATTTTTGGAAAACTACCTGATATTTCAAGCACAAACCCTGCTATAGTTTCAGATTCGCCCTTTTTGCTTTCAAACTCATCTTCCTCTTCTATTTTTACCACACGATAAAAATCCTTTAAGGCTGTTTTGCCATCAAACACATAATTGTAATCGTCCAATTTGGAGAATACCAGGTCTTCATCATCAAATTCATCGCTGATATCCCCCACGATTTCCTCAATAATATCTTCCAGAGTAACAATTCCAGATGTACCGCCATACTCGTCCACCACTACGGCCAAATGATTTTTTTTGTCCTGAAATTCCAACAGCAAATCATCCAGTTTCTTGTTTTCCGGCACAAAGTAAGGTTCGCGGATCAGCGACATCCAGTTAAAACTCTTCCTCTCAATATAGGGCAGCAAATCCTTCACATAAAGAACGCCCATAACATTGTCCATATTTTCCGCAAATACGGGAATTCGGGAATATCCGTTCTTTTTGATTTCTTCTAGTATTTCTGGAAACTTCATTTTCTCGTTGACCGCGAAGATGTCTATCCTTGGCCGCATTACTTGCTTGGTGTCGGTGTTTCCGAAGGTTACAATACCCTCCAATATTTTCTGTTCTTCCTTTGTGGTATCTCCTTCAGAGGCCAGTTCCAAGGCTTGGGAAAGATGGTTGATACTCAAATTGGATTTTTTCTTTCCCAATTTATCTTCCATAAACAAGGTTACGTAGCGCATTGGTGAGCTCAATGGCGTAAAAATATAGCTCAATACTTTTAGGGGAACCGCTATAAATTGCGAAAACTGCACTCGATTACGGTTGGCATAGATTTTCGGAAGGATTTCCCCAAACATCAAGATCAGAAAGGTGGCCACAACTACTTCCAACAAAAAACGCAACGTTCCATCAATTCCTTCAAAAATCGTATCACCTATGGAACTGAACAGCAATACAATTCCGATATTAATGGCATTATTGGTAATCAAGATGGTGGCCAATAACTTTTTGGGCTTGGTCAATAACTCCACAATCAATTTGCTTCGGGAAGAATTGCTCTCCTGCATTTCGTTGACATCGGTCTGTGACAGGCCAAAAAGTGCTACCTCTGCGGCCGAAATCAAAGCTGAGCCAGCCAAGAGCAGTATCAGCACAACAATTTTTAAAGGGAATATTCCACTAAATGTGGTAAGATAAATTGCCAAACAATGGGGCTCGGGATCCAATTTAATATTGCTTTTTTAGTGTTTTATTTAGAATGGCAGGTCGTCATCCTCTTCCTCCGAATTATCGGTAGGCGCAGCAGGGCTTTCAGCCTTGGATGGCTCTTGGTAGTTAGGGGACGAACCTGATGATTGTGCATTGGCCATGCTTTCCTTTTTGGTCGTTAAAAAGGTAAAATCCTGTACGTGCACTTCGGTGGTGTATCGGGTATTACCGTCCTCACCTTGCCATTGCCTGTTTTTTAAACGGCCCTCCACATAAACCTTGTCACCCTTACTAAGGTACTTTTCACAAATTTCAGCGGCCTTGTTGCGCACAACAATATTGTGCCAATCTGTATTGGTCACTCTTTCGCCGGTTTGCCTATTGGTATAGGTCTCATTGGTGGCCAAAGGGAATCTACCGATACAGTTTCCGCCTTCAAAATAGTGCATTTTCACTTCGTCTCCCAAATGCCCGATCAGCATTACTTTGTTCAATGTTCCGCTCATATCTCTTTAATTAATCAAAAGTACTAAATTTTCAATGTCTTGATGAAATCTGCTATCAAAACTGGTACTGGAAAATCACCAATTTGTTTCCATGGTGTTCCTTCCTTTAATATATGAGAAGTTCTTAGGATCCAAAATTGTGTGTGCAAATGTTGGTGAGATAGTTTGTGCACAATGGGTTCACTATTATATAATGACAACGATTTGATTGCTGGAATATCCCCTTTTTCCTTGATCAATGGCCCCAATGCTTCGGCCTGAAGCCTTTTATCCGACTCTATCAATGGGAACTGGTACAGATTCTGCCAAATACCCTTTCCCTTTCGTTGCTCCAAGATAGTGTTTTCGACTTCATCCAACAATACCATATAATTAAAGTAGCGATTTCTAACCTTGGTTTTGTTCTGTTTTACTGGCAGAAGGTCAACTTTATCATCTTTTAGCGCCACACAACTGTCTTGAAGTGGGCACAATAAACAGTAGGGTTTTTTGGGCGCACATTGTATGGCACCAAACTCCATTATCCCCTGATTATAATCTCTTATATTCCTTTCATCCATCACCTCCCGGGCGAGTTCCTTAAAATATTTGATGCCCTGCGTACCATTAATAGGTATATCCACCCCAAAATATCTGGACAGTACACGATAAACATTTCCATCTACTACGGGTTCCGCAACATCAAAACAGAAAGATACGATGGCACTGGCCGTATAATCGCCAACACCCTTTAAAGATTTCAATTCTTTATAGGTCTTTGGAAATTCCCCGTTAAAATCTTCCACGACCATTTTGGCCGTGGCGTGCAAATTGCGTGCGCGGGAGTAATAACCCAGTCCTTGCCAAAGTTTCAGCACCTGCTCTTCAGGGGCGTTCGCAAGGTCATAAACTGTGGGGAAAGCCTCCACAAAGCTATAATAATAGGGCATCCCCTGCGCCACACGGGTCTGTTGCAGTATAATTTCCGACAACCAAACTTTATAGGGTTCCCGCGTTTCTCTCCAGGGGAGCTCACGTTTGTGTTTACGGTACCAATTCAGGATTTTTGGGGCAAAAGTCATTCGATAAAGTAATAAAGCTCAAATGTATCAGTTTATATACTTAAAATTAAAGGGTTAAAGGGAAAGATTAATTTTAATGTTTATATTTGCAAGCCGAAAAAAATTAGAAAATTAATTAGAAGTAATGACGAAAGCAGATATTGTAACTAGGATCTCAGAAAAACTAGGTATTGAAAAAGGAGATGTGCAAGCGACAGTAGAATCCTTTATGGAAGAGGTAAAATCATCCTTGGAGAATGGTGATAATGTTTATTTAAGAGGTTTTGGTAGTTTTATCATCAAGACCAGAGCGGAAAAGACAGGTAGAAATATCTCTAAGAACACTACCATTAAAATTCCTGCACACAATATTCCTGCATTTAAGCCGGCCAAAGTTTTTGTGGAAGGCGTAAAGACAAACGTACAAGTAAAATAATATAATTAACAACACTAAAGCAAGAGCCATATGCCGAGTGGAAAGAAAAGAAAAAGACATAAGGTAGCCACGCACAAGCGCAAGAAACGCAGAAGAGCTAACCGACACAAGAAAAAGTAGTTGTTTCAACTACTTTTTCGTTTTACCCTATCACGTTCTTTGACATAGAGATTCAAGAAACGAATTTCAATCGGTTCGAAAAATAACCGATACTATATATTGTTTAATCATTTATCTCAAAATTCATGTGGGATAAATAAAAATCGATTCAGGTGAATAGAGAATTAATAGTAAGATCTACGCCCGATGCAGTCGATTTTGCCTTACTAAAGGATGGAAAATTAGTAGAATTACACAAAGAAGAAGACAACAATAACTTTTCCGTAGGGGATATCTTCCTAGCCAAGATCAGAAAACCCGTTACAGGCCTAAATGCAGCATTTGTTAATGTAGGTTATGAAAAAGATGCGTTCCTGCACTACCATGACCTGGGCCCGCAACTGTCTTCCATGTTAAAATTCATTAAACAAGCTAGAACAGGGAAACTAAAAGATTACTCCCTGAAAAATTTTCCATTTGAAAAAGACATTGACAAGAATGGCAGCATCAACGATGTGCTAAAAGCCAATCAGTCACTACTGGTACAAATAGTAAAAGAGCCCATATCAACAAAGGGACCAAGAATAAGCTCCGAGCTTTCCATAGCCGGGCGATTTTTGGTCATGGTGCCTTTTTCCGATAGAGTCTCGGTATCCCAAAAAATAGCGAGCAAAGAGGAAAAGGACAGACTTATAAGGCTTGTAAAAAGTATTAAGCCCAAGGGATTTGGAGTAATCATACGTACCGTAGCAGAAGGCAAAAAGGTTGCAGAACTGGACAAAGATCTACAGAATTTGTTTTCCAAATGGACAAACATGTGCAAGAAATTGCAGCGGGCGTCACATCCATCCAAAGTTTTGGTGGAACTGAACAGGGCGTCATCCATCCTTAGGGATGTCTTCAACGATTCCTTTACCGGAATTCACGTTGATGAAGAAACACTCTACAACCAGATCAAGGATTATTTGCATGAAATTGCACCTCAAAAAGAATCCATTGTAAAGTTGTACACCGGTTCGGCCCCGATTTTTGAAAAATTCGGGATAGAACGTCAAATCAAGACCTCATTTGGCCGAACAGCTTCCATGAGCCGCGGGGCTTACCTTGTTATAGAGCATACCGAGGCTTTGCACGTAATAGATGTAAACAGTGGCAACCGCTCCAACAAGGCGAAAAACCAAGAAGATACCGCACTTGAAGTGAACCTATTGGCCGCAACCGAAATTGCAAGGCAATTGCGTTTGCGCGATATGGGCGGGATCATTGTGGTGGATTTTATTGATATGACCAAAGGTGACCACAGACGAAAATTGTTTGATCACCTTAGGGATGAAATGAAAGACGACAGGGCAAAACACAAGATTTTGCCACCCAGTAAATTCGGCCTTGTACAAATTACAAGGCAAAGGGTGCGTCCGGAAATGAATATCAAAACCAGTGAGGAAAACCCGAATGGGACGGGAGCCGAAGTTGAAGCTCCAATTGTATTGATCGACAAAATTCAGTCAGATTTAGAGCGAATTCTTAAGCCAGACCGCAAAAACAACGGAATTGTATTGAATATACACCCGTTTATTGCAGCTTACCTTACCAAAGGATTCCCTTCCATCCGTTCCAAATGGTTTAAAACCTATAAAAAGTGGATTAAAATCCAACCACGGGATGCTTACAAGTACTTAGAATATCGTTTTAAGGATAAAGACGGTAAAACAATACATCCATAATAAGAAGCGACTCCAGAAACGGGGTCGCTTTTTTTGTATTCACCAGTTAACGACAAAACCCTATTTTTGATATTCAACATCCCTACCATGAGAAAAATACTTTCCGCCATACTAGGTCTATTCATTTTGGCGTGTTCCACCCCCACCGAACATCCACTAACCAGTATTTTAATAGATTCCCCAAACATAACGGGTAAAGAAAGTTACTTGAAGTCTCCTTATGTTACCTCGGGAGACAGGGTGTACATGGTGGGCCATCAAGATGGTAGGTTTCCGCCATTGGGCTGGCACATTAAGGGCGAGATGGGAGGTGTCTGGAACCACCCCATAAAGCTGATGGACGGCTTTGAAGTGGAACTGACTACCGAACAGGGTACACTTCCTTTGGACAGTGCCTCCAGTTTTACCAACTATCCATTTGCCAATAAACATACCTATACATTTGAAAATGAGGGACTGCTCATTGAACGGATTCAATTTGTTCCCGACGAGACGCAGGGAATCTTTATACAGTTCATCCTAAAAAACTTGGGAGAGGAAAACTTTGAGGGAAAGCTCAACTTTGTGGGGCACACCAACCTAAGGCCAACATGGCTGGGAGAACGCTCCAATATGATTGACTCCAAAGACTCCAGCTTTTTCGAAGAATCGTATTGGGTGGTGAAAGACAGTATCAATCCTTGGTACAATGTTTTTGGATCCGACCGAACACCAGTTGATGCTGAAAACCTTTCCAACATTCTTAAACCCAATGGAGCCTCCAACTCACTTACCTATGCGGTTACAATTCCTGCCGAATCGGAAACAGTTCTAAATTTTTCCGTAGCTGGGTCCTATCAATCGGAAGAAGAAGCCATTAACACATATCGTGATATTTTGGCAAACTATGCCTCAAGGGCAGAAGAAAAAAAGGTACGGTACAAACAATTGGCCCTACAATCCAAACTGACCATTCCAGACAAACAGTTACAGCAAGCTTTTGAGTGGCTGAAGTACAATTGCGACTGGTTGGTGCGAACCGTGCCAGAGACAGGTACCGGCATTGGCGCAGGGATTGCGGACTACCCTTGGTGGTTTGGAGTGGACAGTGAGTATGCACTTAAAGGGTATATGGCTATTGGTCAAGATAAAATTGTGGAGCAAACAATCAGGCTTTTGGACAGTGTTTCCATGGCGGTCAATGGCAATGGAAGAATTCTTCACGAAATGTCCACAAACGGTGTTGTTTTCAATAAAGGAAATATTAATGAAACTCCTCAATTTGCATCATTGATTTGGGAAATCTATAAATGGAACGGTGATAAAGAATTTCTTGAAAAATATTTTCCAACGATAAAAAAAGGCTTGAAATGGCTATTGGAGGAAAATGATGACAATAAAAATCTATTTCCAGATGGTTTTGGCATGATGGAAATACACGGTCTCGACAGTGAAATGATTGATGTTGCTGCTTACACGCAAAGAGCTTTTGCAGATGCCGCGCTTATGGCCAGAGAGTTGAACGAAACTGAATTGGCCAGAGAGTATCGGAAATTGGCGGATCAGCTAAAGGAGAAAATAAACACTGAATTTTGGTCGGAAACTTTTCAATCCTATGCAGATTTTATTGGAACGGACGAGCAGGCCCTGCAATTAATAGAAGATGCCTTGGTCAGGGCAGATACGCTCAACAAACCATGGGCAATTGAAGAACTTGAAACTACAAAAAAACAAATTTTGAGCAATCCGTCGAACGAGCCCAGACCCTTTGTTCTTTACCACAATTGGGTAGTAAACACTCCCATGGAAATGGGTATAGCCGATTCTACCAAAGCAATAGTGGCTTTGGACAACGCAAAACAATTTACAAATCCTTTTGGAGTGTTCGTCACAGGAATTGATCGCGATGAGACAGCTGTTGATGACTCTGGCTCCTTCAAGGGAAGTAAGGTGTTTTCTTATACCGGTGCCGTAATGACATTGCCCACGGGAGTGCAAGCGGTTGCAGAAAATAATTACGGCCGTCCCGACCAAGCCCTCGATTACTTAAAAAGAATGTCCCGTTCCTTTAGCTACGCACTACCCGGTAGTATCTACGAAGTTTCCCCAGACTATGGCATGATGACCCAAGCGTGGAACATATATGCCTTTGCAGTACCCATTGTAAACCAGTTCTTTGGGATTAATCCCTTGGCACACAATAAAACAATCATCATTGAACCACAAATGCCAAAACAATGGGATACTGCTTCATTGGAAAATGTAAAAGTAGGAGACAACGAGATTTCGATATGGCACACAAAATCCAAAGAATCCCATCAAATTAAATTACAACAAACAAAAACAGACTGGAAAATTAAACTCGTTTTACCTCAAGGAGAATATATAGTATCAGAAGGCAATTCAGAAACAACAACGGAAAACGGTAAAACCATACTCACTTTTTCGGATAGGTTTATTGTGGTATCAAAAAAATAAACATAAATGCATTCAGGATTTTCTTCTCAAAAATTTTACTCCATAGATGAAGCCACAAAAAAAATGGAGCATTACTGTGCCTACCAAGAACGCTGCCACAAAGAGGTTACGGAAAAGTTGAAGGGTATGAACATGATTCCTGAAGCCATAGATCAAATATTGGGTCATTTGATTCAGGAAAATTTCCTCAACGAAGAGCGTTTTGCCAAGGCCTTTGCCAGAGGTAAGTTCAGTATTAAAAAGTGGGGGGCAAACCGTATCATTCGAGAACTAAAGTTAAGGGATATTTCCGCTTATAACATTAAAAGTGCCCTTTCCGAAATAAATAACGAGGATTACCTACAGATCTTTGATGAACTCGCCAGAAAACGTTTGGAACAAATCAAAGAAAAGAATCCATTGAAAAAAAAGAAAAAATTGGCCGATTATCTGCTATATCGTGGTTGGGAAGGCCATTTGGTATATGAAAAAGCCAATGAGCTTATAAAATAATCCAATCACCTTTGAAGCATAAGCTTTTGTGTTCGCTCCACCGCCTTTTCGTTCTTCCAGTCAATCCATTGTTGCCCTTTTAGTCTACGCATTAGGTTATCAAAATGACGCATCACAAAAATGTTGTAAACTGCTTTTCCAAGGTTTTTGGGCTTTCGTGCAATCGCCCTAAGACTCATGGAAAACCCAGGGGTAATATATTTCATGTGGTGCCAATACCCTTCGGGTATATACAAAACATTTCCATGCTCCAAATGTGCAATATGTCCTTTGGCATATTGTAAAGCGGGCCATTTATCAAGATCGGGGTCAGCAAAATCGATATCCTCCCGTGTAATTAAAGAATGTGGAATCTTGTACAGGAATTTTGTCTCGTCTTGGGAAAAAAGAATGCATTGTTTCTTTCCCTCAAAATGAAAGTGAAATATATTGGCCAAATCAATATCGTAGTGCATAAAGGTGTGCGAATCCTCCCCGCCAAAGAAAAGCATGGGCAATCCTTTCATGAGCCGTAACCCAAAATCTGGATACTTAAAATCTTTCTGAAGTTCTGGGACTTCTCTTAATATGTTCCAAAGAAAAATACGGTATTTCGTGGGGCCGCTTTTCAACAAGTCCACATAATCGGCCAGCTTCATTTTGGCGTGTGGTTCGTTAAAACCTTCGTCGTGTTTTACTGGGCGATCATCATACAAAGGAACTTCCTTATCCCCTGCCACCTCTTTTACATAGTCCAAGCTCCATTTGGAATACGCCGGCCAATCCTCAATAAAGCACTCAATTACAACAGGCTTTTGGGGCCTGAAATATTTTTGGATGAACTCTTTCTTGGAAAGGGTTTTCTCCCGAGGTATCTGTTCAAGGTTCAGCTTCAAAATTTCAAGGAATTTGAAACCACTAAATTAATAAAAGGATTTGAATTGGTCTTAACACCTATCCCTATGAGACCCATTTACCTTTCTCCTTGGCCGATTCGTCCCTTTCAATTTTATGCCCAGGTCTGGACCATTTTGGTTTTTGGTCTCCCATGGATTGTTGCGCCTATTTAAAACTATAACGCAGACCGAAAAGCAAATTACTAGGCGGCATTGGAACAAATCCAGACTCGATGTAATCTGCATCAAAAATATTGCTTGCAGTAATGGTAAACTCTGTCTGCTTTACTTTGATCGACAATGAAGCGTCCCAAACATTATACGTTTGCCCCGTTGTACGCTCTGCATATTTATAAATTATATTTTGATGTACGTTTTTGAACAACTGCGTACTTAAGCGTGTGGTGTATTGGTGTTTTAGCGTATTTAAAGAGTAACGCGACAATTCTTCATTCTGATCTAAAATATTGTCGTCCAAAAACGCATAGCCAACACTTAATGTCTGGGTATAATCTTTAAATCTAAAATTATAGGCAGCGTCCATCTCCAAGCCTTTGGTATTTACTTCAGTAATATTTGTTGCCACAAATACATCCTCAGAAACATTGCTTCTCACATAATCTATTAGATTGTCTGCATCTCTATTAAATACGGCGATGCCAGCATTAACTTTAGGCGTGGTGTACTTTAAGCCCAATTCTTGTGCAAAAGCTTCTTCTGGTTCCAAATTTGCATTGCCACTGGTAACAGGATCATTGTAAAACAAATCCGTATACGTTGGTATACGATAGGTGTAACCAATGTTGCCATATACCTTAAAATTATTGGTGAGATCATAACCTATATCCAATCCAGGAAAAGCACGAAACTTAAAATCTGAAAAATAGGTTAATGCTACGCCAGGAGTAACATCCAACTTGTTGTCAGCAATGCTAAAACGATGTTCTAAAAACACGTTGGACATAAAACGGTTTCGGTTACCCAAGTTGTTGCTTCTTAGGTATATTTTAGAAAGTTCTACCCCAAAACCAGTAATTCCCAATTTAGATACATAAGAGGCATTGGTTTCCACGCCAATCTTGTTAGATATATGCATGTTTCTGAAAAAACTTGGTTCATTTCTTCTTAATAGAAATAAATCTTGATTACGTTTCCAATAGATTCTTGGCTGTATTTTTAGCTTGTTTTTCTTAAAGGTGGTAGAAAACGCCAAAAGGCTGTTTTGGGTTTCTTCGTACTCGTTAAACGTAGGATTGGTGGTGTAAAAGTTCTCAGCCCCAAAATTGCGCTCCAAGAAAGTAGCTGTCATTTCAATAGGCTGTGTATTTTTATTGAAAATGCTTTTTAAAAAGTAATTGCCATTATCGTAATCTGAGTTATTTCTATAACCTTCAGATGTTACCCTTCCCACATGTATTATATGAGAGGAGTTTTCCTTATCCACTCCAGCGGTTACGCTACCATTTAATTGTCCAAAAGAACCCGCTTCTATTTTTAGGGAAACGGAACTATTCAAATTCTTTTTTGTAATGATATTGATGGCTCCAGCAAAAGCATTTTGTCCAAAAACCCGTGCCGCAGGTCCCTTTATAATTTCTATTCTTTCTATAACCTCTAATGGTAAGGCGGCGTTCATGGTATGGTGACCCGTTTGCGCATCGTCCATTTTAACGCCATCAATCAATAATAAGGTTTGGTCAAAACCACCTCCTCTTATGTACAAATCTGCTTGGCTACCTCCTGTACCGCGTCTTCTAATATCCACGCCCGCAACTTGTTGCAATAAATCCGTAACATTAACCGCTGCACTATTTTTAATATCATTAGAGGTGATTATGTTTATAGTTCTAGAATTTTCTTTAAATGGAAGGTTGATCCGGTTTGCGGTTACCACAACTTCGCTTAACGAATCTACCTTAACAGCATCGTCTTGTTGTGCTTGTGCTTGTAAAGCACCCACTAGTAAAATCGCAGAAAATAAAATTGATTTCTTCATTATTTAAGCTTGTAACGTAAGTTCTTAAAATTAATAATGCAAAAGTCCTAACTTTCCGGACGATTAAACTAGTCCACTTTTAAAACAATGAATAGTCCGGTTTCTGATTTGTTGGTCCAGTTGGTATCTATAGATAAATCTGTAGTACAGCCTGTATATGTGCAAGTGGCCCAACAAATCATGAATGCCATACAACGAGGCTATTTGGATAAAGGCAGCAAATTACCCGGGACAAGGGTTTTAAGTGAGTTATTGAATGTTCATCGTAATACTGCCGTGGCCATTTATGATGAATTGGCCTCCCAAGGATGGGTAAACATTATTCCCAATAAAGGAACTTTTGTGGTGGTTCCCGAAGATTCCAATGTAAAAATCAAGGCAAGTACGCAGCACATCAATCAAGCATACGAGTATCCAAAAGTTCCAGGGTTCCTGTTCCAACAATCCTTTAATCTAGCATCTACCAAAGAGGAGACCACTGCCAAATATTCCATAAATGATGGTAAGCCTGATTTAAGACTGCATCTGGTGCACCAATTTTCCAGGTGGTATAGCGCTGCAATGAAACGAAAGCCTCTGATCAACAAATGGAACAAAACAAGTGCTTTAGTCCCTTCCGTTTTTAGCACACAACTTTGCAACTACTTAAATGTAACTCGGGGTTTCCATATTAAACCATCCAATGTATTGAATACACGTAGTACGGAAATGAGCCTATACATCGTTTCACAGGTGCTAATTAATCCGGGTGATTTGGTGCTGGTTGGACAACTGAGCAATTATGTGGCCAATATGATATTTCAGCAAGCGGGGGCAAAAATAAAAACTGTGCCCGTAGATGACGAAGGTTTGGATATTGGGTACATATATGAACATTTTATACCTGAGAACATTCGTTGCATCTATGTATGCTCCAACAGGGACTATCCAACAACAATAACTTTAAGCACCAAAAGAAGGTTGCAGTTACTGGAATTGGCCAAAACCTGTGGTTTTGCCATAATCGAGGACGATTTTGACCATGACTTTCAGTTCGATGGATCCTCCATGTTGCCCATGGCCAGTGCGGATGCCGATGGAAACGTTATTTATTTGGGCAAACTGGGCCAGTCTTTATTTCCGAGTTTTCATACGGGTTTTGTTGTGGCTCCAGAACAGGTAATTACCGAAGCCAAAAATTATTTGCAATTATTGGACACGCAGGGAGACTTAATACAGGAACAAATGCTTTCTGAGCTGATATCTGAAGGCGAAATATACCGGCTCAAGAAAAAAAATATCGTTACTTACAAAAAACGCAGAGAAGTTTTATGCGGTTTATTAAATCAACATTTCAACACCATCCTTGATTGGCAAATACCTTCTGGAGGACTTGCCATGTGGTTACAATTTAGAACACCCATATCATTGGTGAAATTAGCAGAAGAGGCAGAGCAGTTGGATTTATTCTTGCCCAAAACCATTCTCTATCAAAATAAAAACACCTGCGCCATCCGTTTTGGATTTGGGCATCTAAATGAAGAAGAACTAGAAATTGTAATGAAAAAATTAAAACAAGCATATCTCCAGTTAGTGGCTGCCTAAAATAAAAAGAGATTATTAAAAATGTTCTCTTTATAACGTGTCCTATGTTGGGTCAAAGATATTTTTATCTCCTTCCGATAATTTTTCAAATGCTTCGGAATCTCTCAAAAACATTCAAATTTATCTATATTGCAAAGATGATAATTAATGGCCAAAAAGCTTAATACGACCGTGCTTAAAAAATTCCGCTCCTTTAGCTTAAAAATTCTTGATTGGAAAAGGGTCCTTTTTATTTTGGTAGTAGTATCGGTTTTTATTCGTTTTCCGTTCTTTTTTAGGGATTACATAGATCGAGACGAGAGCACTTTTATTCTTATGGGGCAATCTTGGGTCAACGGATATTTACCGTACATCCAATTGTGGGACCTAAAACCACCGATTACCTTCCTATATTTTGCCACCATTATTAAACTATTTGGAAAAAGCTTCTTTGCCATCCGGCTTTTTGGCTCGTTCATGGTTGCTCTAACAGCTTTGTTCACCTATGGAATCGCAACAAAGATCACTTCCAAAAAAGTTGCGTTTTGGGCGGCCATTTTCTGTGTTTTTTTCCAAAGCCTGTTCGGTAGTTTGCAAGGTGTAATGTCCGAGCATATTTGTACGCTCTTTTTTGTGGCCGCCCTGTTTATTCTATTTTTAAAAGAAGAGGGAAAATGGTTTTTTACTGCAGGGCTTTTGTTGGGACTTTCGGTAATGACCAAACTGAACATGGCCTATCCCGTTCTATGTTTGGGTCTATACTTTTTTTGGGAGGGTCTTCACAAAAAGCAGATTTGGACAAATATTAAATACTTGATCTTTATGGGAATCGGGTTTTTGACCACCGTCCTTCTCACGCTTCTTCCTTATTATCTTCAAGGTGAATCTGATATTTGGTGGAAATCCATTGTCGAAGCTCCCTTGGCCTATTCTGAAGGTAAATTTCATTCTCCTTGGAAAACATTGCCTTATGTTGGGACTATAGCCATACTTTTAGGGTCAGGCTATTATTTTAAATTAATTGATCGAAAATCAAAACAAATACGGCTATTGATCGTGGTCGTGGTCGGTATCCTCCTTTCTTATATCCAAGCCGGCAAAGTGAACGGACATTATTTAATCCAGTTGTATCCTTTTGTTCTGATTCCCTTGGCAATGGCTGTGGCCAAACTGCCCTTTATCACGGAAAAGTATCGGCCTTTGATTATTGCCTTACTGATTTTAATCCCCATGGAATCTTATCTGGAATATGCCAACATCATTTCAAATAAGGTACAAAAAGCGTCTTTTTACAATGGAGAGGGCATTGATGTTCCGAGATATATTTTGGAACATGAGCTTGAAACAAAGAACATTTTTTTTACTGAATACCATATTGGATATTGGGTGCTGGGAGTAAATCCGCCTACCAAAGCTGCTACGCACCCGAGCAATATTACCCGTGAAGAGTTATTTCCGTACATGGATAACCCGAGAAAAACCGGTATTGAAGAATTAAAGTACATCATGGACGTTGTCCGGCCCAAAGTCTTGGTAGCTAGGGAGGGCAAGAAAATTTTTGATAAAAAATTGGTGGAATACAATACCTATATTGATGCTTACCTAAAAAAGCATTATGAATTAACGGCTACTGTTGGTCGTGGACTTATCTATCAACGGTTATAAAAAGCCACTTACTTTTAATGAACACTTCCAATTGACTGCTATCCGATAAAAACAAACGGTACCTGTCGAACAGCGAGTAATGGATGTTGGCGAAGACCTCGCTGCTACGGTTCTTGTTGGCATCGGACAATGTACTGCGCTTTGGAAAATGTTTTAGGTTCAAAATAGTGTCGGTATCGTTCAAGGGTACGAGCAAACCTCCTGCACCTTCAATCACCAAATGGTTATTGGTCTTGGGTTCCATTATTTTACCCAGGTCAATAGTAATTCCATCAATATACGCAGCCGCATGGGGACTCAGGACCCATGGGTGTATTCAAGGCATAGTTAGTGGAATCAACGACCGGTTTCCCGACTTCCGTTGAGATTCCTGCAACAAATACTTTTATTTTTGGGGCCTTGTAATAAAATTGCATTTCATGCATTGGTACTTTCTGGGCTCAAAGAAGGGAAACAGTTTATAGAAGACGGTGCTCCGGGAGTAATAAATTTCCGATTTGGTTGCCTTGCAATTGGGGCAGACCACCGGATTGCCAAAATCGTCCGTAGCATAGTTACGAATTTCATCAAAAATATCCTTGGCCCGTTCTTTATCACTGGAATACACCTGAAGTTTTACTCCTCCAAGGGCAGCACTGATCAAAGGGTCGGAATTAATGGTGTTTTCATCTTTTAAAAACACAGCGATTCCCTCGGCCTCCAGCTTGCCTTTTATCACCACGGCATCGGCAGGAAACTCAAACGAGCCTAAAGTGTAAAATTCTGTTTTCATGATTTCATATATTTTTTGAGCAAATCCAACGTATTTTGCTCTAGCTCTCCATTTCCAGCCATTCCCACATAGTCGTTGGAAGAAAAATCAATCAGTCTACCAGGCTTAAAAAACTTCACATTGCATTGTTTTCCATGCGTCTTAGCAATTTAGCCTTCAGCTTTTTGGGGAATTTCTCCATAGCACAAATGTAGCACTTACGCTGATTAAACAGTATCTTAGTTGCTCTTAAACCTTTACCAAAAATGAAATTTACCCTTTCTTTTCTAGCACTATTTACCGGGCTGTGGATGACGGCCCAAATGAATACTTACAAAATTTCCTTTGACAATGCCGTCCATCACGAAGCCGTTATCCAAGCTACTTTTCCCGATTTAACCTCGGATAATGTGGAGTTTCGAATGAGCCGAACTTCTCCTGGCCGATATGCACTGCACGAGTTCGCGAAAAACGTCTACGGTTTTGAAGCTACCGACAGTAAAGGAAACGTATTAACCATAAACCGTCCCAACCCCTATGCATGGGAAGTAAGCGGGCACGACGGCACCATCAACATTAAATATATTTTGTTTGCCAACCGGGGTGGGGGCACCTATTCCCAAGTGGATGAAACACATGCACATTTGAACATTCCTGCCACATTTATGTTCGCTCCCCATTTGAGCGAGCGCAAAATAGAGGTGACCTTTAATGTTCGGGAAGATCTGAATTGGAAGGTGGCCACACAACTCCCTTTGGTTTCGGGCACCACATATTCGGCCCCGAACCTCTATTATTTTATGGATAGCCCAACGGAAATAAGCAATTATATGTTAAGGTCTTTTGAGGTTGATGGAAAAACCATAAACCTTGCACTCCATCACAATGGAACCGAAGAAGAGGCTGACACATACTTTGAAAAAGTGAAGAAAATAGTGCTGGCGGAGAAAGAAGTATATGGTGAACTGCCCAATTTTGATTATGGAAACTACACCTTCCTTGCGTGTTACATCCCCAATGCCTCGGGAGATGGAATGGAGCATCGAAATTCCACTATTTTAACGAGTACCCGGAGCTTGGCCGATGGCGGAATGGAACGGAATATTGGTACGGTATCGCACGAATTTTTCCATGCTTGGAACGTGGAGCGCATTCGCCCCAAAAGTTTGGAGCCTTTTGACTTTGAGGCGGCCAATATGAGCGGTGCCCTTTGGTTTGCCGAAGGCTTTACCAGTTACTACACTAATTTGATTTTGTGTAGGGCAGCACTTATTTCGCCCAAAGAATATGTGGAAGGTTTGGCGGGAACCTTTAACTATGTTTGGAATTCTCCTGCACGGCAGTTCTTCAATCCTATTGAAATGAGTTTCCAAGCTCCATTTGTGGATGCTGCCACCTCGGTAGACCCGGTTAATCGCGAGAATATGTTTATTTCCTATTATTCCTACGGAAGTGTTCTAGCTTTGGCTCTGGATCTTTCTTTAAGGGAAAAAGGACTGAATCTGGATGATTTTATGAAACTGGTTTGGAACAAATACGGTGCAACCGAAATTCCGTATACCATCCAAAATCTTCATGATGCCTTGAACGAGTATGCGGGAGACGCATTTGGAGATGATTTCTTCAACAATTACATCTACAAAAGCAATATGCCCGATTATAAATCGCTAATGGAATCTGTGGGCGTTGTTTTGGAACAACCTAAAGCTTCACCCTATTTTGGGGCGTATGTTTCCATGAGCGCGGACAAATCAGGCTATACGATCCTCAGAAATACAAAGATGGGCAGTCCTGCTTATGAAGCTGGTTTGGATAATAGTGATGTTATTCTAAATATTAACGATATTCCATTTACCGAAGACCAAAAATTTGAAGATTACCTGAAGCAATTCAGCTTAGGAGAAACGTTGCCGGTAAAATTCACGAGATACGGAAAGGAAAAGACCACCGAACTAATTTTAACCCCCAGTCCAGATTATACTTTTGGTTTAATGGAAGAAAAAGGCGGAAAACCATCAAAAAAAATAATGGAACAACGAAAAAATTGGCTTAAAGAGGAATAAATGATCAGCTACAAACAAGTTGGCACCTTGGAAGAACTACAACAGATTCTGGCTCTTCAACAGCAAAATTTACCTCAAAATTTGAGTTCCGAAGAAAGGAGCAAAGAGGGTTTCGTAACAGTGGAACATACGTTGGAGGTTCTCAAAACAATGAACGATATGTGCGGACATATCATTGCTATAGAGGGTAATCAAGTTGTAGGGTATGCCCTATGTATGCACCCTAATTTTGCTGATGAGATTGAAGTGCTACGGCCTATGTTCAAAGAAATTGATAGTGCTCTAAAAGAAAAAAACAACTATATGGTGATGGGACAAATCTGTGTAGCCAAAAGTCATCGGGGCAAAGGTGTTTTCCGAAAGCTGTATCAAACCATGAAAGAAAAATTGCCCAAAGGTTTTGATACCCTTATTACCGAAGTGGATGGAAAAAATAAGAGGTCTTTGGCGGCGCATGCGGCCATAGGGTTTAAAACCTTGACCATATACCATTCGGGTGAAAAAGAATGGCACATTATTAGTTTGTAATAAGTAATCTTTCCAAATGGATTTTGGTTCTCAAAGTATGCTATAAATCAAACTCTGTTCCTAGGGGCACGAGTCTAGCTTCAACCATCAATCCAATTATCTGGAATTCTAATACCCGAAGTCCGCTTTGAGGGCATCAATTTTTTTGAGGGCCAAATCCTTGGTCAAAAAGTCGATTTCTTCCAATTGAAAGGCTTTTTCAAACGTTTTAAACGCTTTTTTTGGCTCTCCTATAAACTCATAGTACTCTGCTTCAAAATAAAAGCCCATCATGGTATCGGGATATTCCTTTTTGCAAAGATCGGCCAATTGCTCCAGGGATTCATAGTCTTCTTTTTTCAGACAGGCAGCGTAAATGGCCATAATATCGTTGAGCTCCACGGGTTTTTTAAAACCGAACAGGTCTTCAATGGTTTGGTACCGGTTCTCCAAATAGCTGAAAACGGGTTCTTCAGAAGTAAGAATGTCTGATTTGTATTCTGCAGGTGTGATGGGTCGGAAGATACTGAACACATTATCAAAAGCTTTGCTTATGCCATAAGCGGCAATGGAAGTGTGGTCGGCATTTTGATATTCATCAAAAAAGTAATGCAGTGATTCTTTGGTTATGGAATTAATGCTGTTGTTCATTTGAAGGATACGCTGTCTATCGTCGGAGGGTTGTTTTTCCACAATCAAATTGTAAAAAACCACTTGGTCCAGTTCAGATAAACGAGCAGGAACCCTGCTTTCCATTTCAGCCGCCAATACTGGGGATATGCTGATATAAGAATTGAAAAAAGAGCTTTCTTTGAACAAATAATAATTACCAAAATTAGCGGTGATATCGTACCCCACAAACATTTTGAAGGGTGCTATATTGTAGCTGGTCTCTAAATAGGGAATCAGTTCCGTGCCTAAAAATTCGTAGAACATTTTACCTTTCTCGGTCGGAAGGCCCGATACATCTTCGTATGCACAATCTTCCCATCTTAGGTCGTTTTGTAATTGATGAACGCCTACTACGATTGCTTCGGGCATACGGTCGAACCTACTTTGGAATTTTACGTTGGCCACAACAAGGTCGAATAGGTATTCCGCATCCAAAACCACAATGAGCGGGTATGTTTTTTCTTCGGTGTAATCTTCTGGGAAATAATAGGATACATCTCTTCGCTCTTGTAGTTTGAAGGATTCAAAAATCTCCTTTTTTACTTGGGCACCTAGGCTCAAGCACGTGAAGCCTATCAGTAGAAATAGACATTTTTTCATTGGTTAAGTTTTATGCGGTTAGGGCTTACCGATTTCTATTCAATAACGGTAATACAATGAATGATATTGTGCCAAAAACTACGACCATGAAGGTTTGTGCAATCCACATGATCCACCCAAATGCATCTCCAGAAACCGAGCTTATTCCGTAAATGCCCAAGGCAGCACTCACAGCAATAGGGTAAAGGCCGATTCCACCGTTGGTTGTGGACATGGCGAAGGCTCCTGCCACAAAGGCAACCAATAATTCCCCCAAGGATAGGGGAATGGTTTCTTCAACGGTGTGTTTTATAACCCAGAACATGCCAAAATAGGCAATCCATATAAAGAGCGTATGGAGGATGAACGGCCATTTGTTCTTCATTTTAAAAACACTGAGCACGCCATCTTTTAGACCGTTTAAAAATCCTTTTAGCTTTATCGCCAAGGGTGATTGGGATTTACGGATAATGAACGATCCCAAAAACAAGCCTACAATGCCTACGAACAATATTCCGATGGCACCGATGATGTTTACTCCTTTTTCTTCCAAGAAACCAAGGATAAAGTCGGTTTGAAGCACCAAGGTGATCATGATGATGATCAGAAGCATCAAAAGATCGATGACCCTTTCGGTGACGATGGTCCCGAACCCTTTTTCAAAAGGGACATTTTCGTAAGTGGTAAGCGCGGTTGCCCTAAGTATTTCGCCAGAACGTGGAATCCCTAAGTTGGCAAAATAGGATATAAGGACAATAAATATGGTGTTGACGGTTTTGGGCCTGTATCCCATGGGTTTCAAGAGGTATTTCCAGCGAACCGCCCTCGAAATATGGCTCAAAATCCCAATAATCACGGAAACCCCTACCCAAAATGGGCTGGCATTGGAAATATAATGGATAATCTGTTTGCGTTCTTCTGGAGTGGTGGAGTTGTAAGAGTACCAAATCAAAAACAGCCCAAAAGCAATGGGTACAAATATCTTAAGGAATTTTTTTAGGGATTTTCCCAAAATTTACTTGAGTAGATTGGTTTCCTCGTTGGGGAACACCAATGCGGGATTAAATGTTTTTGCCTCTTCAATATTCATCCAAGCGTAGGTGATCAGGATCAATACGTCTCCTACGGCCACTTTTCTGGCGGCAGCACCGTTAAGGGTCAGCTCTCCGGAGCCTCTTGGGCCGGGAATGGCGTAGGTTTCCAATCGTTCACCGTTGTTGTTGTTCACAATCTGCACTTTTTCGCCCCTAATTATATTGGCGGCATCCATTAGATCTTCGTCTATGGTAATGCTACCTATATAATTAAGGTCGGCTCCGGTAACTTTTACTCGGTGAATTTTAGATTTTACGACTTCTACTTGCATGGTGCAAAATTATCAATTCAATCTTAGATTATCAATTAAGCGTACGCCATCTGCGTAAACGGCTATAAATGCTCTATATTTTTGGTTGTCCTGTATTTTTAAAGCTGGGGTGAGCGTGTTCTCGTCGGTAATTTCAAAATATTCCAGATCAAACAAAGGATGTTCCTCAAATTCGGATTTTACCCAATCCGTTATATATGCAGCACTTTTCGTGCCAAATTTAGCTTTGGCAGCTTGTAGCGTTCTGTGGATGAAACCAGCCTCTTCGCGGGTTTTTTTTGACAGTCTCTCATTGCGGGAACTCATGGCCAAACCGTTTGGTTCCCTTTCAATGGGGCAACCTATAATGGTATAGGGCAAATTCTTGATTTCTGCCATTTTTCGGATAATCTGCAATTGTTGGAAGTCTTTTTCCCCAAAATAGGCACTGTCAGGTGCTACCGTTCTCAGCAAAAGTTCCACGATGGTGCCGACACCGTCAAAATGACCTGCTCTGAACTCGCCTTCCATTACTTTGTCCAAACCATCAAACTCATAGGATTCAGAGGTAACTTTCCCTTCATAGATTTCATCGACCGTAGGGGCAAATACCACAATATTGTCCGAAACCTGTTTTAAGAGGTCGATGTCCTTTTCAAAAGTTCTTGGATATTTATCAAGATCGTCCTTTTTGTCGAACTGTGTAGGGTTCACAAAAATGCTGGCCACCACCAAATCATTTTCCGAAAGGGCCTTTTTTATCAAGGAGATATGACCGGTATGGAGCGCCCCCATAGTGGGTACAAGACCAATGGTGCGGTCTTTGTTGCGCTGCTCCAAGGTAAAGGCGTTGAGTTCTTTTTTACGGTCGAATATCTTCATATACAGGTACAAAAGGGTGCAAAAATACTATAAATACAGCTAATCAGCATAATTTTTGTACTTTTGCAGCTATGTTTTTCGGATAAACAAAAGAAAGTGTTTATGAATGGTAAAAAGGTATTGTTTGTATCTTCTGAATTAGTTCCCTACCTCCCAGAGAATCCTGTTTCCTTAATGTCGTACGAAGCGCCTAGAATGGTGAACAGTAACGGTGGACAAATCCGCATATTTATGCCAAGGTATGGAAACATCAACGAAAGGAGGCATCAATTACATGAGGTAATACGTTTATCAGGGATGAACCTGGTGATCAACGATATGGATATGCCCTTGATTATTAAGGTAGCATCCATACCAAAAGAGCGAATCCAAGTCTATTTTATAGACAACGACGAATACTTTAAAAGAAAGGCAACGTTTGCCGATGCTGATGGGAATTTGTTTCCGGATAACGACGAGCGCGCAATATTCTTTGCAAAAGGAGTTGTGGAAACGGTAAAAAAATTGAACTGGTCCCCAGACATCATCCATGTGCATGGATGGATGGCCTCCTTGGTGCCGCTTTACCTGAGAAAATACTATGCAGATGAGCCTTTGTTCTCCGAAAGTAGAATTGTAACATCAGTATATGGTAAAGATTTTGAGGGAGAGCTCGATACTGCCATGATAGATAAAATAGCTTTTGATGGAATAGACAAAGAAGAAATTTCTGCACTGTCCCATCCCGAGTATAATAATTTGTTAAAGGTTGCCGTAGATCATTCCGATGCCGTTATTTTAGCCGCGGAGGAATTGTCCGATGACCTAAAAAGCCATATAGACAATCTTTCCGTACCTGTTTTGCCCTATGTTTCGCTTCAAGAAGCAGAGGAGGCATACACAAATTTCTATAATACAGAGGTTTTAAAATAGATTTAATGAGATTTTCCAAGATTATCAAAGTTTCGGCACTGTTTGGAACTTTGTTTTTACTAATTGCCTCTTGTGAAGACGAATTGGACACCATAGGCGAAGGTGTTGTTGCAGGAGAGCCTTTCACGACCGGTAAAGTGGTGTACGATGCGTTTGCCTACAACAAAGGCATTACAGCGGTACAGACCAATAAACTGCCACTGTACCAATTGGGCACCTTTAATGACCCCATTTATGGACAAAGAAAGGCCAGCATCATTTCCCAGCTTCAGTTGTCCACAACATCGCCCACCTTTGGTGATATTTCCCAAGCAGACGAGGACGATCCAGAGAACGATCAAGAGAACGAAACCATAAAGGAGGTCTATTTATACATACCTTTTCAAACATCACCTTCGCCCGATTCGGACGGAGATGGCGTGCCCGATGAGTTGGAAAAAAGCGACGATGATGTTGACGACCCTAATTCCGATTGGGACGGTGACGGGGTAACCGATAACCAAGAGCGGGTCCAAGGTTCAAACCCCTATGACCCCGATGAGGATGGAACCGGGGATAATTTTGTGTCAAACAATTATCCAAATAAGTTCGATTTGGACAGTATTTACGGAGATAAGGAACAATCGTTCAATTTAGTGGTTTCTAGATCCAATTACTTTCTGCGGGACTTGGATCCAAATTCCAATTTTGAACAGGCGCAGGAATATTATTCCAATCAGGATTTTTCCAGTTTTATAGGTGAAACCTTATTCAGTGGAGAGGTTGCCGTCAATAATGAAGAAATTATTGTTGATTATAAGGAGGATGATCCGGACACTGAAGATATTGACGAATCCACACAAGTAGATACGAAGCTCAATCCCGGTATCCGTGTAGAGCTAAACAAGGAGTTCTTCCAACAAAATATTTTGGACAAGGAAGGTCAAGCTGAGCTTTTGAGCAGATCCAATTTTAAAAATTTCCTTCGGGGAGTACATTTATCGGGAACCGATATGGAGCAGTTAATGTTCTTGCTGGATTTGTCCGAAGCAAATATTACCATTAGCTATACGTACGATGATTATGACGCCGAAACCGAGGAAGAAGTAACATCCGAAAGGGATTTTGTATTAAACTTTTTGGAGAGCTCCCAAACAGGGGTTACTGGAAATGCCGTAAATGTTTTTGAGAACGAAATGTTTCCGCCAGAAGTAGCGAATGCCATGAACAGTGGAGAAAATGCTTCTAGAATATATGTAAAAGGCGGTGCCACACTTGCCGAGGTACGCTTGTTTGAAGAAGTGGAAAACGGAGGGGCAAACATTATTAACCAGATCAAGCAGAACAATTGGGTGATCAACGAAGCTAATTTGGTATTTTATGTAGATCGTCAAACGTTGGACGAGTCGGTTGTAGAGCCTCCGAGGCTTTATTTGTACAATGCAGAAACCAATCGACCCCTATTTGATGCATCCAATGAAGACCCAACAGTTAATTCCGGTTCAAATCCATTAACATACTTTCTAAATCATGGTGGACTTTTGGAGAAAGAAAATGACAGGGGCGTAAAATATAAGATCCGCATTACGGAGCACATCAATAATATTATTGTCAGGGATTCTGCAAACGCCAAATTAGGGCTGACTTTGACCCCTAATATTAACCTTATAGGTGTTCAAGAAGCGATTGGTAGCGATATGCAGGGAATTGATTACCCTGTTGCGGCAGCCATAAGTCCTTTGGGTACGGTTTTATATGGGAGCAATGTTTCCGATGGAGAGGAAAGTAAGAAACTTAAATTGGAAATTCACTACACCGAGGCCAATTAAAAGTACGTATTTATCGTAGTTTTTTGGGCGTTTATCGTTTTAAACAACTAGAACTGTATATTTTAACGTATACCTTTTAAATTTGTTGACCAACCCCCAAATGGTAATTAACTAAAAAAAATCTTATGTGTGGAATAGTAGGTTACATTGGTCATAGAGACGCCTATCCAGTTATAATAAAAGGTCTTCAAAGACTCGAATATAGAGGCTACGATAGTGCCGGAGTTACCTTGTTTGATGGAGAAAACATACATCTTGCCAAAACAAAGGGCAAAGTTGAAGATTTAAAAAACAAGGCCGAAGCTTCTATCCCTACTAAAGGAAAGTTGGGCTTGGGGCATACAAGATGGGCGACCCACGGAGTTCCAAACGATGTAAATTCACACCCCCATTACTCCAATTCAGGTGATTTGGTGATCATTCACAATGGAATCATAGAAAACTATGAGTCCATTAAACAAGCACTTATCAAAAGAGGCTACACCTTTGAATCGGATACCGATACCGAAGTGCTCATCAACCTAATTGAAGAGGTCAAGAAAAAAGAAGGGGTGAAACTGGGGCAAGCAGTTCAAATTGCATTGAACCAAGTTGTAGGGGCTTATGCCATTGCTGTTTTTGATAAAAACAAACCCGATGAAATCGTGGTAGCCAAGTTAGGTAGTCCCCTCGCTATCGGAATCGGCGAAAACGAATATTTTATTGCTTCCGATGCCTCACCGTTTATAGAGTTTACCAACAACGCCATTTACCTTGAAGACGAGGAAATGGCCATTGTAAGGATTGGCAAGGAAATCAAACTGCGCAAAATAAAGGATGATTCGATTGCTTACCCCAATATTCTAGAGTTACAGCTCAATCTGGAAGAAATAGAAAAGGGCGGGTACGACCATTTCATGCTCAAAGAAATCTATGAGCAGCCAAAGGCTATATTGGATACCTACAGGGGACGTTTGTTAGCAGATAAGGGCATCATTAAAATGTCCGGCATTGATCAGAACCTGGAAAAATTCCTCAACGCAAACAGAATCATAATAGTAGCCTGCGGTACTTCGTGGCACGCTGGTTTGGTAGCGGAATATATTTTTGAGGACATGGTACGGATACCTGTTGAAGTGGAATATGCCTCAGAATTCAGGTACCGTAACCCGGTAATTACAGAGAAGGATGTGCTCATAGCCATTTCCCAATCAGGGGAAACCGCCGATACTTTAGCTGCCATAAAACTAGCCAAGGAAAAAGGAGCATTTGTGTTTGGTGTTTGTAACGTAGTGGGCTCATCCATAGCCAGAGAAACCCATGCAGGTGCCTATACACATGCTGGACCGGAAATAGGAGTGGCCTCTACCAAGGCATTTACCACACAGATCACGGTATTGACCCTGATTGCTTTAAAATTGGCGCAAGAAAAAGGAACTCTCTCCCAATCCAAGTACCATGAATACTTAGCAGAGTTGGAAGCTGTGCCGGCTAAAGTGGAAAAGGCATTGTTGTCCAATACTTTGGTGGAAGAAATATCCCAAACTTATAAAGATTCTCCTAACTGCCTATATTTGGGAAGAGGATATAATTTCCCTGTGGCGCTGGAAGGAGCATTAAAATTAAAGGAAATCAGTTACATCCATGCAGAAGGCTATCCCGCCGCAGAGATGAAACATGGACCCATCGCTCTGATCGATGAGCAAATGCCAGTCGTAGTGATTGCCACCAAGAAAGGGCACTACGAAAAAGTAGTGAGCAATATCCAGGAAATAAAATCCAGAAAAGGGCGAATCATAGCCATAGTAACAGAAGGTGACGAAACCGTAAAAGAGTTGGCGGACCACGTAATCGAGGTACCAGAGACTTCGGAATGCCTATCACCGCTACTCACAACAATTCCCTTACAATTGCTTTCATACCATATCGCAGTAATGAGAGGATGTAATGTGGACCAGCCAAGAAATTTGGCTAAATCCGTTACGGTAGAATAGAAAGTAAAAACATAAGACCAAACAAAAAAGGTGCTATATCCAGCACCTTTTTTGTTGAAAACATATATTTGAACTGGATTTTTTGCCAAAAAAGTATTATGCATGCATAATTTTTTTCAAATTTGTATAATCGAAATAAAAAAAAATGTATCTTCCCGATTGGCACTTAACATGCACAATAACTAAATTAACTCTAATCCATAGCAAATGAAAAAACTTATGTTTCTTTCCCTGATGCTGTTGGGTTTGGCAACTTATGGTCAGACCACCGTACAGGGAAAGGTAGTTGATGAAAATAACGATCCAATACCGGGAGCCAATGTGGTCTTGGTAGGGAAAGCAGAAGGAACCACTACGGACTTTGATGGAAACTTTACCTTTAATACTGATGAAGAACCCCCTTTTCAGCTTCAATTTTCCAGTATAGGTTTCTCGGATTTTACAGCCAATGTCACTTCAAACAACCAGACACTTACCATCACACTTTCGGAAGCCAACACCATGTTGGATGAAATTGTGATCTCAGCATCAAGAACACCGGAACGTATTTTTGAGTCTCCCGTATCCGTTGAAAGATTTGGTCTCAGGGAAATTAAAAACACTACGGCAGAATCCTTTTATGGAGGTCTTCAAAACTTGAAGGGAGTGGACATCAATACAAACAGTTTAACATTTCAATCCGTCAATACCAGAGGTTTTGCAACTTTTGCCAACAACAGGTTCTTGCAGTTGGTAGATGGTATGGACAACACCGCCCCGGGACTTAATTTCGTACTGGGCAACCTTGTGGGTATGTCCGAGTTAGATGTGCAGAGTGTAGAAATTCTTCCAGGAGCTTCATCTGCATTATATGGTGCAGGTGCCTTTAACGGTATTCTGTTCATGACCAGTAAAAACCCATTCGATTTTCAAGGGATTAGTGCCTACGCCAAAGGCGGGGTAACCACCCAAGATGCGGCTGGAAGCAATTTTTATAAAGATTTTGGTGTGCGTGCGGCCCACGCATTTAGCGACAAAGTAGCCGTTAAGGCAAACCTATCGGTTCTGACCGGTGAGGATTGGCATGCCAACAGTAGAGAGGATTTGAACAATCCAGGAGCAGACCGTTCCAATCCAGCCTACGACGGATTGAATGTATATGGCGATGAGGTTTCTACAGTATTGGACTTTGATGCGGCGGCTGGCTTACCATCAGGAACTGTTGGATCTGCACTGGTTTCCAGAACAGGGTATGATGAAGCCGATTTGGCCGACTATGGTGCGGAAAGTGTAAAAGCCGATTTTGCATTGCATTACAGGCCATTTGCCGATGATTTGGAAGTGATTCTTAACAGTAGAATTGGTAGGGGTACCACAATTTACCAAGGTGCCAACCGCTATGCCGTGGCCGGATTTACCATGCAACAGCATAAACTCGAAATCAAAAACGATAATTTCTTTTTAAGGGGATACATCGTTTCCGAAAACTCGGGTGATGCCTACGATACTCGCTTTGCCGCAATCAATGTGAATAGATTATGGAAGAGAGATGCTCCTAACCCAGATGACCCTACCGAAAGATCATGGTTTGGTGATTATGCAGGAAGATATATACCTACTTTTTTAGGACTTGTTCAGCAAGGAACTTCTCGTGAGGATGCATCAGTACAAGCACATGCCGCGGCAAGAGCTTATGCGGACGAAGGGCGATTGATTCCAGGGACAGCTGCTTTTCAGAATGCATTCAACAAAGTAATCAATGATGGGGACTTAACCACAGGGGCAAAGTTCATTGATAAAACCAAATTCCGTCACGTAAACGGTAATTACAATATTGCCCACCTGATTGATGATTGGGCCGATATCCAAATTGGTGGGTCCTTCAGAGAATACGAATTAAATTCCAACGGAACCATCTTTACTGACATTGACGGACCTATCAAATACAACGAATACGGAGCTTATCTTCAAGTACAAAAGAAATTTTTGGACGACCGTTTAAAATTTACAGGTTCTGCCCGTTACGATAAAAATGAGTTTTTTGACGGATTCCTTTCGCCAAGACTTTCTTTAGCCTACACCTTGGGAGAGGAAAGAAACCATAACCTTAGGGTTTCTGTACAGCAAGGATTTAGAAATCCAACAACGCAGGATTTGTTCATCGGTTTGAATGCAGGTCGTGCTATTTTGGTAGGTTCTGCACCATCCAACCTTGATCGAGATGTAAGAACATTTAATATAAGCCAAAAGGCTCAGGACGATTTGGGCCAACCTGCAACGGTGGAAATCGTTGGTCGTGAAGCCTATGAAAATGCGTACTCCGTTAGTTCACTACAAGCTGGGGCTCCTGAAGCAGTAAATACACCACTTGTTAAACCTGAGGAAATCATAGCTTATGAAGCAGGTTATCGTGGGCAAGTGGGTAAGTTCACCATTGACTTGAGCGGATACTACAATAGCTATTCCGACTTTTTGGCCAATACCACCACAGCTGTTCCTTTTTATGGTGAAGCAGGAGATGGAGGTCTTTCCTTGTTGGCACTTCAGAACGGAGATTACCAAGTGTATCAAACCTATACCAATTCCGAGGCAGACATCAACTCCTACGGGGGTACAGTTGGGGTGGATACCAAACTTGGGAACTTTGATCTAGGGGTTAACTACACATTCGCGGAATTGGATATTGATGAAGGAAAGTACCCGGATTTAAGAACCAATTTTAATACACCAAAGCACAAGGTAAAAGCATCTTTCGGGAATGCGGCGCTCTTCAAAAACTTTGGTTTTAACGTTAACTACCGTTGGAGCGACAGCTATTACTGGGAAGCTTCGTTTGCCGATGGCAATATTCCAGCATATACTGTGTTGGATGCCCAGATCAACTATTCGGTTCCATCCATCAAATCAGTTTTCAAACTGGGGGGATCTAATCTCTTGGGTGATGAATACTACACGGCAATCGGCACAGGGTTTATCGGTTCGATATACTATTTGTCTTGGAGCATAAACCCTTAAACAACAGCTAACAAGCAAAACTAAGGGCGTTGGGTTTTCCAACGCCTTTTTTCTTTAAAAAAAACTGAAATCGGTTTCTGAATAAAAATGTAAAAGCATATCTTTGCAGCCGAAAAAATAGCGGTCATTTTCCGCGTATTCAATTATAAATAAACATACTAATGTCTAAAGTAACAGGTAAGGTTGCCCAAATTATAGGCCCGGTCATTGATGTTGAGTTTGAATCAGGGGTGGAAATCCCAAGAATTTATGACTCACTTGAAATAGCAAAAGCTGATGGCTCAAGATTGGTTCTCGAAGTACAATCACACATTGGTGAGAATACCGTAAGAACCATCTCTATGGACTCTACCGATGGTTTGAGCAGAGGTGTAGAGGTAGTAGCTACCGGAAATCCAATTCAAATGCCAATTGGCGAAGATGTTTACGGACGTCTTTTCAATGTAATCGGTGATGCCATCGATGGTTTGGAAGAACTGCCTAAAACTGGAGACAACGGACTTCCAATTCACCGTGAAGCACCAAAATTTGAAGACCTTTCTACTTCTACAGAAGTACTTTTTACAGGTATTAAAGTAATCGACCTTATCGAACCTTATGCAAAAGGTGGTAAGATTGGATTGTTTGGTGGTGCCGGGGTTGGTAAAACCGTATTGATTCAGGAGTTGATCAACAACATTGCAAAAGGCCACGGTGGTTTATCCGTGTTCGCCGGTGTTGGAGAGCGTACTCGTGAAGGAAACGATTTGCTACGTGAGATGTTGGAGTCCGGCATTATAAAATACGGGGACGATTTCTTGCACTCCATGGAAGAAGGAGGATGGGATTTGTCCAAGGTAGACAAAAGCGCCATGAAAGAATCCAAGGCAACCTTTGTGTTCGGTCAGATGAACGAACCACCGGGAGCACGTGCTCGTGTGGCATTGTCTGGATTGACCATTGCAGAATATTTCCGTGATGGATCGGGAGAAGGACAAGGTAAAGACGTTCTTTTCTTCGTAGATAATATTTTCCGTTTTACCCAAGCAGGTTCCGAGGTATCGGCCCTTTTAGGTCGTATGCCATCCGCGGTAGGTTACCAACCAACATTGGCCACAGAAATGGGTGCCATGCAGGAAAGGATTACATCAACAAAAAGAGGTTCCATTACATCGGTACAGGCGGTTTACGTTCCTGCGGATGACTTGACGGATCCGGCACCGGCAACAACATTTGCCCACTTGGATGCCACTACCGTACTTTCACGTAAAATTGCCGAGTTGGGGATTTATCCCGCTGTAGATCCATTGGACTCCACTTCAAGGATTTTGACCCCTGAAATTTTGGGTAAAGAGCATTACGACTGTGCACAACGTGTAAAAGAGTTGTTGCAACGCTATAAAGAGCTTCAAGATATTATTGCCATCTTGGGTATGGAGGAACTTTCTGAAGAAGATAAATTGGCCGTAGGTAGAGCAAGACGTGTACAGCGTTTCTTGTCACAGCCATTCCACGTAGCGGAACAGTTTACTGGTATTCCTGGTGTATTGGTGGACATTAAAGAGACCATCAAAGGATTTAACATGATTATGGACGGGAAACTAGATCACCTGCCAGAATCTGCCTTTAACCTTAAAGGTACCATCGAGGAAGCCATAGAGGCTGGAGAGAAAATGTTGGCGGAAGCATAGTGTCATTCCTGCGGAAGCAGGAATCCCATTGTTAATTAAGTCAAAGTTTAAAAGATTCCCGTTTCCACGGGAATTACAAGAGAAAATATGTATTTAGAAATAGTATCACCCGAAGCTACCTTATTCTCAGGCGATGTAACTGCGGTTACCGTTCCTGGTATAAATGGCGAGTTCCAAATGCTGGAGAACCACGCACCTGTGGTTTCTTTGTTGCAAAAGGGAAGCGTAAAAGTAAAGGGCAACATCACTATAGATGAAGCCTTTGCCGATAAGTTTTCAAAAGGAAAAAATGGAGAAACTGTTTTGGCAATCTCAAGCGGTACTGTTGAGATGAAGGACAATAAAGTAATTGTTCTGGCCGATTAAAAAATAAATTCTTGGTTAACCTGAAATAGGTTGACAGATTAATGGACTTTAGATTAATCCTGTGGAGCTAGCTCCACAGGATTTTTTGTTGCTATAAAGTTAGGTGTTATCATATTCAGTGCTGACAAAATAAAACCACATTTAAAACCCAGTGTTATAAAGCATTTTTTGGTCAGGTAGGTCTTTATTTGGTTTCGGTTAACTTGCACAAATCGGATAAGGTTCAAAAATCCATATCTTAGACATCTCATTTATTTTTAATGGCCAAAACCAAAACAGCATTTTTTTGTCAAAACTGTGGAACCCAATTCCCAAAATGGATTGGGCAATGTTCCTCTTGCAAAGAGTGGAACACAATTGTGGAAGAAGTGGTCCAAAAAGAGGATAAAAAAAGTTGGAAGACCGACAAGGTCGCCAAACAGGCCAACAAACCCCTTAAGGTTTCCGAAATCACGCAAGAAAAAGAACTCCGGTTGGATACCAAAGACCAAGAGTTCAACCGCGTTTTGGGAGGTGGATTGGTACCAGGTTCGCTTACTTTACTGGGAGGAGAACCTGGTATTGGAAAAAGTACCTTGTTGCTTCAAATTGCGTTAAAACTGCCCTACAAAATTCTATATGTTTCAGGGGAAGAAAGTCAACGGCAAATTAAAATGCGAGCCGACCGCATTCAACCCAAGAGCGAAAATTGCTACATTCTTACCGAGACCAAAACCCAAAACATTTTTCAGCAAATATCCACCATTGAGCCCGATTTGGTCATTATAGATTCCATTCAAACACTGCACACCGATTATATCGAGTCCGCAGCTGGAAGCATTTCACAAATCCGTGAAAGCACTGCCGAACTCATCAAATTTGCGAAAGAGAGCCATACCCCTGTTATTTTGGTAGGGCATATCACCAAGGATGGTACTATTGCAGGTCCCAAGATTTTGGAGCACATGGTCGATACCGTTCTCCAATTTGAAGGTGATCGCAATTACGTGTATCGTATCCTTCGTTCCCTCAAAAACCGATTTGGTTCCACAGCGGAACTGGGTATTTACGAAATGCAAGGAAGTGGTTTACGCGAAGTGAACAATCCATCCGAAGTATTGATCTCCAAAAATGAGGAAGACCTGAGCGGTACTGCTATTGCGGCAACTGTTGAAGGTATGCGACCTTTGCTTATTGAAATACAGGCTTTGGTGAGCACCGCCGTTTACGGAACGCCACAACGATCCGCAACAGGTTTCAATGCCAAAAGGTTGAACATGCTTTTGGCCGTTTTGGAGAAACGAGCGGGTTTTAAACTAGCAGCCAAGGATGTTTTTTTAAATATTACCGGTGGAATCTCCGTGGACGACCCAGCCATTGATTTGGCCGTAATGGCCGCTATTTTATCCAGTAACTCCGATATTCCCATTGAAAAAGGCACTTGTTTTGCAGCTGAAGTAGGACTTGCTGGTGAAATTAGATCCGTGCAGCGGGTGGACCAACGCATTCTTGAAGCGGAGAAATTAGGCTTCTCTACCATATTTGTCTCCAAAAACAACAAAATCGGCCTAAAAAGAACGGGGATACGGGTACAAAAAGTATCTAAGATTGAAGATGTGGTCGCTCATCTATTCGGATAATCTTTCTTTTTGATGGTTTATTTCTATATTTAAAAAATCCGATTGTCCGAAATCAATCATGCAAACAAAAAGTTGTCAGGTCGAGACTTCATTGCCATGACGTTGAGCCTAATAACCCCCCGACTTAAGTTTGTCTTGAGTGGAGTCAGAAGGCTCAACGAGACAAGGTATTATGATTGATTGCGAATATTCGATTAAAAAAAACTTTCAAACCGCACATGAAAAGATTTTACCCTCTACTTTGCTTAGCCCTATTGGCTTCCTGTTCCGAACCAAAACCAGACACAGCCAACAAAACCTATTTCACCACTTGGGAACATTATTTGGGAGACCCCGAACGAACGCATTTCTCCAATCTTGATCAAATCAACACCTCCAATGTAAATCAATTAAAACTCGCTTGGAGCTATAAAAGCGGAGGACTGAAAGAAGGAAGAACAACACAGATACAGACTAGCCCTTTAATGGTGGAAGATGTACTTTATGGGGTAAATGCCGCCATTGAGTTGTTCGCAATCAACGCAAAAACAGGAACAGAAATCTGGAAATTTTCACCAAAAACCAAGGATGAATCAGGTTTGGGACTCAATCGTGGACTAAATTATTGGAAATCGGATGGCAAAGCACCCGGTCGTATCTTTTTCTCCTCCGGATCAAAACTGTACGCCATCAATATTGAAACAGGCAAGCCCATTACCGATTTTGGCAACGACGGCAGCATTGACCTCCGTGACGGCTTGGGCAGAGACCCCAATAAGTTGTCCGTAGTATCCAATACCCCTGGAGCCGTTTTTCAGAACATACTCATTCAAGGTACTCGTGTGGGCGAAGGACCCGGCTCTTCACCAGGACACATACGGGCATACGATGTACTCACAGGTAAAATTTTATGGACTTTCCACACCATTCCCCAACCAGGAGAATTTGGTTACAACACCTGGCCTGCCGAAGCCTATAAAAAAGTTGGCGGTGCCAACAGCTGGCCGGGCATGGCCTTGGACAAGGAGAATGGCATTGTTTATATTCCTACGGGTTCGGCCGCTTTTGACTGGTATGGTGGCGACCGCGAAGGATCCAACCTTTTTGCCAATTCCCTGTTGGCGCTAAATGCCACTACTGGGGAACGTATTTGGCATTTTCAAATGGTACACCACGATATTTGGGACAGAGACTTGCCCGCACCGCCCAACTTGGTGGATATTGTTAGGGACGGACAAACCATTCCTGCGGTAGCACAAGTAACCAAAAGTGGGCACATATTTGTGTTCAACCGAATAACTGGGGAGCCTCTCTTCCCTATCGAGGAAAAGGCCTATCCAAGTTCCACACTGCTTGGTGAAAAAGCGTTCGAAACTCAACCCCTACCCTTAAAACCAGCTCCTTTTGCCCGTCAAATTTTAACAGAAGACGATTTATACGCACCGAACAGAACTGCTTTTGTTGATGATTTGGTTCAAGGGAATGAAACCAAGGATAATCCAACTGTGTTGGAAAAATTCAAATCCATTACATCACAAGGGCAATTTATACCGATGGATACTACGGGAGTGATTTTATTCCCAGGTGCCGACGGTGGCGCCGAATGGGGCGGAGCAGCGCTCGACCCCAGAGATGGTGTGATGTACGTTAACGCCAATGAAATGGCTTGGATCATTAAAATGAAAGAAATTGGTAGTGATGGAGAAGGTTCCAGCGTGGGGCAAAGTTTGGCACAAATTCACTGTGCCAGATGCCATGGTGGCAATTTACAGGGTTTAAACGGAATTCCTGAGCTCCAAAATGTGAAGTTGCGATTGAAATCCGATTCCATAAAAACCATTATCCAAAAAGGCCGCGGTGCCATGCCGGGGATGCCCAATCTTTCCGAGGAGGAAACCAATGCCATTACCGAGTTTGTATTGGGTATGGAAAAAGCGAAAGACCATAGGGTAGAAAAGTTAACAGTGGATGTTCCCTATTCCGTGGCCAGTTTTGCCAGATTTAAGGACGATAGGGGTTATCCTGTGGTAAAACCTCCATGGGGCACCTTGAATGCCATCGACCTTAATTCAGGGGAATATCTGTGGTCGGTACCTTTGGGGCATGAAGAAAGTTTGGAAGACCCCAATGTTCCCGTTTCTGGACTTGAAAACTATGGAGGTCCAGTGGTCACCAAAGGTGGAGTGCTCTTTATTGCGGCCACCAAGGATGAAAAAATCCGTGCCTTTAATATGAAAACCGGCAAACAACTTTGGGAAGACCAGCTTCCTTCCGGTGGCTATGCCACACCCATTACCTATCAAGTCGATGGGAAACAATACGTCGTGATTTCCTGTGGAGGAGGCAAAATGGGTACCCCTTCGGGTGATGAATACCGTGCTTATGCTTTAGAATAGTTTATGGTGCGGGATTTGGAATCTCTCTATGGATTTCTTCAATCCCGTCCAACACCGCATCGGATAGGTCCACATCTATACTGGCAATGTTCTCCTTGAGTTGTTCCATACTGGTTGCACCAATAATGTTACTGGTAAGGAATGGTCTGGTGTTCACAAAGGCCAAGGCCATTTGTGCCATGCTCATACCGTGTTCACTGGCCAATTGGGCATACTTCTCGGTAGCCTGTACAGCTGTATCGCCGCTATATCTGTTGTAATTCGGAAACAAAGTCACCCTTGCTTTTCTTGGGGGAATTTCGGTCAGGTATTTTCCGCTCAACACTCCAAATCCGAGTGGGGAATAAGCCAACAAACCTATTTGCTCACGCATGGCAACCTCGGATAGCCCAACCTCAAACAATCGGTTCAAGAGATTATATGGGTTTTGAATTGTTAGCATTCTAGGTAAAGACTGGTGCACCTTGCTTTCTTCCAAATAACGCATGGCACCCCAAGGAGTTTCATTGGACAATCCTACATGACGAATCTTGCCTTCGGCAATCAAATCGCGCAATGTTTCCAATACTTGGTGGATATTATCATCCCAAACATCAACCGCATGGGCATTGTAGCCACGTTGTCCGAAATAATTGGTGTTCCGCTCCGGCCAATGGAGCTGGTACAAGTCGATATAATCGGTTTGTAAACGTTTTAAACTGCCTTCAACCGCACTGATAATGGATTCCTTACTGAACCCCGTGCTGCGAATGTGCTTCGCAGCGTGTCCAGGCCCAGCTATTTTAGATGCAAGCACCACTTTGTCCCGATTGCCTGTTTTTTTGAACCAGTTCCCTATAAATTCTTCGGTTACCGCGTACAGCTCTTTCTTTGCCGGAACCGGGTACAGCTCGGCCGTATCAAAAAAGTTCACACCTTGATCTAAGGCGTAGTCCATCTGTCCATACGCCTCATCTTCATTGTTTTGGCGGCCCCAGGTCATGGTTCCCAAACAAATTTTGGATATTCGGATATCGGTATGTGGAATTCTGGTGTATTTCATCTTTTTTGGTTTAGGACAGTTAAAGGTACTGAAACAAAAACTTCGGCCTTTACGCCAATGTTATTTCTCAACTTCCAATAAAATGGGGCAATGGTCGCTATGCTTGGCTTCGGACAAAATCACGGAACGTTTGAGCCTATTTTCCAAGGGTTCTGCAACCATTCCATAATCCAAACGCCAGCCCTTGTTATTGGCCCGTGCATTGGCCCGGTAACTCCACCACGTGTAATTATCTGGTTCTTTGTTGAAATGTCTAAAACTATCTATAAAACCACTTTCCATAAAATTGCCTATCCATTCCCGCTCCACGGGCAAAAATCCTGATACATTTTTGTTGCGAACGGGATCGTGGATGTCTATTGCCTCATGACAGATATTGTAATCCCCACAAACAATTAGGTTGGGGCGTTCTTTTCGAAGTTCCTCCGAATACTTTTGGAAATCGGCCATGTACGTCAACTTAAAATCCAAACGATCCATATTGGTGCCAGATGGCAAATACATGCTCATTACAGAAAGGTCTCCAAAATCGGCACGGATGTTTCTCCCCTCATGATCCATATAATCTATTCCCGTTCCGAATTCTACGTTATCCGGTTCGTTTTTACATAGTAAAGCCACACCGCTGTATCCTTTTTTCTGTGCACTGAACCAGTAGTGGTAAGGGTAACCGGCTTCTTCAAAAAGATGGGTATCCACTTGCTCTTTCATGGCCTTGGTCTCTTGCAAACAAACTACGTCTGGACCAACGGATGTCAACCACTCCATAAACCCTTTGTTCATTGCCGCCCGGATTCCGTTAACATTGTATGATGCGATTTTCATATTATCAAATTTGTTCAAAAATAGCTATTGTGAACGGCTCCCTAAAATTGAATTTACCAATGGATGTATCGATGGAAAGAATGAACACCTGCTTTCTTGATGTTTTCCCGTATTTTTAGATCCAAATTCATCCTCATGACCGCACTTGTTCTAATAGATACCCAACTTGGGCTTCAAGAAACAACATTTTATGGTATGGAGCGGAACAATCCCGAAGCTGAAGCAAATTGTGGCAGACTACTCAAACACTTCAGAAAAAAACATTTGCCCATTTTCCATATAAAGCACAATTCGACCAACCTTAGTTCACCCTTGCACCCCAATAAAATGGGAAACGAATTCCACCCAGCGGTTCAACCTATGATCAACGAACCTGTGTTTGAAAAAACCGTGAACAATGCTTTTATTGGCACTGAATTGGAAATAAGCCTAAAAGCTCAAGATATTACTGACTTGGTGATTGCGGGACTCACCATTGAGCATTGCATTTCCACTTCGGTTCGGATGGCCTCAAACCTTGGTTTTAATGTTATTTTGGTTTCTGATGCCACTGCTGCCTTTGATAAAATTGGGTTTGATGGAAAAAAATATAGTGCAGACATCATTTTTCATTCGGAATTGGCCAACTTAAAAGATGAATTTGCAACAATCAAGAACACCGAAACAGTACTAAACCAACTAGACAAATCATTTCAATGAGTTTTAAAATCAACTACCTTAGGGCAAGCCCAGGAGGTCTTCAAACGAAAAAAATCAATTTATTTCGATGTAGAACGTCGGGGAATAAAACCCTCAATGAGGGATTTAAGGGATTCTCCCTACTTTTCACACTTTTATTTGCACTTCAAATAATAGCACAGGACACCCAAAAAGACTCCATAACACAATTGGATGAAGTTGTCCTTACCCAAGATGCCATTCCTAAAAAAGCTACGGGAATTACATCTTCGTCCAAAATTGCAGGTCAGGCTTTTGAGCGTTTCAATCCCACGGACATCCCTTCTGCCATCAATCAGATTTCGGGTGTTTATATTCTATCGGGAGCCATCAACACCAATCGAATTACGATCCGCGGCATCGGTGCAAGAACACCCTACGGAACCAACAAGCTACGCATGTACTTTAACGGTATTCCCGTTACCAATGGCACTGGCTCCTCCACCATCGAGGCCTACGATTATGAGAATTTAGGTACCGTAGAGGTTATAAAAGGCCCAAAAGCCACTGCGTATGGTTCCAATCTGGGTGGTGCCATTTTGCTGGACACCAAGGCATCCGTTCAAGACAAGACCCAACTCATTAATTCGTTCGCGATGGGGTCTTACAATATGTTGAAAGACAACTTGACATTTACCCATTCGGAAGACGGTTTTAATCTATCCCTTAGCTACAATCATCTGGAAACCGATGGATACAGACAGAACAGTCAGTTCCGGCGCGATGGTTTACTGCTGAACACCCAGTTCCAAACCGGGCAAAAAAGCAGCATGGCTATTTTGGTAAACTATATCGATTATACAGCGCATATTCCGAGTTCCATTAATCAAACAGATTTTGAGGAGGACCCTACGAGGGCACCATCAAACTGGTTGGAATCAAAGGGTTATGAGGCCAACAACTATATTTTAACGGGTCTGTCACATACCTATCAGTTTTCCGAAAACCTCCAAAATACCACAAGTGTTTTCTATACTTACTTGGACCATTACGAACCTAGACCTTTCGATATTTTGGATGAGTTTACCAATGGATTTGGTGTTCGGAACCGTTTTGCCGGCAATTGGGGCAATGCACAATTCTCCTTTGGTGGCGAGTTCTATAAAGATGAATACCATTGGGGCACTTTTGAAAATCTGTATGAAGAAAATAATGGCAACGGTAGCCTGCAAGGAAGTCAACTAAGCGACAATACAGAGTTTAGGCGGCAGTTCAACCTTTTCGGGACGCTTACCTATCCTTTAACGACAAAATTTTCCGCCCAATTGGGGCTAAACTTGAACAAGACCCATTACGATTTTAGGGACTTGTTCAACCAAGGAGAGACCAACGCTTCTGCAGAACGTGATTTTGATGCCATTTTGCTACCAAATCTGGGGATCAACTACCAATTAAAAAATGCAAAAGTCTATGCGAACATCAGTAGGGGCTTTTCCAATCCCAGTTTGGAAGAAACACTTACTCCAGAAGGAATCATCAACCCGGGCATTGCCCAAGAAACGGGAACAAACTATGAACTTGGAAGTGAGTTGTCGCTATTTGAGAAAAGGCTTTCGGCGAACATCAGCCTGTACCGAATGAACGTGAAAAACCTGTTGGTGGCCCAACGTATTGGAGAGGACCAATATATTGGCAGAAATGCCGGGAAAACCCGTCACCAAGGGTTGGAACTGGACTTGCAATACCGAGAAAAACTATCACGGTCGGTTACCTTTTCCCCATATCTCAGCTATACATTGAACGACCATAGTTTTGTGGATTTTGTCGACGGTGACAACGATTATTCGGGCAATCCGCTCACTGGGGTGCCAAAACATCGATTAAGTTCGGGTATCGATTTAAGACATTCAAACGGGTTGTTGCTTAATCTGACCCATCAGTATGTGGACGAAATTCCCTTAACGGATGCCAATTCCATAAACAGCGATTCCTTTAACGTGTTCCATGCCAAGTTGGGCTTCCGTACCTCACTTTCGTCGCATATCAGTTTAGGTCTAAGTACGGGAATCAACAATATTTTTGACAGTAATTATGCCCAATCCGTATTGATCAATGCAGTTGGTTTTGGAGGCGCACAGCCCAGATATTATTATCCAGGAAATGCACGCAATTATTTTGGGGGTATGCAATTAAATTATGTTTTTTAAAATTTGATCAATGACACCAAAAATAGAAACCCTACCTCCTACTAAATTAATTGGCAAAAAACTGAGTACATCTTTCGCTGATGATAAAACTTTTGATCTTTGGACTAGCTTTTCACCAAGGAAAAGGGAGGTCAAAAACTCCATTAATAATGACCTTTATTCGGTAGAAATTTATCCCGACACGTCCTTTTTTGAAAATTTTGACCCTACCCTGGCATTTGAAAAATGGGCCGCCATTGCCGTATCCGATTTTGAACAAATTCCCGATCAAATGGAAAGCCTAGCATTGCCCAAAGGCCTATATGCAGTTTTTCCATACAAAGGAAAACCGAGCCATGCCATGGAAACCTTCAAGTATATTTATTCAGAATGGTTACCCCTTTCGGAATATGAAATGGACAGCAGGCCCTACTTTGCACTAATGGGCGATAAATACAAAGGAGAGCACCCCGAATCCGAAGAGGAGTTTTGGGTGCCTATAAAAGTCAAACAGTAAGCAATATTGGGTGCTAGAACACAACTATTTTGAAATTTCAATTAACATTTAGATATTTCCCTAAACAGCTAAATATAAAAAATGAATTCCCTGTTCAAGGCCCTGAATGATGAAACACGTAGAGAGATTGTAGAACTACTCAAAGAAAAGGATATGAATGCGGGAGAGATTGCCGAGCGGTTTCAAATTTCGAAACCAAGTATTTCCCACCATTTGGATATATTAAAACAAGCCAATCTGGTCACTAGTGAAAAGAAAGGACAGTTTGTGGAATATTCACTTAGCACCTCCATTTTAGAAGATTTGCTTAACTGGATACTAACCCTTAAAAAATAAATTATGAAGCTTAAAAAAGAATTGCCGCTCATCGGAATTGTATTGCTGCCCTTTCTCTACTTAACCTACGTTTGGAAGCAGTTGCCCAGTGAAGTTCCCTTGCACTGGAATATAAAGGGGGAGGTGGACCGCTACGGCGATAGATCGGAACTTATCCTTATCCCTATTTTAACTTCTTTGTTGATCTACGTGATATTTTTGGCGGCACCCTACATCGACCCGAAAAAACAAATCCAAAAAATGGGCAAGAAATATGATACCTTAAAATGGATTATTACCACTTTTATGTCGGTTTTGGCATTGTTTATCATATACACTGCAAAAAATCAATCCATTGCCAATCCCAATTATATTTTGTTGTTATGCGGAATCCTTTTCATCATATTTGGCAACTATTTCAAAACAATCAAAGCCAATTATTTTATAGGTATCCGAACGCCTTGGACCTTGGAAAATGAAAGTGTTTGGAAAGAAACCCACAAATTGGGAGGCAAAATCTGGTTCGCAGGCGGTTTGCTTGTCATTCTATCCAGCCTAATTTTTAATGAACAGACCAATTTTATCATTTTTATGACCATCATCGCTGTAATGGTCTTGGTTCCTGTAGTATATTCTTATCTGTTATTCAGAAAGCAAAAAGACTAATTCATCAAATAAAAAGCTTTGAATAGGTTTGTGAGTAATCCGTATCTTAGTTACCAATTGCAAATCATATGACACGAAATTATATTTCTTTCCTGTTTTTGCTCCTGATTTTTTCCTGCACTGAAAAAAACAAGAAAGAAGTGAGTTCCATCGACTCTGTAAACTGGAGCAATCGCACGGCTCATATCTCCGAGCGGGATTCCTTGATGAAAGGTATTTCGTATCTCTCCGTGTATTCCGAGATTTATAGTGAAACCGAACACCGCACCCACGCCCTTACCAGTACCATAAGTATGCGAAATACCAACCTAAGAGATACCATCTACATCCACAAAGCGGAATATTTTGATACCGAGGGCAATCCCATCAGAACTTATTTTGATGAGCCCATCTACATAAAACCGATGGAAACCGTTGAAATTGTGATTGATGAGAAGGACAAGTCAGGAGGAACAGGTGCCAACTTCCTTTTTAATTGGTCCATAAAACCAACTTCCCACGAGCCTTATTTTGAAGGGGTCATGATTTCCACTTCGGGACAACAAGGTTTGTCTTTCACCACCGAAGGTAGAAGAGTTGAATAGTCCTCTCAAACCCACAAATATCATAGTTTTACTCCCTCGATTATGTATCTTGTATAGCAATTAGGGGAAGGATACATGCTTTCCTTGCGCATAAAAACTAAACTATGAACGATTTACTAATCGCCAAAGGTGTTTCTTTGAAACACATATCCACCATTGCAGAAAAATTTGGAATCGACCCAGAGCACATTGAAATGTTCGGGAAATACAAGGCCAAACTTCCTCTTAAGGCCATTAACCGAGATAAAGCCAAAAACAGTAATTTAATTTTGGTATCGGCCATTTCCCCAACCCCAGCTGGCGAGGGAAAAACTACCATGTCCATAGGCCTTTCCGAAGGATTGAACCGTTTGGGCAAAAAAACAACCGTGGTATTGCGGGAACCATCGCTAGGTCCCGTTTTTGGAATTAAAGGAGGTGCCACTGGTGGTGGTTATTCGCAAGTGTTGCCCATGGAGGACATCAACCTGCACTTTACGGGCGATTTTGCCGCCATTGAAAAGGCACACAATCTTTTATCGGCCATTATTGACAACAATATTCAGAATAAAACCAATTCTTTACGATTGGATCCCAGAACCATTGGCTGGAAACGCGTAATGGATATGAACGACCGTTCCCTGCGCCACATCATAGTGGGACTTGGTGGTACCACTTCGGGCGTGCCAAGGGAAACCGGATTTGATATTACCGCTGCCTCCGAGATCATGGCCATTCTCTGCTTGGCCGAAAGCCTAAGCGACCTAAAAAAGCGATTGGGCAACATTTTTGTTGGGTACACTTATGACAGAAAACCTATCTACGCTAAAGATTTGAAGGCCGAAGGCGCTATGGCCGCCTTGTTGAAGGATGCCATAAAACCCAATTTGGTACAGACCATAGAGGGAAACCCCGCCATTATTCACGGTGGGCCTTTTGCCAATATAGCACAAGGAACCAACTCTGTACTGGCTACTTTCATGGGAATGTCCCATTCTGATTACACCGTTACAGAAGCTGGATTTGGATTTGACTTAGGGGCCGAAAAATTCTTCGACATCAAATGTAAAAGTGCTGGTTTAAAGCCCAAGGCCGTTGTGCTTACCACAACTATTCGGGCATTAAAATATCATGGGGGCGCAGATTTAAAATCGTTGACCGAACCCAACGTAGAGGCCTTGAAAAAAGGGCTTCCGAATTTGGAGAAGCATTTGGAAAACATCGCTAAATTCAACGTTGTTCCCGTAATTGCCATCAATAAATTTGTTACAGACACGGATGAAGAAATTGCGGTAATCAAGGCATTAGCAGTATCAAAAGGTGTTCGAGTAGCCGTTGCCAATGTTTGGGAGAAGGGTGGTGAAGGTTCGGAAGAATTGGCTAAATCCGTAATTGAGATTGTGGAATCCAAAGCCTCCGATTTCCAACCACTTTATGATTGGAAATCAACAGTAAAAGACAAAATAGCCACTATTGCCACCGAAATTTATGGTGCGGAATACGTGGACTACACCGCCAAAGCCAAAGCTGATTTAAGAAAAATCGCAGACCTTGGTTTAGAGCAACTGCCCGTTTGCATTGCCAAAACCCAAAAGTCATTATCGGACAATCCTAAATTATTGGGCAGGCCCAAAGATTTTATCATCACCGTGCGAGAAATAGAAATTGCCGTTGGGGCAGGTTTCCTTATTCCGATAACGGGCAACATTATGCGTATGCCAGGGTTGCCAACACATCCATCATCCGAAGGTATCGACATTAATGATGCTGGGGAGATTACCGGATTGTTCTAAGCCTTAGATTTTCTGTAACCAATAACGCATATCCACTTCTTTGGAGATGATTTCCTTCACCTCTGAAAGCTTTACACGTTTTTGGTCCATGGTATCCCTATGGCGGATGGTTACCGTATCGTCTTCCAATGTTTGATGGTCCACCGTAACGCAGAAAGGTGTTCCCGCAGCATCTTGACGGCGGTAACGGCGCCCTACGGCATCTTTTTCATCATAATCCACATTGAAATCCCATTTCAGTTCGTCCACCAATTTTTGAGCGACTTCGGGAAGTCCATCACGCTTCAACAATGGTAAAACCGCCACTTTGTTCGGTGCAAGTACGGCCGGAATCTTAAGTACGGTACGCGTAGTGCCATTTTCCAGCTCTTCTTCTTGCAAAGAGTTAGAGAAAACAGCCAAGAACATACGATCTAATCCAATGGAAGTTTCCAACACGTAGGGCGTGTAGCTCTTATTCTCTTCGTGGTCGAAATACTGTAGTTTCTTGCCCGAGTATTCCTCATGCTTGCCCAAATCAAAATCGGTACGGGAATGGATTCCCTCCAGTTCTTTGAAACCAAACGGAAACCTAAACTCGATATCTGAAGCTGCATCAGCATAGTGCGCCAATTTTTCGTGGTCATGGAAACGGTAGTTGTCAACTCCCATTCCCAAAGAAAGGTGCCATTTCATCCGTTTCTCTTTCCACGCCTCGTACCACTCCAATTGGGTGCCTGGTTTTATAAAGAATTGCATCTCCATCTGTTCAAATTCTCTCATACGAAAGATAAACTGACGGGCAACGATCTCGTTACGGAAAGCTTTTCCTGTTTGGGCAATCCCAAAAGGAATCTTCATTCGTCCAGTTTTCTGTACGTTCAAAAAGTTGACGAATATCCCTTGAGCGGTCTCAGGACGAAGGTAGAGGTCCATGGCACTATCGGCAGAAGCCCCCAATTTGGTTCCGAACATTAGGTTGAACTGCTTTACATCGGTCCAATTTTTTGATCCTGAAAGCGGACAGGCAATCTCCAATTCCTCGATCAAGGCTTTTACATCGGCCAAGTCTTCATTTTCGAGGGATTTTCCCATACGTTTTAAAATGGAATCAGCCTTTGCTTGATAATCCAAAACACGCTGGTTGGTAGCAAGGAATTGTTCCTTGTCAAAGCTATCGCCAAACCGTTTGGCTGCCTTTTTCACCTCTTTCTCGATCTTGGCCTCGATCTTGGTCACATAATCCTCGATCAAAACATCGGCGCGGTATCTTTTTTTGGAATCCTTGTTATCGATTAAAGGGTCGTTAAAGGCATCTACGTGGCCAGAGGCCTTCCATGTGGTGGGATGCATAAATATCGCCGCATCGATGCCCACAATGTTCTCATTGAGCTGCACCATCGCCTTCCACCAATATTCGCGAATGTTTTTCTTTAGCTCGGCACCATTCTGTCCGTAGTCATAAACTGCACTGAGTCCGTCATAAATCTCACTGGATTGGAACACATACCCGTATTCCTTTGCATGGGAGATAACCTTCTTAAAAATGTCTTCCTGATTTGCCATTGGGCAAAAATAGAATTTTACCCAAAAAGAAGTATGTTATTTCAGCTGAAATTCAGTGGAAGCCAACAATCTTTCATCTTCAAAGACATTTAGGGTATAAATTCCCTCTGCCAACGACCCTTCGGGTACGGTTATGGCATCACAAATACTGATCTCCTTTCCGGTGTAGACAATCTCAACTTTTTTGCTGTATGTATTCCCGCTAACGGAAATAGTGTTGGCGTTGTCTTCGATAATGGCCATATTGGGATCCAAAAACTGAAGGTATAGCACTTTTATGTCCCCTTTGGTGTTAGGGTCGCTCAATATGGTAACGCATCCTCTCAATTTTTCGATCACAGAAGCTTTATTGGTTTTTATGGGTCTGCCAGCCCTTAACCTAAAACCACTGCCTTCGGCATCTTGTAGTTTTAAATAGCTTTTAATTTTGAGTTCCTTGGCAAGTTCCTTATTGGTCTCGCGAAGCAAAGATTCCGTTTGTTGCATATTATTGGCCCTGCCCCGTAGTTCTTCCAACCGCTTCAAGGTCTCGTCGTACTTGCTTGCCAGTAAACTATTGTTGTACCTAAGAAAGTTGTTTTTGAGCTTCAGGCTGTCAAAACGCAACTCCAATTTACGAAGTTCCTTTCTGGTTTCCTTTAATTTGGTAATACTGAAGTTTAATCTGCCGACGGAGTCCAAAAGTTGCTGCACCCTAAACCGGGAGGTTTGCAACTCGATTTCGTTTACCTCATTTAATCCCGATAAACGGTCGACCTCTGCCCTCATCAATGTTAAATCCTTTACCAAAAGTGATTTTTCCTCCTCCAAATAGATCATTTGGTTTTTGGATTGGGCGTAGCTGTAATAAAAGGCAATAAGAATCCCCACAATTACCGCGGCCATAGCGGCAAAAATAATTTTGTAGTTGAAATTGTTATCTTGGGAGTTCATGGGGTTGACAGACTACTCTAAAAATGTATAAGATTTGACACCAAAAAGGTTGGCTAAGATAATAAACGAGATTAACAACATCCTATTGCCAAGGGTATGTTTTGGATGTAATGCGCAATTATTCAGGGATGAACATGTTTTGTGTGCCGTTTGTCGACATGATGTGCCACTCAACGATTATAACTATCTGGAAGAAAATGCCGTGGACCGTATATTTTATGGTAGAATTCCCATAAAAAAAGCTGCATCGTTCGTTTTCTTCTCCAAAAATGGCCTGATAAAAAGTTTATTGTTCTGGCTCAAATACAAAAACCAAGAACAGATCGGAGGCTTTATTTGGGATTGTTGCGGTGCCCAATTAAAAGAAAGTGGTCAACTCGGCCAGATTGATGCAGTAGTACCGGTTCCTTTGCATCCCAAAAAGCTGAAAAGCGGGGCTACAATCAAGTAGCTTTATTTGGGCGTACAATTGCGGAAAATTTAGGTGCTGAATATTGTGATGATTGGTTGATAAAAGTGAAGAACATAAAAACCCAGACCAAAAAAGGCCGACAATGTCGCTGGGAAGGCTCTAAAGATGCCTTTGACCTCAATGCATCATACAACGGGAAATTTAAGCATGTGCTTTTGGTGGATGATGTCATCACTACCGCTGCAAACATTGAGCCTTGTGCACAAACACTTCTCCAACAAAAAAACATAGCAGTTTCCGCATTGAGTATGGCCCTGGTGCCGGAGGGTTAAATTTTATTAATGCGTTGTCCCGTTTTTCAAATTAGTTGTTTCTTTGTTCTTCATTGGTTTTAGGCATGGTGTACTTAAAAAAACTGTTGGGACTTCTTTTTTTAGCCTTTATGGCCATTGCTATGTGGCAATGTGCCAAACGTGGTTCCCCTAGCGGTGGCCCAAAAGATATTACTCCCCCAAAACTGGTACGAAGCGAACCTGAAAACTTCACCACTAATTTTAAGGCAACAAAAATACGGCTCTATTTTGATGAGCTGATCAAGTTGGAGGACGTGCAGGACCAGTTGGTGGTTTCCCCACCCTTTAAGAACCCTGCCACCATAACCCCAATGGGCGCTCCGAGCAAGTATATTGAGGTCGTTATAAAAGACACGCTTAGGGAGAACACTACCTACACCATAAATTTTGGACAAAGTATTGTGGACAACAATGAGGGGAATCCCAATAGCTTTTTGAGCTACGTATTCTCTACTGGAGATTATTTGGACTCCCTGTCGTTATCTGGTGCTGTAAAAGATGCCGTTAACAGAAAAGCGGACGAGTTTATTAGCGTGATGCTTTACGAAATGGACAGCACCTATACAGATTCTACCATTTACAAAGAGCCCCCGTTGTATATTACAAATACTGGAGATAGCGTTCCCTTTTTTGAATTGAGGAACCTAAAAGGTGGAAAATATGCCTTATTTGGCTTAAAGGATGTGAACAAAAACAACATGTTCGATCAAGGGCAAGATAAAATCGGTTTTATAGCCGACACGATTACAATTCCAACAGATTCCATTTACTTATTGAATCTATTTCGAGAGCAGCCAAATTATAAACCTTCTGTACCCAGTTTGGTGGCCAACAACAAAATTATATTTGGGTATCAAGGGGATTACAGGGATTTGGACATTGAAACTTTGACTCCAATGCCCGATTCCGTAAAGACCACTATTTTGAAGGAACGGAACAAGGACACCCTAAATTATTGGATGACCCCGACCGATTTGGATTCCATTATATTCACGGTCAGGAATGACAAAGCCCAGATTGTTGACACTTTTACAGTGAAAATGCGCGAACTTCCTATGGATTCCTTAAAACTATCTGCCTCCGTTAGCGGAAAATTTAATTTTGAGGACACCTTAAGTATTTTGGCCAATACGCCTATTGCAGCATTGGACACCAATCATATTTCGCTAAAAGTAAGCGATTCCATTCCCGCATCGTACTCCTATGTGTTGGACAGTTTGAACAACAAAATTGATTTCGATTTTGAGGTGGAGCCGAATCAAAAATATACTTTTTCGTTTTTGCCTGGGGCTATTACCGATTTCTTTGGAATTAAGAACGATACGTTGGCCTACAATTTATCTACAGGCAGTTTTGCAGATTATGGCAATCTAAGAATGATTTTAGGTGGCGATGTTACCTATCCTGTGATTGTGCAGCTGACCAACGAAAAAGGAGAAGTTCAGCGAGAGATTGTTGCTGCCGAGTCACAATTCTTCGAATTCAACTACTTGGATCCGGGCAACTATGTAGCCCGCGTCATATTGGATAAAAATGGAAATGGCAAGTTGGATACCGGTAGCTTTCTCGAAAAAAGACAGCCCGAAGAAATAAGCTACTATCCCGGTATTATCGAGATCAGGGCCAACTGGGAAAAGGAAGAAACCTTTATCCTATCAAATTAAAACTATCCCTATCTTCTAAAAACCTTAATTTTTTTCTTGTATTTTCTATGTGTGCTTTATCCAATGTGGCATATAGTATCTCTTCTGCTTCAGAATAGACCATAGGTTCCCCGAGCACATCATACACGGCGGAATGTCCAGGGTATTCAAAATCCGCCCCATCCGTTCCTATACGGTTAACACCAATACAATAGGCCATGTTTTCTACAGCTCTTGCTTTTAACAGGGTATCCCAAGCATTGATTCTTTTCTTGGGCCAATTGGCCACATAAATCAATACATCGTAATCTTCAGTATTTCTGGACCACACAGGAAACCGAAGATCATAACAAATCATAGGGCAGATGCTAAACCCTTTGTATTCGAAAATCAGTTTTTCTTTTCCTGCCTCATATACTTCATCCTCACCAGCTAGTGTAAAGGTGTGTTTTTTATCGTAAATCTCAAGAGTTCCAACTGGCGGAACAAAATACAAGCGATTAAAAAATTTGCCGTTTTCTAGAAAAATAATACTACCGACCATGGCCACATTATATTGTTGGGCCATTCGCTTCATCCATTCTACCGTGCCATCTCCTTCAGATTGGGCAATGTTTTTTGGTTTCATGGTAAAGCCGGTAGTGAACATTTCTGGCAGTACGATCAAATCCACATAATCGGGAATGGTATCAATCTTATCCTCGAACATTTTCCTGTTTTTTACTGGGTCTTCCCAGTATAAATTGGACTGAATTAAGGCAATGTTCAAAGTTGTGGACATCTAGTATTTTTTTAAAATTTCTTCCATTTCGCTATTTCCTTGTTCCAAAACAAGGTCCATGGCTGTTTTCCCCTTGGCGTCTTTTACGGTGGTATTTGCCCCATGCTTTAGAAGAAGTTCTGCTATACTTTTGCGGTTAAATGTTACGGCATAAATAAGGCAAGTTGCCCCCATGGCGTTTTTTTGGCTGATATTAGCTCCAGCTTTTATTAATTTTTCGGCAATGCTTGTAAACCCTTTGAAACATACACCCATAAGAGCTGAATTTCCAGAACTGTCCAAAGCATTCACTTGGGCACCTTTGTCCAACAAAAAATCAACTATATCCTCGTGCCCATAATAAGCTGCCAATATAAGTGGTGTAGAGCCTCTTTGATCTTTAGCTTCCAAAAAAACAGGCTTCTTCCGTATTAGGTTTTGTACGGCTTCTAAATTACCGTTTCGTATTTGGTTAAAGAGTTCTTCCTTGTTGTTCATTGTTATACAGAAAGTTATAAAAAACTGCCATAAGCTTTTTAGCTACGGCAGTTTTTGTTGATATAAATTTTCTATTCTATTTTTTGGTTATAATTTGGGTCTACTAATCCAAATCGAAACGGTCTAAGTTCATTACTTTGGTCCAAGCGGCTACAAAATCTTTCACAAATTTCTCTTTGCCGTCTTTAGAAGCATACACTTCGGCCAAGGCACGCAAAATGGAATTGGAACCAAATACCAAGTCCACACGGGTACCGGTCCATTTTAGGCCACCAGTCTCACGGTCACGGCCTTCGTACAACGATTTTTCATCGTTGGCGGCTTTCCATTCAGTGGCCATATCGAGCAAGTTCACGAAGAAATCGTTACTCAAAACCCCAACTTTATCGGTAAGGACGCCGTGCTTTGAGCCATCAAAGTTGGCACCCAGCACACGCAAACCACCTACAAGAGCGGTCATCTCGGGTGCGGTAAGGGTCAACAATTGGGCCTTATCCACCAACAAATGCTCGGCTGGCACCTTTACGCCTTGTTTCACATAGTTACGGAAACCGTCATATTTGGGTTCCAAGTAATTAGTGGCCTCTACATCGGTTTGATCTTGGCGGGCATCGTTACGCCCTGGTGCAAAAGACACTTCGGTTGGAACACCGGCATCGCTAGCAGCTTTTTCAACTGCGGCAGTACCGGCCAAGACAATCATATCAGCCATAGAAATTTTCTTTCCTCCACTGGCATTGCTGTTGAATTCGTTCTTAATGGCTTCAAGTGATTTTATAACTTTTCCTGTGTCTTTGTTTACCTCCCAACCGTTCATGGGTTCCAAGTTGATACGTGCACCATTGGCACCACCACGCTTATCACCACCACGGAAGGTGGACGCAGACGACCAAGCGGTGTAAACCAAATCGGAAATTGAAAGACCGGAATCCAATACTTTTGCTTTCAAGGCTTTTACATCAGAGGCATCAACCAAGGTGTAATCTACCGCTGGAATGGGGTCTTGCCAATTCAATTCTTCTTTTGGTACTTCGGGCCCAAGATAACGGGAACGTGGTCCCATATCTCGGTGCGTCAACTTAAACCAAGCCCGGGCGTAAGCTTCGGCAAAAGCTTGTGGATCATCCAAGAACTTACGTGAAATCTTTTCATAGGCCGGATCAAAACGTAACGACAAGTCGGTGGTCAACATGGTTGGTTTTCTGTTGGGACCGCCAAAAGCATCGGGGATGATGGCTTCGGCATCTTTGGCCACCCATTGGTGTGCCCCTGCAGGGCTTTTGGTCAATTCCCATTCGTATTTAAACAAGAATTGGAAAAAATCGTTGCTCCAACGTACCGGTGTAGAAGTCCAAGTCACCTCAAGTCCAGAAGTAAAGGCATCACCTGCCTTTCCTGAACCATTTTTATTGACCCATCCCAATCCCTGCAATGCCAAATCTTCTGATTCGGGGTCAGCACCAACCAATTCTGCATCACCATTACCGTGGGTTTTACCGATAGTATGTCCACCAGCAATAAGGGCTACGGTTTCTTCGTCGTCCATAGCCATTCGCTTAAAGGTCTCTCGAATGTCATGAGCGGCAGCTACGGGATCAGGATTTCCGTCAGGTCCTTCAGGGTTTACATAGATGAGCCCCATTTGTACAGCTCCCAAAGGATCTTCCAAATCGCGTTCTTCTTTGTTGTGCGAATAGCGGCTGTTGGGTGTATCGCTTAAGGCCAACCATTCACTTTCGCTTCCCCAATATACATCTTGGTCTGGCTCCCAAACGTCCTCACGACCACCTGCAAAACCAAAAGTGCGGAATCCGGTTGATTCCAAGGCAACGTTTCCAGCCAATATCATAAGGTCTGCCCAGGATATTTTCTGGCCGTATTTTTGTTTGATGGGCCACAACAGGCGACGGGCTTTGTCCAAGCTCACGTTGTCCGGCCAAGAGTTAAGGGGGGCAAAACGTTGTTGACCACGGCCTCCACCACCACGACCATCTCCTGAACGATACGTACCTGCACTGTGCCATGCCATACGAATGAACAAGCCGGCGTAACTGCCAAAATCGGCAGGCCACCAGTCTTGCGAATCGGTCATAATCTTTAAAAGGTCTTTTTTAAGCGCTGCGTAGTCCAGTTTTTTGAACGCTTCGGCATAGTTGAATTTCTCTCCCAGCGGATTAGATTTTTCTGAATGCTGGCTTAAAAGTTCCAATTTAAGACGGTTGGGCCACCAATCTTCATTTTGTGTACCGCTCCCAGCCACTTGTTTTATTTCTCCGTTCAAAAAAGGACAAGCGCCCTCATCTGCACCATTTGCCAATTCTTTACTCATGATAGTATATCGTTTTAAATTAAGTTTTTAGTGATATATAAAAATACAAAAACAGCAGTCAAAAGAATAGATGATTAATATTAAAATACTATTATAACATAACCTTAATCTATTTAGCTGTTCTGTGATCTGCTTTCAATTGCTCTACCTTATCTTTCAAAAGATATAAAGCATTCAAATAATACTTTTGAAATTATTTTTCGTTCTATTTAATTCCCATTAATTTTAATACATTAGGAACCAATAATTTACGACAAAATCAATAAATACCACAACTCATGAAAAAATTAATCATCCCTTTAGTTGCCCTAGTGCTTTTCAGTTTTTCCAAGGATTATAGCACAAAGCTTAGTACAGAAGACCGAAAAATGATGATCAAACATTTAACGGAAACAAGAGAACGTATGAACGAGGTATTGGATGGTCTTACCTATGTACAGTTCCACTATAAACCAGACCCAACATCGTGGTCCATTGCCGAATGTATGGAACACCTTGCCCTGACCGAAAAGATGTTTGTCCAAACAGTGCACAAAAGTGTTGAAGAGGGCCCAAAACCTGCACTTAAGGACTCTTTAGTTTTTAAAGACAAAGAAATTATGCCCATGGTGGCAGACAGGAGCCAAAAGGTGAAGACCTCCAAACCGTTCGAACCAAGTGGAAAATTTGGTTCCACCGAAGAGACTTTGGAGGCTTTACTTTCCACCCGAAGCGAACTTTTGGAATACGTTAAAACAACGGACGACGATTTGAGAAACCGTTACAATAGCGATCTGCCTTTTGGAACTGTAGATGGTGTTCAACTTATTGTTTTTATTGCCGGCCATATGGAAAGGCACGTACTACAAATGGAAGAGGTAATGAAAGACGAAGGTTTTCCAAAAATTCAGTAACAAATTATATACTTTCCTTAACATTAATTGGCAAACTGTAGATACAGCGAAAATCGCTTTGTGATATAATCCACGGCAGAAATATGGAGCATTTGCTCGCCTGTTTCCGTTAGATGAATTTTAAACTCACCGTTATCATTTGAAGTAAATTCTTGGGAAGTGCTTTCAAGGATAATTATGGCATTCGAAATGGGGATATCCGAACTCTTTTCCATAAATTTCCCTGTAACGGGAGTACTTTGTTGTCCATACTGCAGTTTGCAACAACAAAGCACAGCCAGTATCGTGGATAGCCTCATAGGTTATTGTAGGTTAATTAGTAAAAAGGGGCTGTAATTGCTGTACAAACTGCTAAAAAGCGGACAATTGCACTTATTTTAGCTACAAAATCAAAATAAATTGCGATTATTAATATGCCTACTTGTATTAATATCGACCTCACTTTATGGACAAAAGTCCAAAACATACACCTTAAGAATCATTGCTTTTTACAACTGTGAAAACCTGTTCGATACGGTAAATGATTCCCTCACTTTTGATGATGACCGTACTCCTGAGGGGCGTTACCGTTGGACGGAGGAACGGTATCGTCAAAAAGTTGAAAACCTATCCAACGTTATTTCCAAGATTGGTGCTGAAACTCCCAAAACCTCGCCGGATATTGTGGGACTGTGCGAGGTTGAAAATTTGGATGTGCTGGAAGATTTAATGCGGCACCCAAACTTACAGGAGAAAGATTATGGCATCATTCATTTTGATTCCCCTGATGAACGGGGCATTGATGTTGCCTTACTTTATAAAAAGGCATCGTTTATCCCATCTTCCTTTAAAAGTCATAGGCTTTTGTTGTTTGATGACATGGGGGAACGGGAGTACACCCGCGACCAATTGGTGGTCGGGGGCACCATGGACCGAGAAAACATCTATTCTATTGTGAACCATTGGCCGTCCCTAAGAGGCGGAGCTGCAAAGAGTTCGCTGTTACCTGTTAGAGCTGCTCTGATGAACAAACGCATTATCGATTCCATTCAAGAACTGGATTTAGATGCCAAAATCATTGCCTTGGGCGATTTGAATGACGACCCAATTTATGATAGTTTGAAAAAAATTCTGAAAACGAAGGGCAAAAAAACGTCAACTGGACAGTGTAAGCCTTTACAATCCCATGGAGGCCATGTTTAAAAAAGGGGTGGGTTCGTAGGCGTATCGGGATAAATGGAACTTGTTCGACCAAATCTTTATGACCTCCAATTTGGTGGCAGAAGACCGTACCACGCTTTCTTCTGGAAAGCGGGCATTTTTGAGCCTGCCTTTATCAGAACCGACAAAGGAAGATTTAAAGGCTATCCGCTACGCGCCTATTCGGGTGGCACATTCACGGCCGGGTATAGCGACCATTTTCCTGCCTATTTGTTTTTGTTGAAGGAGGTTAAAGAATAAGATTCCTGCGTTCGCAAAAATGACATTAAGCAAACCACTGCCCCCAAGGGATACGGCTCAAGATCAATAATAGACCAAGGCCATAGAAAATGGAGATGGTCTTGAACTTTTTATTGCTTTCCATGAATTTTTTGTGCCTCGACCAACCAATGGTTATTAAAACCAAGGCTATAATATTGATAAATGGATGTTCCACGGCCAATAAACGTGCTGGCGCATTTAATCCACCCATTCCCAAAGTTTGAATGGCTTTTAGACCATTCCCGGACACAAAGTATAACAACAGTCCGACCAGTAGCTGAATATGGCTTAAAATAAGTGCAAATAGACTAACACGTAGGTCCTTTTGCATGGTAAAGTCCTTTTTGCCCAACCAGCCTGCTATGGCATTTATTACAGCAATAACTAAAACGGCCAACACCACATAGGCCAAATAAGAGTGTAGGTTCTTGATAATTTCCATTAGGTTTAGTTTGTGACCTTAAAAGTACGGAATTTTGGACATAAAAAAAGCCCCTCACTTTAGAGAAGGGCTTTTGATATTATGTATCTGTCCCGTCCTGAAATAAGTTGACACAAAATCAACTTATTTATGAAGTATTCAGAAAACCCGAGGAATAAGCGCACC